>DATKYV010000259.1:0-22895 GCA_035528275.1 Terriglobia bacterium | reverse complement strand
GCGAGATTTTCTTCAGCCCGACTTCACGCCCCCGCGGCGGATTTCGGACTCGTGCCGTGGCAGGCCGCTTCTCCCTGGCATCGGGGCGCTGGGAGGGGGAAAACGGCGAGAACTCCGAGGCGTGAGGGGCGCGCCCTGCGGTCGCCCAAGCCGGTTTGCTTGACGACTCGATTCAACATCCCCTACACTAGGATTTAGCCCGCCACTAAGGCACGCTGGACTTATGGCCCTTCGGTCGCTGGTCACAACGCTTGCGGTTTTTCTTCTCCTTGCGCCGTCTCTCCGGAGCCAGGACAACGTGGAATTCTATCCGGTGGACCAGATTCGTCCCGGACTCAAAGGGGTGGGCCGGACCGTCTTCCAAGGCGACAAGATCGAAGAATTCCAGGTGGAATTCCTGGGCGTCATGCACAACGTCATGTCGCCGAAGCACGACGTCATCCTGGCGCGGCTTTCCGGCGACCAACTGGAGAAAACCGGGGTGATGGCGGGAATGAGCGGCAGCCCGGTTTACGTGGATGGGAAGCTGGTGGGCGCCGTCGCTCTGGCGTTCCCCTTCGCCAAGGAGGCGCTGACCGGCATCACGCCCATCGGCGAGATGCTCCAGGTGGTGCCCGAGCCGGCCGCCGCGCCGCCGCGCCCGGCCCTGGGCCGGGAAATCAGCATTGCCCGCATTCCCGGATCGCACGGAGCGGTTCGCCTGATTCCCGACGAGGATTTCGACGCCGCGGCCTGGAAGAATCTGCTGCCGTCTTCGAGCGGCGAAACAACGCTCACCGGCCTTCGCCTGCCGCTCCACTTTGGGGGATTTGCGCCCCGAGTGATTGAAGCTTACGCACCGCTCTTTCGCCGGTTGGGCTTCGAGCCCCTGGAAGGCGCCGCGCTTTCCGGAGGGCAGAGCGACGAACCCATCAAGCAGGATCTGGAGCCAGGCTCGATGATCAGCCTTCTGCTGGTGCGCGGCGACCTGAACGTCAACGTTGATTGCACGGTGACCTACCGCCAAAAGGACAACGTCTACGCCTGCGGTCATCGATTTCTGCTTGCCGGGCCCGCCAAGTTTCCCTTCGCACAATCGCGCGTGCTGGCCACGGTCCCGAGCCTGGCCAGTTCCTTCAAGCTGAGCAGCCCGGGGCCGGTGGTGGGGAGTATCCAACAGGACCGCTACGGCGCCATCTATGGCGTGCTGGGTGACACGGCGCCGCAGATTCACGTCCGCATCCGGCTGGACTCTTCGCTGAACAAGACGGTGGAATACCAGTTTGACATCGTTCAAGAGCCCTTCCTGACGCCGCTGATGATGAACGTGGTCATGATCACCACGCTGGCGGCGACGGAAAGAATGATCGGCCCCTCCACGGTGGAGATGAAGGGTCAGATCCGGCTCGCCAACGGTGAGACGGTCGACGTCGAGGACGTGGTCTCCTCGGACATCAACACGCCCAGCGCCGCGACCGCGGCGATTTCGGCCCCGCTCACTTACCTTTTGGGGACGGCGTTTCCGGACCTTCGCATCGAAGGCATTGACCTGGACATCATCTCTCGAAACGAGAAGCGTGTGGCCACGGTCGAGCAGGTGTGGAGCTCGAAGTCGGAGGTCCGTCCCGGCGAACACATCGAAGTGACCGCGGTCCTGCGCACGCCCTCCGGTGAAGCCGTCGTGAAAAAGATTCCTGTGGACATCCCGGAGAGCGTCAGCGACAAAGCCCTCTCGCTGGTTGTGGGGAGCGGGTCCACCATCAATTCACTTCAGCGCCGGCTCTCACCGCTGACCACGACCCCGCGAGACCTCCGCCAGATGGTCCGGGCCTTGAACCGGATGAGGCGAAACAATCGTCTTTACGCGCTGCTCATGGCGCCCCAGAGGTCGTTCGTCCTTCAGGGGGATGAGTATCCCTCGCCTCCGCCGTCCTTGGTGCAGACTTTCCTGGCTGATCCTTCCGTTTCGAGCCGAGTGGTCTTGAGCGGAACCTCGGTGGTGGGAGATTTCGAAACCGACCCCTCTCCTTACACGATCCGCGGGCAGGAAACCCTGCTGCTGAAGGTGTTGAGCCCGGGGAATTAGCAGCGCCTCAATTTCCAGCGGAAACCTCGAAGCCGCAGGGTTGAGAAGAAAGGTCCGGCATGAAATCCATTAAGGCATTGGTTCTGTTCGTTGCGTGGGCAGCCCTGGCGGTTCCGCTGGCGGGAGTTGAAACGAGCTTCTGGCAAATCGGCACTTTTGATGAGTTTCTCCAGGGCACCCTGCAGAACGTCTCGCTAAGCAAGGAAGGCGAGATGAAACTCGCCCCGGAGGCCCAGACGGTCTTCAACCCCGAGGAAGCGCTAGCCCTCTCCCTGGCCGCCGACCGCCAGGGCAATCTCTATATCGGCACCGGCCACCTGGGCAAAGTCTTTCGCGTTGACCCCAAGCAGAAGGGCTCACTGTTTTTCACGGCTGAGGAGTCCGATATCTTCGCTCTGGCTGGCGGCCCCGACGGCGCCCTTTACGTGGCAAGCTCGCCGGAAGGAAAAATCTATCGGGTCACGCCCGATGGGAAATCGGCCGTCTTCTATGACCCGGAGGCCAAATATATCTGGGCGCTGGCGTTCGATTCCAAAGGAAATCTCTTTGTCGGCACGGGGGACCAGGGAAGGATCTTGAAGATTGACCCGGCGGGCAAGAGCGAGGTGTTCTTCGACAGCAAGCAGACGCACATCATGTGCCTGGCCTTCGATCCCAAGGGCAACCTGCTGGCGGGAAGCGTTCCCAACGGATTGGTTTATCGCATCGACCCGGCGGGGAAAGCGTTCGTTCTCTATCAGGACACCCTGCCGGAGATTCACGAGCTGGCCGTGGATGCCAAGGGGCGCATCTACGCCGCGGCGCTGGGCGGCGCCGGAGGCAAGGGCAGCCAATACCTGTTTGCGCCGCCGCCCGGGACACAGCAGACGGCTCCGGTGACCACGGTCATGGTTACGGCAGGGGCGGGTGAAGTCTCCGGCGCGCCCGAGGCCGCACAACAGCAGCCGCCGCAGATGGCAACGACCACCACTCCCAGCCTGAACCGTCCTGCACCCCAGACCTCAGGCCTTGCCGTCCCGCAGATCCCTCAGGGGCGCGGCTCGCTGATTCAGATTCTCCCCGACTACTCCGCCGAGACGTTGTGGAGCTCGAACAACGAGAGCATCTTCGGGCTGGCCGTGCGCGACAACCAGGTTCTGTTCTCCACGGATGCGAACGGACGCATCTTCGATCTCACGCCGAGTCCCGACGGCCAAAAGCTGACACTCCTCACGGCCACCCAGGAATCCCTGGCGACGCGCTTGATGCTGCGCGGCCCCGACCTCTACATCGCCACCAGCAACGTCGGCAAACTGTTTCGGGTGGGGTCGACGGTGGGACATGAGGGAAGTTTCGAGTCGCCCGTCAAGGACACCAAGATAATCTCCCGTTGGGGGACTCTGACTTGGCGCGGTGAGGCCCCCGAAGGATCCGCCGTGGAGTTTTACACCCGCTCCGGGAACTCCGACCGGCCCGACCGGACGTGGAGTGACTGGGCGGGGCCGTACACCAACCCGAACGGTTCTGCCATCACCAGCCCGCCGGCGCGCTACCTGCAATGGAAGGCGACCCTCCGGTCGGCGAACGGCGCCAGCCCGGTGCTCAACGAAGCGACGATTTCCTACGTCAACCAGAACCTTCCACCTCTGATTCGCTCCCTTAACGTGAGCACCAGCAGCGAGAGGACGGGACCGACGGGAACGTCTTCCACGTCAAGCCCCGGGGCCATGACCACCGTCACGGTGACTTCGATGCCCACAGTGAGCTACCCGGTTCCGTCAACCTCCAGCAGCAACTCCAAGCCGACGCCGACCACCCTCAGCTGGAAGGCCGACGACCCCAACGGAGACGCGCTGGTTTTCTCCCTTCAAATCCGGGCGGCGGATGAAGAAGAGTGGCACCTGGTCAAGGATAAACTGCAGCAGACGAGTTACACCCTGGACCCCAATTCGCTGGCGGATGGAAAGTACGTCGCCCGCCTGATCGCCTCCGACGAGGCTTCGAATCCGCGGGAGACGGCGCGCAGTGCGGAACTGGTCAGCGCCCCCTTCTGGCTGGACTCGACCCCTCCTCAGGTTCGCGCCCTAAAGCAGCAAGTGACGGCGGGTGGTGCGGAGGTCACATTCCAGGCCGAGGATGCCACCTCGCCCCTGAGCAAGGCGGAAACCTCTCTGGACGGAGAGGACTGGCAGGACGTTCACTCCGACGACGGCATCGTGGACACGCGAAGCGAGACTTTCACCGTTCGAACCCGGAAACTCGACCCCGGCGAGCACGTCCTGACCCTGCGGGCCACGGACACAGCGGGGAATGTGGGAGTTGGCAAGGCGGTCCTCCGCATCCCGGCGGGGAGCGGCCCCGGCCGCTAGAACTGCCCCCGGGAAAGGGCACTCCGGCCGCCCGGCAGCCCGGCGGAAGGGGCGCCCCACCAAGAATTTTGAGACAACTTTGAAATCATGCTCCGCATCTCACCAAGCGAGTCGAGGTGCGGCCCAAACAGGGCCACTTGAGCCACAACACGACGGCGGGAAAGAAGGCCGCTCCTGAGACTCAACTGATCGCACGCGCGCAGCAGGGCGACGAAGAGGCGTTCGCGGCGCTCCACGAGGCGCACAAACGGCGCGTCTACTCTCTCTGCCTGCGCATGACCGGTGACACCGCCGAAGCGGAAGACCTGAGCCAGGAAGCCTTTTTGCAGCTTTTCCGGAAGATCTCCACTTTCCGCGGCGAGTCGGCGTTCACAACCTGGCTGCATCGCCTGGTGGTGAATGTGGTGCTGATGCACCTCAGGAAGAAAGGTCTCCAGAAGATCTCACTGGACGAGGTGGACACTTCCCAGGAAGAGCCGGTCAAACGCGACTATGGCGAGGACGACCGGCGACTGATAGGATCGATTGACCGCATCATCCTGGGACGTGCCATCGCGGCGCTTCCGCCCGGCTACCGTGCGGTCTTCGTACTGCACGACGTGGAGGGTTTCGAACACAACGAAATCGCTCAGATCATGGATTGTTCGATCGGGAATTCGAAGTCGCAGCTCCACAAGGCCCGGATGAAGCTCCGGGAGCATCTCCGGCGCGATCAACGGAACCCCCGCAGAGAAGCGTCCCACTCTTCGGGTTCGGAAGACGAGAGGTAGGAGAACCATGTCCGACCAGGGCCACGAGAGGCTTGACGATGCCCGGGCTGCCTGCCGGCAGTTCGATCTGGACCTGCCCGCTTATCTCGAGGGTGAAGATCGGCCGGCCGTGCCGGCCCACGCCCGGGAGTGCGTCTACTGCGCCGTCCTGCTCGCCGATTTGGAACAAGCCACTTTTGCCAGCCACCACCTGCCCATCGAGGAACCTCCGGCCAGAGTCTGGGCGAACATCCGGGCCAGGCTGGCGAGCGAAGGGGTAATTCGCGAGCAAGTCAGCGGTTGGCGCCGGTGGCTACAACACCAAATCCTCCAGCCTGCCTCCGCACCGGCCGGCGCCTTGGCCTGCCTGACAATCCTGTCAATCTTCCTGTTGGGGCCGGGAGACTCCGGGCTGAAAAGGGCATCCGGCTGGTTGTCGCCGGGCGCAGCGCCCGCCATCGCAACGGCCTCGGTCTTGGGGATGGACAAGGACCTCCTGCAAACCCTCCGCCAAATGGAGGAAAGCTATCAAGCGCTGGAGGCCACGCTGGACCCGGATCTCAAGGCAGCGTATCGCCAGAGCCTCGGGACGCTGGATGATTGCATCCGCGAGTGCCTGACGCATTGCCAGCGGCAGCCCACCGACGCGCTGGCGCATGAGTACCTCTTGAACGCATACCGGTCGAAGGCTCAGGTGCTTGCTTCCGCCCTGCAGTTCGACCGGCGCTAACGTTATTCCCGGGGGAGCGACTAAAGTGAGCTTCTCGAACTCAATGAAGAAATGCAAGGTGGCACAAACCATCCCCTGGGGGAGTCTTCTGCTCCTTTTCCCGCTGAGCCTGACCGCGGTCGCGAGCCCGGCGCGCCTGGACAAGACCTTCGAGACGACGTCGAGTCCCGAGGTCACGTTGACCAACCTGCGAGGCAAGCTGGTGGTCCGCGGCTGGGACAAGCAACTCGTCCGGGCCCAGTGCACCACCCTCTCCCCGCGCGTCGAGGTGGATGCCGAAACCCTCCCGCGCTCCGGCCCGGTGGAGCGGGTGCAGCTTGCCGCCCACCTCCTGGATCCCTTGGTGACCGGGGAAGACGAAACCGTGGACTGCATTCTGGAGGTTCCCCGCGACGCCAGCGTTGAGATCCGGAACCGCCAGGGCAGCGTCAGAATCGAATTGGTCCGCGGCCAGCACACGCGCGTGGAATCCACCAACGGAACCATTTCCGCGACGGACATCAGCGGCCACCTTTTCGCGCGCACGCTGGGCGGCGACATCGAAATCGTTCGCGCCTCGGGGCGCGTCGAGGCCTTTTCGATCACCGGCGCCATCCGCTTTATCGACGCCACCAGCAAGGATCTGCGCGGCAACTCGAACTCCGGCAAGATCGTCTTCCAGGGCGATTTTATTCCCGGTGCGGAATATGTTCTGTCCACCTATAGCGGGGACATTGAAATCCTTTGCCCTCCGGCCTCATCCTTCCAACTGACCGCCAAGACGGTGAAAGGGAAGGTCGACAACGAGTTTTCACTGACACCCAGGCGCCGTGACGTGTCACCGCTCTCTTCCGCTCACAGCCTAGTGGGCACCAGTAACGCAGGCAACGCCATGGTTGAGCTGTCATCCTTCAGCGGCACGATTCGCCTGCGGCCGCAACGCTAATGCCGTTCCCATCCCGCCCTGCGGGATGCTTTTAGCGCCCCGCTATCTCCTACCCGGACCGATCCTCCCCCACGCCCAAGTTGCGGAATTCACTTCCCGCCCACTATAATGAAGCCGCATCGCAATCGAGTGCTTCGACGGTTCAAGGATGAGTCGTCAGCGAAGAAAGCTGATCTACATTCTGGGATTCATGGGCTGCGGCAAGTCTACCGTCGGCGAACTATTGGCGCGGGAACTCGGCTGGTCATTTATCGATCTCGACACCACCATCGAGGCCGGGCAAGGCGCGAGCGTGCGGGAATTATTCGATCGGGCGGGCGAGGCCTTTTTCCGCGAAATCGAGCGGGCGGCGCTGGTGGAAGTCTCCAAGACCGAGCCCGCAGTCGTGGCTTTGGGCGGCGGGACGTTCGTTCAGAAACCCAATATCGACCTGATTCGCGAAAACGGCGGTACAACGGTGTGGCTTGATTGTTCCATTCAGGAGTTGGTTCGGCGCTGCGAGGGCAAGAACGACCGGCCGCTGTTCCGCGACCCACTCAGCTTTTCGCGGTTGCTCGAACAGCGACTTCCCTACTATCAAATGGCGGAATTCCGAGTTTCAACCGAAGGAAGGTCGCCGCAGGAAGTGGTCGACCAGATCCTTCATCTCAATCTCCATTAGAGTGCAAGGAGCTGCTTCTGATTATCAACCAACAGAGAACGGCGCTCTTCATCACAGCCCTGATTGGTTTCACGGCCGCCGGGGGGGGATTCCCCGGTGCGGGAGGCCGCTCGCCTTCCTCGGCTCCTGCCGACATCGTGGACGAGGGAATGTTCATCATCTCCCTGGGCGGCAAACAGATCGGGACAGAGAAATTCAGTATCCGTTCCACGGGAGACAAAAAAGTTGACGCGCAAGCCCAGATCGAGCTGCGCGTTGAACGTGAAGGGAAAACCTACGCTTTCCGGACTTCTCCGAAACTGATTCTCAACGCGGACCTCGAACCGGAAACCTATTCCTGGAGCCAGAAGGGCGCTCAACCGTCGCGGTTGGAAGTGGATTTCCGCACCAAGCCGGCGCGGGCCCGCTACCACACCCTCGAGGGCGACGACGACGTTCGAGATTTCGACCTGCCCAAAGGGCTCATCGTCCTCGACGACAACGTCGTTCACCATTACCAGTTGGTCGTGGACCGATTCGACCGAGTCGCTTCGAGGAAGCAGACCTTCCCGGCATTCATCCCCCAGGAAGCCCTGCCCGGAGTCCTCAACGTGGAAGATCTGGGATTGGAGCAGATCGACCTCGAAGGGGAGCAGCGTGAACTCCAGCACCTGATGGTCTCTTCCGAACTCGCCCGAATCGACCTTTGGGTGGACAAAGACCGCCACCTCCAGCGCGTCTTCATCCCCGCCGCGCAACTGGAGGCAGTCCGCAAGAAGTAGACGGACGGCAAACCTTCCCCTTCATCCGCCGGCCTACGCCGCGCGTGGCTGCGACCCGCCGGGGATTCTCTCGCCGCGCCCTTATAGAGGATGGGTTCAGGTCCGCTTACTGCGGGTAAAAAGTGAAGTTGGAGACGGCAACTTCTTCGCCGCGCGGGATGAGGAAGCCAAACTTCCCTTCGGCAAAATTCAGGCCAGGCTCGCTCCAGGAATCAATGGCAATCCACTTCTTGCCGTCGTAAATCTCGTGAACGATGCCGTCAGGCGAGATCTTGATTTGCATCGTGTAGTAGCCCGCGCCTTCCATCCCGTGCTCAACCTTGAACTCGCGGGTCGAGTCTCCGTTTCGGATCTGGCTTCGGTAGAGGAATTTCTTGTCCATCTGGAAGAGCAGATAATTCTTCTGATCCTTTTCGTTGATCACCCATTGCAGCCGCCGGCCCCGGCGTAAGGCGACGGTGAAGACAAACCGCCCGCTGGTGGGCGACATCCGGAAGAGTGTGAAGTCCCCGCCCCGACGGACAAACCACTCTCCGTCGCGAGTCCAGCCGTTGGGGTCTTCCCAATCGTCCATGCCTCCTCGCTTCTCTTCGACAAGGCTCAGACTCAAGGTCCGGGTCTCCCCGGGCACAATCTCAACGCTGGCCGAACGCGAAGAGTGGTTGGGCGCCCGCGCCGTAAGAATATAGGTGCCCTCGGGTAGGCTCAGCGTGGTGTCATTCACCGGCCGCGCTTGAGATTCGCCCTGGCGCTGCAGGGTGACACGACTGTCCGCGGGAGAAACGCTGAGGCGTAACGTCCCCATTGCGGCTTCCAGTGAGACCTCGCCTCCGCCCAACCGCACCGCTTCTCCGGCCCGGAACAATCTGGAGATCTGCCGAGGCTTGGACTCTTCCTTGCGCAGCTCGATGGTGTGTGTCCCGGGCTCGAGATTGGCAGCAGAAAAGCTGCCGTCGGCTTGCACCGTTCCCAGCGGATTGCGGTCCAATAACACCTGCGCGCCCACGGGAGCGCCTTGGATCTCCAGGGACGCTACACTGGGAAGAGGCACGAGCCTGAACTCCAGCCTCGTCTCCGCCCCCTTCGCAATCGCCGCGCGCTGCTCCGGGCCCGCCCGGAAGCCCGGCTTGGAGACCTGAACCGAAAATTCTTTGACCTCGAGATTTGGGATCCGCAATTGGCCTCGGCGGGTCGTGCGGCGATACTGCTTGCCGTCCAGAAGGACGCTCACATCGTCTTCGCCGACAACGACCACCAGCGTGCCGACGTTGCGGTCAGAGGTGAGGGAAACCGTGAGGGTTGGCGTGGGGCCGGTTTCCAGGACGAGCTTTCGCTGGACATCTCCTTCGCCCAGAGTCAATTCGTGGGGGCCTGCGGCGAGATCCTCCAGCACAACCCCATCCGGACCCACCTCTCCGGCAGGCCGCCCATCAATGCTTGCCCCTACGGGACCAAAGCTGCAGTACAGAAGCGCACGCCGACCCAGACTCCCCAGGGCAATCGCCCGGAGTCCTTTCGCGGTCACCGGACCGGCGATTCTTGGAGTCCCTCCGGGTGTCACGTCAAAGGAGAGGCTCGCCTCGCCGTGGCGGCCTGAAATCGTCAGCGTGTGGCTGCCGGTGGGGAGGCTGTCAAGCGTGAACTCGCCCTCCTGGAGCTCGCCCACCGGATTTCCGTCCAGTTTGACACGCCCGGCATCGAGATCCGCCTGCACGCGCAGGACCTGCGCCATCGGCTGGAGCGTGAGCACGACCGGAGCCGGTGCAGAATCGGTTGCAGCTTCGACAGATACCGTCACCGCCTCGTAGCCGTCCTTCATGGCCTCCAACCGATGAACGCCAACCGGAATCTCCACTTTGAGATTGGATGTGCCGTACACCTTTTCATTGATGCGAATCGTGGCGCCCTCTGGAGACGTTCGGACCTCCAGAGGTACCAAGGCGGCGGCAGGTGTGACCTCCCGCGAACGCCATAGAATGACCAGAGCAAACACCAGGACCACCAAACCTACCACCCCAATCAAGCCCCAGGGTATTCGGCGCGGGCCGCTTTCCGGAGGAGCCGGAACTTCGACCGGCACCGCAGCCCCCGCGACGAAGCTTCAGCCTCCGCCGTTGATGCCCCAGGCGACCCTGATACCGAAGGTTCGTCGCGATGCCTGCCCGCTGGTGGCTGGGCCGGCGGTTTCCCTTTCGGTGCCGGAGGCTTGGGAACAAGTGGTGTGCCGCGGAGGACCAACGTCTGTTCCACGGGAGGCGCTGCCGGAGGGGATGGAGGGGGTTCGGCCTTCTTCGGGTGCGCTGGCCGGCGCGGCAGGCTGTCGGGCCGCCGCACGGGGTGTTGTCGGTGCCTCCGGGGGTATCCCAGTTGGTTTGGGTGGCGGCTCGCTGGGCCCGCTGACGGCTTTTGAGAGGCGGCTCTCAATCCCTCTGGCGACGGCGGAAACCTCAGGATCGTCGGGGTACTTCCGGGCGATGGCTTTCAGGCGCTCGGACACTCGTCGTACGTCCGCGGCGTCCCGTGCGGCCTCCGCATCCCTGTCCAGCCGACCCAATTCCTCCAGGTCTCCGCGCCGCGCTTGGCGGCGCTGAGCTTCCAGGATGGCGATTCCCAGCGTGGCATGAAGCTGGCCGAGGCGTGTGTCGCGGGAATGGGTGGCCAGCCCCTGCTCGACAACCTTCAGGGCGCCTTTAAGGTCGCCGGCGGTTTGCAACTGCCGGGCCTGCGCGAGACACCGGTCAACGAATTCTTCGCGTTCGCGGTCCAGCGCCAGGGTCCGAAGGCTCTTGGCCAGCGAGTGACCGGGGTCGAGGGCCAAAGCCTGCCGGGTCAGCTCCTCGGCGGCCGCCCAGTCCGTTTCGACCATCGTGCGGGCGTGTTCCACCAGGGTCTCCACCAGAGCCGCACGGATGCCGGGATTGGCCTCGTCCAACTCATGCGCCTTGCGCAGCGTCTCCACGCCTTCCTCAAAACGCTTCTGCGCGCGGAGCTCCTGCCCCTGCTTGAAGAGCCGCTCGGCTTCAGCGGTCCGCTCGATGCCCCGGCGCGCCAGCTTTTCGAGTTCCGCAAGCTCCGCGTCATTGGGAAACTCCTTCTGTGCCTTCTTCAACTGATTGAGAGCCCGGCGGAAGTCTCCCAAGTGCAGCTCGCGGTCAATCAGCGCCACCGTGCGGGACTTCGCCTCCAGGCGCGCCTGCTGGTCGCGGCGTTTGATCACCCGATCGATTTCGAAACTCAGCCCCGGATACTGGCTGTAGATCGTCTGCAGAATCTCCCACTGTCCCAAGGCCTCGGTAAACTGCCCGCGCTCCTCGTGAAGCTGCGCCTTGGCGACGATCGAGTTCACCAGGTCGCGCTTCTCGCGCATGATGCGCAGCGCCCGCTCGAAGTGACCCTCGCCGGGGTGACGCTCCAACGCTTCTTTGAGAATATTGACCCGCTTGCCCAGGTCAGGCTCCGCTTCGACTTGGCGGTCGATTTCGGCGATATAGGCGGACAGTTCCTGCCGCTGCTCTTCCTCAACGTCAAACTTCAATGCCTGGAAGAGCGCGTTGCCGGGATATTTGGCCAAATACTCCTCACAGATCGCAATAGCCTTGGCGAATTCCCGATCTGCAACAAGCTGTCGCGCCTCGGCATAGGAATTGTTTACGGCGTCGTATTCGGACCGGACCTGTTTGTAGAAGGTCTGGTACGTGCCACTGCGTTCGGGAACGGAGGAATCAGGAGCGCGCTGGTCGAGTTCCAGTGCCCGCTCCAGCCTGTGGAGCGCGGAGCTGACTTCCCCGCTCTTCCACGCGTCCATGGCGGAGGCGTAGAGCTGCTCCTTCTCCTCGCGAACGGCCAGGTATTCCTCCTCCAGCCGATCGACCTCCCCCAGCATTTGCCGTGCGTGGCTGTCCGCAGGCTTGATTTGAAGCACGTTCTGCAGGGCCTCGCGGGCATGGCCGTAAGCGTGGTTGTCGATGTGCTGGCGGGCCAGGCGGTACCAGTCCTCGATTTTCCCCTCGGTCCGTCTCTGCTCGATCTCGCGTTGCAGGCCGAGCGCCGCCGCGTTGTCCGGCTCCAGCTCCAGCGCCTGCTGGACTTTTTGCAACGCCAGAGGGCACTCCTCCTCTTCAAACCGCGTGCGCGCGCTGTCCAGTAGCTGGTGAATCCTCTTCTGACGAATCGCCTGGTCCAACTGGCCTCGGAGCAGCGTAATCGCCGGGTCAATGTGACCCTCAGCCAGAAGCTCGTTGAGGATCTCATCGGCAAACTGGTAGTCGCCCTGTTCGTAAGCCTTTCCGGCACGCTGAAGCCGCGGTCGGATGCGGGCAGGATCGAAGATGTCCAGAGGTTCACCGCGAAAAGCCTTCTGGAGGGTCTCGGCCAGCTCGCGGGCGCTGGAGAAGCGATGGTAGGGCTGCTTGGCCATCGCCTTATGGATCACTTGACTAACGGCCTGGCTCACCATGGGATTGATGTCCGAGGCCGACGGCGGGATGTGGTGCAAAAGGGCCTGGAGGATCGCGTGCTGGCTGGGACGCTCGAATGGCCGGCGCTGCGTCAGGGCCTCATAAGCGACGATGCCGAGTGAGAAAATATCGGAAACCACCGAAGGCGGTTTCATTTCGATCAACTCGGGCGCCATGTATTGCAAAGTCCCCTTCCACCCGCGGGTGGTGAGGGCATCGGCTTTGTGAACGACCCCGAAGTCGATGATGCGCACCGAGTCATCATCCATCACAAAGATGTTGCTGGGCTTCAAATCACGGTGGATCAAGCCGCGCTCGTGCGCCGCCTGGAGGCCTCGGCAAGCCTGGGAGATGATGGCGACGGCACGCTCCACGGTAAGCCGGTGGCTGGAAGTGCGGATCAGCTTGTCCAGCGTCATGCCATTGAGCAGCGGCATGACGAAGTAGGGAACGCTTTCGCCCTGATACTCAAACGACCCCAGGTCAACAATCTCCACGAGGTTCGGATGGCTGATGGAGGCAAGGACTTCGTACTCCTTTTGGAACAATTCGAGGGCTTTGGAGTCCGCGATGTCCAGCACGGTCTTGAGGGCGACTTCGCGTTTTATAACGGTGTCATACGCCTTGTAGACAACACCCATGCCGCCCTTGCCCAGCACCTCTTTTATCTCGTAGCGGTCTTTGATCAGGGGTGGGACCTGCATGGCCTGTCCTTCGTCCAAAACGCCCATAGCATACCGCTCTTTCACCCAGAAGCAAGAGCATCCGGTTCACAGCGGGCGCCAGGAAACCTTGGGGCTCCCATCGCCTTGGATTGCCTTTCAACCGGCCCGGGGCGAGGCGCTATTTGACGGCCTCCGCCATCCGCGCCTCCACCAGAAACCGGTCCGGCTGGTAGCCCTGCGGGCGGTAGTCGGCCGGGACGGTCGTCGTGTTGCCGTCGCGAAGCTGGTAGTAGTGCGGCGACATGATTTCCACCCCGCCTTCGTTGAAGGAGTCCTGAATGTTCTGGTGCAGATCCGCATAGATCTGTGCCATCTGATTGGGCCGGTCCGTATGGGCGTTGAGCTGGTAGCTCACATACGAGTCATCCAGGCTGGTCTGCAAGACGAAGGGCTTGGGGTTCTTCAAGACATTCGCCGTGCGGTCCGCAGCGCGGAGCAGCAACTCGTGCACCTTGCGCCAGGGCGCGTCGTAGCCGATCGTCACGCTGGTGTGGAGAATCAAGCCTGACTCCCGCGCCCGCGCGCTGTAGTTGATCATGGGGCGGCTGATCACCTGAAGGCTTGGCACCATGACCTCCTCGTTCTTGATGGTCAACACCTTGGTGTAGAGAAACGTTCGCTCCACCACGTCGCCGGTGGTATCCCCAATCTGCACGCGGTCGCCCAACTGGAACGGCCGCATGTAGGTGAGGACGATGCCGGCGATGGCGTTGCCTACTGTGGACGTGGAACCCAGCGACACCGTAAGGCCGAGCAGCACGGTGATGGCCTGGGCCGCGCTGGTACCCGTTCCGGGGATTAAAGGAGCGATGAAGAACAGGGCCAGAACAATCAGCACCGCTTTTAGGATCTGAGCCGTGGGCCGGGCCACGTCGCGATGCACCCAAGGCTCCAGGCTGATGACCCCGCGGTTCGCCTGTTCGAAAACGAATCCCACTCCCCGCATCACGAAACGTGTGACGAAAACGATGACCAGAATGTAGAAGAGATTGGGGAGGTATCCCACCACGCCCCAGAAGATCACAGCCAGCGGGTTCCAGATCCACAGAAAGACTTGGCGCGCGTAGCTCTGGGTCGCGGGCACTTGCTCGAAAATCAAGAGCAGTGCCCCTGCGACGATTACCAGGAGCAGGGCCAGAGAGAGGATCGTCAGCAAGTGCCCCAGACCCTCGTACATGGATTTCCGAGAAATAAGCTCCAGCCCGCGGAAGTGGAGCGTGGGAATGCGTTCGCGCCGCACCTCCAACCATCGTCTTAACGCGTTCCTTCCCCGCCGGACCAGGAGCCCGGCAAGTACCGCCAGAACCAGGACAATCGCCGCGTTCAACAGCCGCCGCCACAGGCCGCGGCTTACCTTCTGGTTTTTCGCGTGCTGCATTCCTTCCTGGATCGCCCTCGCCCAACGGTCGGCGAGCACCTCCGCGGTGATTTTCTCAGCCTTCTCATCGCCGGGAGTGACGGAGATGATGGGCTTGTCGCCCATCATGATAACCAGGCCCAAGTCCGTCTTCTGCACCGACGTCTCGTGGCTCGCCGTCGGCGAGTCCAGAACATCCTGCAGGCGCTGTTCGACGGCATGAGCGCGCTCGACGGTCGAAAAGCTCCCCACGCCGGAACGCAGGACGAGGAGCGTCTGGCCCTCAATCCGCACGGGAGCTTCCGGAGCGGACGCCTGCCCACACAGCGCAGGCGAGAAGAGAAACACCGTTGCCAATAGAAATCGTCTGACTTTCCGCATGGCTTGCCTCCTGAAGAGATGTGGCGGGATATTGCCGCTATCGTATCACGAGAAAAAGACCATCATTGAATAAACTGCCCCGGCCTGCCGGCTGGCGCCTGGGCGCCTTTGCCGTGGACGGAAACCGTGACCTACCACGTGCCCTGCTTGCTGCCGAACCACCAGACGAGCCCCAGCGTCGCAGTGCTTTGGTCCTTCCTCAAAATGCCGGGGTCGTTGGTCAGAAAGAACCGTTGGTTCGAGAAATCGCGCCGCCACTCGCTGCGCACCAGAAAGCCCTCGGCGAGATGGTAGTCAGCGGTCAGTGTCGTTTCTTTCAAAGCCTGAGAGAGACCGCTGAAAAGGCCACTTCTATCCGAAAGGTATTCGGAACGGCGTGCCTTCATGTTGTCCTGCTCGAAAGCAACCCCCTGCGGGGTTGACAGACCTACGGCATCAGTCACGGCGTCGAGGTTGAGTCGTGATTCAAGAAAGGCGATACGCTTCTCAAGCTGCTGCAGTCGCCCTAGGAGAAACTGCTCAGGTTCACTCAACTCCGACGACAGATCGTCTTGCATGCCTTGCTCCCCAACTCCAGGCACAGATGCAACTGCGGAAGTTCGATGTTCTGGATCATCCGGCTCCCGTGCGCTCCCCACCACAGGCAAAAGGATTGCAAGGGCAAAGACCAGCGGAATCCGACGAGAGTGTTCAACCCTCGCCAATGTCTCCTCCGAATCCTTTAAAGACTGTCTCTTCTCGCGCATTTCTACTCTTCCCATGGCCACTCCCCGTTTTCATAAACCTGCGCCACCGCACCGAAAACCGCACGCGCTCAGGCAATCGGCAGCGGTTCTGGAAGCGGCCTGTCACCCTCTCCGAAGAGCTCCACTCTCAGAGCCGGCGCGGAGAGAAGCTCAAAGCCGGCCGTGGCAATCTGGATACGGTTATTGGATCTGTCCACTTCCTCGAGGATTCGAGTGAAGATCCGGTCTTTAGTGGAACGCCGATTTCTATAATCGACGATATAGCGGACTTTGAATTCGATCCAATTCTCGTCTGGCCTGATGGTAACCAGAGGGGCGATCTTGGCATCCTCGATCAAATACTTCTGAACGACTCCCTTCCACGCACCCTCGGATTGCCCGGCGTAGTCGCCGATTACTTCGTCCGCCACACGCTGCAAAACCGCTCGTGCGTACCGCCAATCGGACCCGTACCTGACCGGAAAAGTGATCTCATCCCATAGAAACGGGAAATCAGCCGAATAGTTATAGACGGGTTGCTTTAAGACGAAGCTGTTGGAAACCCGCACGATACGGCCGTTGTAGAGGTCACCTTCAACCCACTCACCCAGCTCCATGAGCGTCGTACGCAGCACCCCGATGTCGATGACATCGCCACGGATGCCGCCCAATTGAATGCGGTCTCCGGGTCGGTAGAAGTTGCCGAAGGAGAGCGCCACCCAACCGGCCACGCTGGCGATCACCTCCTGAAGGGCGAACGCTATGCCAGCGCCGGCGACTCCAAAGGTGACTGTCAAGCCCCCTAGGCGGTCACTGAAGACTGTAGCGATCACGATGATCACTGTCACATAGCCGAGAAAACTGACAAGCTTACGGGCACGATAGCGGCTGTCGGCGTCTGTGACATGAAGGTTGATCGATCGCTTTAGGGCGTGGACGACGCCGTACACCACGACGACACCCACGAACGCGGCGATCAGTTTCCCGGCCGTGGGATCAAACAACCATCGCATAATCATTTCTTCCATGGCAGGCTCCTTTCAAGTAATCTGCGTTGACACTGGTTGGGATTGTGCCTCGAAGATCGGGACTCTTGCAGGATGAGGCGGGAAGTTCGGCGGTGGAACAGCGGAGCTCGGCGGAATGGCGTTCATCGTCGTCGGCCCGAAAGCAACTCCGGGTGATCCAATCGCCGCGATATGCCTATCACTGGGCAATAAGTCGGATACGCTCATTATACCATGCCGGACCCGTCGAGAAGCGGTTGATCACTCCCATATAGATCAATCCAGGAGGGAAAAGCACCACAGACGCTGCAATCATTTGCTTGTACGGCCTGGGACTGGCTGCCGTCCCAACCAGACATCAACCCAGTTTGGTTCTGTCACTCCGCCGAATATGCGCTTTTTGGTTGACATTCTGACGCTCTCCCGTTAAGCTCAAACATTGGCTATGGGTAGTTGCCTTCACCTCGGGGCCGGCATGTGTTGTTGTCAAACGCTGGCGCCGACGTGTGGGGGATAAGCCCAATCATAAGTTAGCTTTTCAGGTCTAATCCAAACCCACCGTCGGACACGCAGTTCGAGGGTGGGTTTTTGGTTTTTGAGGTTGAGGCGAATGAAAGTCTCGAATGCGTTATGGAAAGACGAGCTGGCTGGGGAGATGCCGGAAGACCTGGCCCGTGAGATCGATATCTTTGAAACCGAGCTCGCGCTGCGAAAACAGGGCAAGCTCGACGAGCGCCTGTTCGCGGAAACGCGCCTGCGCAGGGGTGCTTACGGTCAGCGCTACGACAACGGCCAGCGACACGACGGCAAGAAGGTCCAGCAAATCGCCTACCCGTCGGGTGAATTGACCAAGGGCCCGAACACGATGTGGGACGCTCCGGGTATGCAGCGCATCAAGATTCCCGGCGGAGGGGTCAACCCCGAGCAACTGGAGACGCTGGCGGAACTGGCGGAGGAATACTCCGACGGAATCGTTCACGTAACAACGCGGCAAGATTCTCAGCTTCATTACGTGCACATCGACGACACGCCCACCTTGATGCGCCGCTTGGCGGCGGCGAACATCACGACCCGCGAGGCCTGCGGAAACTCGGTCCGCAACGTCACCGCCTGCCCGTATGCGGGCGTGTGCCCGGATGAGGTTTTTGACGTCACGCCTTATTCCTGCGCCCTCTCCCGGTTTTTGCTGGGACATCCGGACTGCCAGAACTTCGGCCGGAAATTCAAGCCGGCCTTCAGCGGCTGCTCTCAGCACGCCTGCGCCCTCACCAACATACACGACCTGGGATTGATCGCAGTGGAGCGAAGAGAGAACGGCGAGGACAAGCGCGGCTTCGGAGTATACGTCGGCGGTGGGCTCGGCGCTGTTCCCTATCAGGCGAAATTGTTCGACTCGTTCGTGCCCCCGGAAGAACTGCTGCCTCTCGCCCAGTCGATCGCCCGGGTTTTTGCCCGGCACGGAGAGAAGAAGAATCGCAACCGGGCTCGTATCAAATTTCTGGTTCACGATTTGGGAATCGAGAAATTCAAAGAACTAGTGCTGGAGGAGCGCAAGACGCTTCCTCCCGACCCGCGGTGGACGGAATACCTGAAAGGAGCCGAGGAATCCCACGAGGAGCCGCTGCGGCCGCCCGGAGAATTGTCGGCGCCGGCTGCCGGACCTTTCGAGCGCTGGCTGAAGACCAACACTCGCCCGCAGAAACAGGAAGGCTATGCCGTGGTGACCGTGGCTCTACCGCTTGGCGATATCACCGCCAACCAGTTGCGGGCGCTGGCGGATATCGTCCGCCGGTTTACCAAGGGAACGGTCAGGACGACGGTGGAGCAGAATTTCGTCGTCCGCTGGGTCAGCCGGAGCGACTTGCCGGAAATCCATCAGGCACTCGACGCCGTGGGTCTGGCAGAGCCCGGAGCAGGAACCATCATTGATGTTACCGCCTGCCCGGGGACCGATACCTGCAAGCTAGGAATCTCTTCATCTCGCGGCTTGGCCGCGGAGTTGCGGAAACAACTGGACGAGAAAAGCTTCCAGCTCGACGAGGCCGTTCAAAACCTTCACATCAAGATCAGCGGTTGCTTCAACAGTTGCGGGCAGCATCATGTGGCCGACCTGGGTTTCTATGGCGTCAGCCGGAAAATGGGAGGATACGCCGTTCCTCATTTCCAGCTCGTCCTGGGAGGCGAGTGGGGCCACAACGTGGGGTCCTATGGCCTGCCGGTGATGGCGATTCCCTCCAAAAACATTCCGCAGGTGGTCACACGTCTCACAGAGCGATACGTCAGCGGCCAGAAGAACGGAGAACACTTCCGAGATTTCATCAAGCGGATCGGCAAGGTCGAGCTGAAGAATATGCTCGACGATTTGACCCGGCCCCCGGCGGACAAGACGGACCGCTCATTCTTCCGGGATTGGGGCGATCCCCGGGAATACAGCCTGGGCGATCTTGGAGTCGGCGAGTGCGCGGGAGAAGTGGTGTCGTCAACGGACTTCGGCTTGGCGGCCGCCGAGCGGGAGGTCTTCGAGGCCCAGTTGGCGCTTGAGGACGGCGAATTCGAGCAGGCGGGAAAGAAGGCTTACCACTCCATGCTTCAAGCCGCCAAAGCGTTGGTCAAAATCGAATACGCCGACGTGCCGGACGATCCCGCCCAGATCGTCCAGGAGTTTCGAACGCGGTTCTACGACACACAAAAGTTCTTCGATCCTTATGCCGGCGGGAAATTCGCTCATTACCTGTTTGCCGCTCACAAGAAATCAGACGTTTCTTACACTGCGGAATCTGCCCGATTCCTGGTCGAGGAGGCCCAGCTCTTTATCGAGGCCTCGCACAGTTGCTACAACCGATTGCCCGCACCGGCGGCTGTCTGAAACAAAGGAATACGATTTGATGGAACTACAGCACGTCAATGTGAAACTGCTCGTCGAAAACCCCGGGGAAGTGGACCTCGAGCCGTTGATTCCGATTTTTCACAGGTGGATTCAAGACCAGGTTTGCGAGGAGCTCCTCTTGGACGTCGCGGATTACCGCCACGTCGAGGCGGGACCCGGCGTGGTATTGATCGGGCACCAGGCCAACTACAGCGTCGACAATGCGGATGAGCGCCTCGGGATTCGGTACAATCGGAAGGCGGCGCTGGAAGGCAGCAATCAGGACCGCTTGAAACAGGCGACGCGCGCAGCGCTCGCAGCCTGCCAACGTTTGGAATCTGAACCGAGTCTGAACGGCAGGCTTCGCTTTAACGGTCGGGAATTGGAGCTGTTCATCAACGACCGCCTGCTCGCCCCAAACCTCGAGGCAACCCGCGCCGCCGCGGAATCAGACTTCCAGACGTTCTTCCAAAAACTCTTCGGTGGAAACGATTTTTGCTTGTCCTACGGCAACGGCGACCCTCGCCGGCTGTTTTCGGTCTCCGTCAGGACGCCCCGACCTTTCAATGCTGCGGACCTGTTGAACAATCTTGCCTGTTGAATCGTCATCGCCCGTCTGAGAAGGTATACTCCATTCCATGCAACGCCGAAGTTTTCTCAAGCTCAGCGCGGCGGGCCTAGGCGGAATTTGTGCTTCTGCCTTCACGGCCGCCAGCGCTCCAGAATCCCGCGTCAGGACCGTGCGCGGCCCGATCGAGCCCGGCAAACTCGGCCGGACGCTCATGCACGAGCACGTCATGGTGGACTTCATCGGCGCGGATAAGATCGCGCCCGGGCGTTACGACCCCGAGGAAGTCTTCCGCACCGCCCTTCCCCACCTCGAGAAACTGAAATCCCTGGGCTGCAACACGCTCGTCGAATGCACCCCGAACTACGTCGGCCGCGACCCGGCAATACTCCGACGGCTATCCGTGGCGACGGGGCTGAACATTCTCACCAATACCGGCCTCTACGGCGCGGCTGAGGACAAGTACGTCCCGCGCTTCGCTTATGACGAGAGCACCAATCAATTGGCGGAGCGTTGGGTTCGAGAGTTCGAGGATGGCATTCCACCCTCAGGCATCAAGCCCGGGTTCATGAAAATCGGTGTGGACTCCGGGCCGCTCTCCGAGATCGACGCCAAGCTGGTCCGCGCCGCGGCGCGCGCCCATCGCCGGACGGGCCTCGTCATCGCCGCGCACACCGGCGACGGCAAAGCGGCGCTCGCCGAGCTGGACGTGTTGAAGGAAGAGGGCGTCGACCCTTCCGCCTTCATCTGGGTCCATGCGCAGAACGAAACTGACCCAAGCATTCACGAGCGCGCGGCGGAACTGGGCGCCTGGGTGGAATTCGACGGCATCTCACCCGAGAGCGTCGAGAAGCACGTCGAGCTTGTGATGCGCATGAGGCGCGCCGGGCACCTCGGTCGCGTCCTCGTCTCGCACGACGCTGGCTGGTATCACGTCGGCGAGCCGGGCGGCGGCAACTACCGTGGCTACGACACGCTCTTCACGCAATTCCTCCCCGCGCTGCGCAAGGCCGGCGCCAGCGAGGACGACGTCAAGACACTCCTCATCCGCAACCCCCGTGCGGCATTGACACCGCGGTCGTAATGTCCGCTCGGCTCGGCCTTCCCCCGCCGGACTGGACCTATATGGCGCTCCCGTTCGCGGTTCAGGATGCCGGGTCGCTTCGGCGAAAGCCGAAGTGTTATAATTGTCTGTTTTGAGGTTTGCGCGTTGAGGTTGCCATGCAGTCAGCCTTCATGTGGTCAGCCCTGGGCCTGTACGCCCTGGGAATGTTGCTTTCGCTTCCGTCGATAATCCGGCGGCGGCCTGCCCTCTCCAAAGGGACGCTTGCCGCCTTGGCTCTGGGTTTGGCCGCGCACGCCACGGCTCTGGCGATCGCGGGGGCTGAAATCCACCGACTTCCCGTCACCGACGTACGCAGCGCGCTGTCGTTTTTCTCTTTCCTGGCCACAGTAGCTTTTTTCCTTGTTTATCTCCGCTACCAAATCACTGCGCTCGGGGTCTTTATGCTCCCGCTGGTCTTCGTGCTCACGCTGATCTCGGCGCTGCACCCCGAGCGCCCTTTCGAAGATCCGGCATTTCGCGGCGGCTGGCTGCTGATTCACATCGCCTCGATTTTCCTGGGGTACACGGCTTTCTTACTGACCTTTGTAGCCGCCGTCATGTATCTCATCCAGGAACGCGAACTGAAATCCAAAAGGCCGCACGCCTTTTACTACCGGTTGCCGTCGCTTGAAGTATGTGACGAACTTCACTCCCGCTCGCTGATGATCGGCCTGCCGCTGCTGAGCGTTGGTATCCTGACGGGATTTGTGTGGGCCAGCCGGACCTGGAAGGGGCCGTGGGAACTCGACCCTAAGATTCTGGCTTCGATCATCACCTGGTTGATCTACCTCGTGCTGTTTTCGACGCGGCTGAGCGGAATGTGGCGTGGACGGCGGGCGGCCTACGTAGCGATCTTTGGCTTTGCGGCGATGATGGTGACTTTTCTGGGCGTCAGTTTCTTGAGCGGCCCTCACGGATACTTCCCGGAGTTTGGGAGCCTGCCGTGAGACTGGGGACTCGGGACTAGGGGCTGGCAAAGCTTGTCCGATTACTGGCCCTCTGGCAGGCGGTCCCGACGCTAAAACTATGAATCTCGTTTTGGTGGGCATCAACCACCGCACGGCGCCGGTTGAAGTCCGCGAGAGAATGAACATCGACGACGCGCGCCTCCCCGGGGCTGTGGCGAACCTCGCGCATCGCGACGGCATTCTGGAAGGAATCATCATCTCCACGTGCAACCGCGTGGAACTCGCCGCTTCCGTGCGCGACGCCGCTTCGGCCGAACCGGCGCTCCGCCAATTCCTTGCCGACTTCCATCGGTGCGACTTGAGTCCCTACGATCCGTATTTCTACTGGCATCGGCAGGAGGAAGTCGTCCGGCACCTGTTTCGCGTCGCCTCCAGCCTCGATTCGATGATCGTCGGTGAGCCGCAGATCCTTGGGCAGGTAAAGAAGGCTTACTCCGTAGCGCGCGAAGTCGGCGCGCTGAACGGCCCCCTCAACGAAGTAGTGAACCAGGCGCTGG
>DATKYV010000258.1:0-18260 GCA_035528275.1 Terriglobia bacterium | reverse complement strand
GGGTAGGGGAGCCCGTCAACTGACGGGCTCCCGCATAGGGAAACCAAACGGGAGGGGCGTAAAGCCCCTCCTCTACCAATGCCCAATCTTCCGTAGCGCCGACCTTCAGGTCGGCAGGTTGGGGCCACGCCCCACCGTCCTCTTGACAATTCCGCCCCGATGTGCTAGCCTACTACCTAGCCTATAGGTCAATCGTAGAGACGGCCCGGCGGGCCGGCTCCTCAGGGGCTGAAGCCCTGGGGATTCTGCTTATAGGCTACTTACGGCACGACTCCCGGTCAAAGACACCGGGACAGGTTCCGTCGTGCCCTTCCACAGAAGAAAGGAACCCACATGTCCCTCCGCAAATCGCCCACGCTCGATTCCGCCGCTCTCGCCGCCAACCGGCGGAACGCCGCAAAGTCCACCGGCCCGCGCACGGCCGTCGGGAAAGCCCGCGCCAGGCACAACGCCCTTCAGCACGGCCGGCATGCCGCCAGCGACGTTTCCCGCGAAACCATGCTGGCCCTGGGTGAAGATCCCCGGGAATTCGAGAATCTTTATCAAAGCCTCCTTTGCGCCTATGAACCCGCTGACCCCTTGTGGGCGAAACAGGTGGAAGACCTGGCGAAGCTCTACTGGCGCCGGGGGCGGCTGGAGCGGGCACGCGACGGCCTGCTGCGACGCGAGATGGAAACCGTCGATGCCGATCAGGAACGACGCAGGCTGGAGCTGGATCGCGACTTCCTCACCACGGAGGAGGAGCGGAGAGCGGACGAAGAAGGTCTCTGTCAGCTAAAAGACTCCCCGGCGAAATTCCGGCGAATCCTCATCTGTCTCAAGGAAATCCTGGAGGCTGTTGAAGCCCGGGATTTTACCGAGAGTTCCATGCCGACTTTCCGCACTCTCTATGGCAAGTATCCGTCGTGGAGCGCCGCGCGGATCCGAAGGCTGATGAGGTGGTTTGTGTCTCCCCCGTCCGAAGGCGCTCCGCCCGACGAAGAAACTTACCAGTTGCTGCTGGGCTTGGTGAGGGAGGAAATCCAGCTCGTCGAGCGCGAGTACGAGCTCTACCGACGAGCCCACAGCGAGGTCACACCCGCGGCGCGGGCGGCCCGCTTGGTTCCCGCCGGCAAGAATTGGAGCGGGATACAGCGCGAGGAGATTGCCCTCGACCGGGCCATCGACAGGAAAGTGAAAATCCTCCTGAGCCTGCGCCGGGCACGAGGCTCCCGGGCGGGCGGCAGGGAGGAGGTTGATGAGGCTGCCCATGGCACCCCCGCGGACGTGCAAAAATAAAGTTACTTGAAAAATCGCCGAACGAAGCCGGAATGTTATTGAAAATAAAGGGTCGATGGCGCAGGCATGGGGAACGAAGCCGGAATCTCATTGAAAATAATACAGATAGCCAAAAATCCAGGAATGTTATTGAGCGGTAATGGTTTACGAGCTCATTTGGCCCCGGCGCGGACCTTGGCGACGTCGCTGGCGGTGATGGTCGGCGCGCGGTTCCCCCAACTGGTGCGGGTGTAATTGATGACCGCGGCGATGTGCTGATCGTCGAGCTGGTCGCCGAAGGCGGGCATTTCAGAAGCGTAGGTCTCGCCGCCGACTTCCTTGCCGTGCAAGCCGGTGAGGACGGTGCGGATCTGCTCCCTGGCGTCGGGATTCAGCACCACGGGGTCGCCGCGCAGGGGCGGGAAGAGTCCGGGGACGCCCGCGCCGTCCGGCTGATGGCAGGCGGCGCACTTGTTGCCGAAAACCTGTTCGCCCAGCGGGGCTTTTTCGGGCGGGGACGCGGCTGCCGCGGCGGCCACGGCTGCCACCGGCGTTCCCGGGGGCACGGCTTGCCCGAAAGTCGGCGTGTTGGCGAAACGCGGCCCCGGCGCCCAGGAGCTGGCCGCGTACCACATCGCCCAGCTGACGATGCCGAGGAACAGCACCCACGCCCAGGTGGGGACGGGCATCGGGGTTTCGGCGCGACGTGGCTCGAAGTTATCCTCGTGGCCGCCCGCGTAGGCATTGATCAGCACCGGCACCTTGCCTTCCACCACGTCTCCGGGGCGAATGCCCGCCACAGAGATGCCCGGCCCATTGCGCGCCGTGAAGTTGA
The DNA here is from genome assembly GCA_035528275.1 of Terriglobia bacterium. GTDB lineage: Bacteria > Acidobacteriota > Terriglobia > UBA7540 > UBA7540 > DATKYV01. The sequence continues at coordinate 16,168 of DATKYV010000258.1, read as the reverse complement.
GAATGCGGACTCCCGGCACGCCACTGCGATCGATGGCGTGGATGCGCAGCTTGTGCGGGCCGTCTTCCATCTTGGAGGTGTCGAGCTCGAAAGTGCCCGGGGGCCGGAACGTGGCGAGGGGTTCCGTGTCGTTATCGAGAAAGACCTCGACTTTGACGGGATCTCCCGGCATCGCGCGTCACCTGCCTTTCCGCTCCGAGGGCGCGCCGTCGGACTCGAGGATCCGGCGCTTGATGTGGTCGGGCTCCTCTTCCCCCGGGCGAATCGTATACATGAAGGCCTTGTAAAGCACCCAGACCAGCACCACGACCGAGCACGCCACCAGGGCGTATTCCCAAATCGCGTGAGGCCCGGCCATGTGACCCGTCGGGTGCATGTTCTTCACTGCGCGGCCAAGGGTTGCCAGGAGCGGAGAACAGTCGCAAGGATTTTACCCTGACAATCCATGCATGACGCCACAACTGCATCGAGCCCGCAAGGGCGCCAGATATTGGCCCAGCGCGTGAGCGCTGGGTTTGGCGCGAGCCATCCTCTAACCGCGTTGCAGCCCCAGCGGGGCGACAGAGTGTTCCGGTCCCAAGTCTGCCGCCCCTGACGGGGCTCGAAAGGCTCTTGCCGGTTCCCCCTTCCCCGGGCTCACGCCCGGGGCCAGTTTCTTTCGGCCCTCGCGGGCCTTCCAACGGCTGTCACAATCTTCACACGATGCTACTGCTTGCTTGCTTCGCCTTGCTCTTCGCCGGACGCCGGCACTTCGAGCGGCGGCTGCTTCAGCGAGTGGAGATACTCCACCAGCGCCAACGCCTCGGGAGTCGCCACCACGACCTTTCCCTTGGGCGCGGAGGAGCCGGGCACCGGCACCACCACGTCGTCGGCATCGGCGCGGTCCTTCTTGCGGAAGTACCACCAGTAGGCGGGCATCACGGAACCTTGCACCAAAGCCCGCGGGTTGTAGAGATGAATGAGGTGCCAGAGATCGCTCGGCTGGCGGTTGCCGATATTCGAGAGGTCCGGTCCCGTGCGCGCCGTGCCCAGAAGTTGCGGCGTCTCGTAGACGTAGTCGCCGGGCGCCGACGGCCGGCCGAAAAGCTCGTCCTGGGGCAACGGTCTCACCTGCTGCGAGTGGCAGTACGAGCAGCCCTCGCGCACGTAGATGTCCCGCCCGCGCGCCGCCCTTTCGGAGAGCGGCTCGAGGCCCGGCGTGGCAGGCGTCTGCTGAATCTGAATGGCGGGGAGCACCGCGATCATCAGGGTCAGAATCACAAAAACCCCGAAGGCCGTGCCGAACAGCAAGCGGGGATTGACGTGGAAATTCATGCCCGCGCCACCTCCGGCGTCGCTTCGCCGAGAGCGCGAGGACGCATCTTGTAGAGATTGTAAGCGAAGATCACATGGCTCAAGAACATCAGCGTCCCGCCCACCGACCGCCACAGCCAGTAAGGCGCCATGTCCGTCACGGAATCAATGAACGGGCGCAGGCGGACCCAGTCCGTGCCCTGAATCGTTCCGCCGATGGAGAGCGCCACCACGTAAATCCCCATGCCGATCATCGAGAACCAGAAGTGCACGCCGACGGCGACGATCGAGGGCTCGCGGCCCGTCAGGCGCGGCAGCAGGCCGTAGACGCCGCCCCAGATCAGGAAGGCGACAAAGCCGTACATGGTGAAGTGCGAATGGCCGATGGTGAAATTCGTGAAGTGCCAGTAAAGGTTCGTCCAGCGGAAGGACTCGAACGTGCCCTGCGTCGAGACCAGGCCGTAGCACACCGCGCCGGCAAGAATGAAGGGCAACGAGTAGCTGCGCCCGATGGTCCGCCACTTGCCGCGCATGGTCAGAATGAAATTGCCCGTCCCCGCCCACACCGGCACCATCATCCCCACGCTGAAGACGATGGCGATGGTCTGAATCCACCAGGGGATGGCGCTGAAGATGAAATGGTGCGCGCCGATCAGCGTGTAGAAGACCAGTTGCGTCCAGAAGGCCAGCACGCCCAGCGAATAGGAATAGATGGGGCGGTTGAGAAACTTGGGCAGGAAGTAGTACGTCAGGCCCAGCACCACGGGCGTGAACCACATTCCCACGCCCTGGTGCATGTAGTAGCCCTGGATGTTGGCCTGCGCCAGGCCGTGCTGGTACCAGGGCAGGTACCCGACCGTCACTAGCGTCGTCGTCCAGATCAGGGCGGCGATGATGTACCAGTTGGAGATGTAAATCTCCTCGATCTCGCGCTCCCTAACGGTGCAGAGGAAATTGTAGAGATGCACCAGCATTCCCGCCGCGAAGATCGCCATGATGGGCCAGACATACTCGCGGTATTCCTGATCCCCGTTGTTGATGCCCATCGCCAGCGCCACGGTTCCCGCCGCCACCGCCACGTTCCACATCCACAACGCCACGCGGGCGAGCGTCAGGCTGTGGAGCTGGGTGCGCGAGGTGCGCGGCACCACGAACAAGCACAGCGCCACCATGGCCATCGACGTCCATCCCCAGAAGAGCGCGTTGGTATGAATTGGCCGCACGCGCCCGTAGGAGGTGAAGCTGAAGTCCAGCAAATCAGGGTAACTGAGTTTCAGGGAAAGCAGCAGACCCAGCGCCGTGGCGAAGATCAGCCAGACCGTCGCCCAGACCAGATACTTGTAGATCAGCCGGACAAGCGCCGGGTCTTCGCCGATGATCTCTTCGATCCTGACTTTGCCAATGGCCGGGGAACCCACGATGGTTCTCTCCAGGTTTCAAGTCTACCGCGCGCGTCCCACCGGCTCGAACCGGAACGGCGGCGCTTCAAGCGCCCACGTCCGGGCCGATCGGCGGGATGGCGCGGTTCGCTGCAATGCTTACGATTTCAACTCGAGCTTCTGCGCGTCCCAGATGACCTGCCGCTTCTTCCGGTAGGAGATATTCGCCATGTGCGCGGCCACGGCCGTTCCGCAACCGAACTCCGCGTTCTCGATGGGCTGCTTTCGCGTCTTGATGCAGTCGAAGAGATTGCGGATGTGGTCCTCGGTTCCCTCGGCCTTCTGGGTGAGGGTCTCCTTCTTCCGCTTGGGTTGTTTCGCAGCCGTGCCCACGTCGGCCAGGGGATCGTCCTTGTGCTCGGCGATGAACTGCTCCTTCAGATCCTTCGGCCAGCTTTCCAGTGGATAGTTGTAGTCCTCGACGCGATTGTAAGGCACAAGCGTCGCCGCCCACTCGGTGAGGTCGACCGTGCCCTTGTCGCCCATGAAGCGCACGATCTCGCCGTTATCCCAGTTGGTGACCAGGTTCGCCGTCGTCGCCACCTGGAACTTTCCGTAGTCGTAGAGCGTGTTATGAATGTCGGGAACGTCGCGGTCGCCGGTCCAGTGATAGATGCCGCCGGTCGCTACGGCGCTCACGGGATATTGCACGTTCATCACATCATGCACGCGCGAAAGCAGGTGAACGTACTCGTCGCCGGCGATTCCCGTCCCGTAGTCCCACCAGTTGCGAAACTGGAAGAAGCGCTTCGCGTCGAAAGGCCGCTTGGGCGCGTTGCCGAGGTACCGCTCCCAGTCCACCGTTTGGGGCGAGGCGTCGGGAGGCACGGGGTAGCGCCAAGCGCCGACGGCGCTGGGACGATAGATCGAGCACTGCACCATGTAGACGGTGCCGATCTCGCCGTTCGCGACCCACTCTTTGGCTTTCTGCGTGGAAGTCATGCTCAGGCTCTGGCTTCCCACCTGCACCAGCCTGCCGGTTTCCTTCGACACCCTGGCCATCTCCACGGCCTCGGGGATGGTATGGGTCATCGGCTTCTCGCAATAGACGTCCTTGCCGGCGCGCATGGCGGCGATGGCGACGGGCGCGTGCCAGTGGTCGGAGGTGGCGACGAACACCGCGTCGATATCCTTGCGGTCGAGCACCTCGCGATATTCGCGCGTCGTCGGTGTGTTGGCTTGAATTTCCTGAGCGCGGCGGAAGTGGCCGTCGTAGAGGTCGCAGACCACGGCGACGTTTCCTCCCACCTTGAGAATGGACTCCATCAACTCGAGTCCGCGGATGCCGGCGCCGATGAGGCCTACCGTGATCTTGTCGCTTGCTGCGGCCGTTTGAACGAAGGGTTGTGCCGAGTAGGCAAGGCCCGCTGCGGCCGTGCCCAAAAGCGATCGTTCCATGAACTTTCGACGGGAAATATTCCGGTCGGTCATTTTCTCTCTCCTCTCGGTGCGAGGGAACAGCAGATTATATAGGAACGCTGTCAAGCGAGCCGGGGATTCCGCTGCCCTCAGCGTCGTCGTGTCCGCGTGCTGGAAACTGTGTCGATGACGGCGCGCCGCGGCTCACACCCGCTGCCAACGCACGGGGCGCGTCCCGGGCACGCGCCGCACGCTCGCGCGTTCCTCCAGGCGGTCCATGTGGCCCTTGACGGGAAACATGGCGAGATTCCAGCCCTCGCGAGGCCATTCGCCCACCGCCTGGGCCACCGCGTCGATGAGTTCTTTGAGTGTGAGCCCGGCGGGATTCTGATCGAGAGTCTGAAGAATGACGCGATCGAAGAGCTCGACGGTTCGTCGCGAATCGGCGATGAAGTCCCGGATCTCCTCGCCGCGCATCGTAGGCCAGTGGCCGGAGTAGAGCACGTCAATCGCCAGCCCTTCGAAGTAGCGCAATGTCGAGAGGTAGATGTCCACCTCGTAGTAAGTGACGGGAATGGCCATGCCGCCTTCGGCTTTCGGGCAGCCGCGCCCGTGGATGGCGTCGCCCACAAACGCCGACTTGTGCCGGGCATCATAGAGCGCCAGATGGCCGCTCGAATGGCCGGGCACGTGGAGGACTTCCAGATCCCAGTCGTCACTCAGACGGATCTTCTCCCCGCCCGAAAAGCAGAGGTCCATCTTGCGCGCCCTTCCCGCTTCCGGCCAGGGGTCGGGATCGAAACCGACGTCGTGCTCGGCCCGGAGGTGGTTGTAGCGGAGGTCGAAGAGCGCGCGGGGGTCTTCCACCATGGTGCGGTCGGCGACGCCGCAACTGAGCTTGCTCTCCGGCGAGAGGCGCTTGATGGCGTCGCTGCCGCCTTGATGGTCGAGGTCGGCGTGCGTGACCACGGCGAGTGAAAGCCGCTGCGGCTTGAGCTTTAACCGGTCGAGGGCGGGGAAGATGACCTTTTCCGGCGTCTCCGCGATGCCCGTATCCACGAGGACCACTTGGTCGCCGACGAAGAGGTATTGGAAGAGATTGCGGCCGCCGTAAAGGGATTCGATCCGGTGGACGTTCCTGTAAAGCTCCATCGCCTGCTCCTTCGCCGGGGGTGTACCCGAGGTCTTGTACACCAGCGCGAGGGTGAGGTCAAATCGAAGGCGGGGAGGGGAGGACGACAAGGGCTTGACAGGGGAGGACGGTTCCAGTACCGTAAGCGCTTTCACCTGCGCCGCCTGCGCGCCCCGCGCCGGGCCGGGAGTGCGAGCGTGACCAGATCCGCGCGCTTGCACGAAGAAATCCTCGCGAGCCGGGTCCGCTCTCTTGCGCCAAGGTGTGCGGAGGTGGCAAACTCCCGACAGGAATTCATATGGCCAAAGATAAATTCGCACTCGGAATAGACTACGGAACGGAATCGGGTCGCGTCGTCGTGGTGCGCGTGCGCGACGGCGCGGAGGCTGGCGCCGTGGTCGTGCCTTACCCCGATGGCGTCATCGACGAGAAGCTCCCCGGCGGGCCCAAGCTCGAACCCGACTGGGCCCTGCAGAATCCCCGCGACTATCTTCTGGTGGTGGAGAAAGGTGTGCCCAAGGCTTTGAAAGCCGCCAAGGTGAAGCCCGACGACGTGGTCGGTATCGGAACGGACTTCACCGCCTGCACGCCCCTCCCCACGAAATCGGACGGCACGCCGCTCTGCTTCCTCTCGCAGTATCGCAAGCATCCGCACGCCTGGGTCAAGCTCTGGAAGCATCACGCCGCGCAGCCGGAAGCGAACCGCATCAACGAGGTGGGGCGGGCGCGCAACGAGGAGTTCATCCGCATCTACGGCGGCAAGTATTCCTCCGAATGGTTCTTCTCGAAAGTCCTGCAGGTACTCAACGAAGCCCCGGAAATCTACGACGCCGCCGACAAGTTCATCGAAGGCGCCGATTGGATTGTCTGGCAACTGACCGGCGAGGAGAAGCGCAACACCTGCACGGCGGGTTACAAGGCAATGTGGGTGAAGGGCGCGGGATTTCCCTCGCGGGAATTCTTCCGGGCGTTACACCCCCGCCTCCAGAACGTCATCGGGGAAAAGGTCGGCGCAACCTTTCATCCTCTGGGTGCGCGCGCCGGCGGGCTGACGGCGTTCTGGGCGCGCAAGACCGGTTTGCGCGAAGGCCTGCCGGTTTCCATCGGCAACGTGGACGCGCACGTCGCCGTGCCCGCCACCACGGTCACGCAGCCGGGCTCTTTGGTGATGATCATGGGCACGTCCATCTGCCACATGCTGCTCGGGACCGAGCGGCAGATGGTGGAGGGCATGTGCGGCACGGTCGAGGACGGCATCGTGCCGGGCTTCTGGGGCTACGAGGCCGGGCAGTCGGCCGTGGGAGATATCTTCGCCTGGTTCTTCGAGCACGGCGTTGCCGACTATGTTCATCGCGAGGCGCGCAAGCGAAAGGTGCACTTCACAGAGGCGCTCGAAAAACGCGCGGCGGCCCTCAAGCCCGGCGAGTCGGGGCTGCTGGCGCTCGACTGGTGGAACGGCAACCGCTCGATCCTGGTGGACGTGGACTTGAGCGGCATGATGCTGGGCATGACGCTGGCGACGCGCGCCGAGGAGATGTATCGCGCGCTCATCGAAGCCACAGCCTTCGGCACGCGGCAGATCGTCGAGGCCTTTGAGTCGAAGGGCGTCGCGGTCAAAGAGCTGGTCGCCTGCGGCGGCTTGCCGGAGAAGAGCAGACTCCTGATGCAGATTTACGCCGACGTCACGGGGCGCGAGATTCGTTTGGCCGGGCAGCTCCAGACGTGTTCGGCGTTGGGCGCGGCGATGCACGGCGCCGTGGCCGCCGGGCGCGCGGGGGGAGGGTACGATTCCATCTTCGAGGCCGCCGAGACCATGGCCCACACCCAGAAGCTGACCTACCGGCCTCGGCCCGAAGCGCGCGGGGTCTACGACCAGCTCTTCAAGGATTACCAGGCCCTGCACGATTACTTTGGCCGCGGCGCGAATGACGTGATGAAGCGCCTGAAGGCTCTGAAGCGCGATCTGGCCTCGTCGTAGAGACCCTCGGGCGTGGCACGTCACTGAAGACTATGGCGAACCTCGAACAACTTCGCCGCGAAGTCTGGAAGGCCAACCTCGATATCTATCGCGCCGGCCTGATCACCATGCACGCCGGCAACGCCAGCGGCATCGACCGCAAGCGCGGGCTGGTGCTCATCAAACCGAGCGGCGTGGACTACGACACGATGCGGCCCGCCGACATCGTGGTTACCGACCTCGAAGGCCGCAAGGTGAAGGGCAAGTGGAAGCCGTCGGTCGATCTGCCTCATCACCTTTACCTCTACAGGAATTGCCCCGACATGGGCGGCGTCATCCACACGCACTCGAACTACGCCACCAGTTTCGCGTTGCTGGGACGTCCGATTCCCGTATACTTGACCGCCATCGCCGATGAGTTTGGCGAGGAGATTCCCTGCGCGCCTTACGTGGACAACCTGGGCGACCACATCGGCGAGGCGATCCTGAAATACAAGCGCCGGGCGCCCGCCGTGCTGCTCGGACAGCACGGGGTTTTCGCCTGGGGGCCGACACCCCGCGAGGCGGTGAAAGCCGCGGTGATGCTCGAAGACGTCGCCAAGACCGTTCACCTGGCGCTGCTCCTGGGGAAACCCCAACCGCTGCCTTCGGAAGAAGTGAAGAAGTGGTGGGACCGCTATCACTCCACTTACGGGCAGGAGAAGAAATCATGACCGCCGCGGTTGAATTTCGGAATTCGAAATTCGAACATCGTCGAGTTTCCATTTTCGATTTTCGAGTTTTGTTACTCGGCTTTCTCATCGTGATACTTTTGCTCCGCGAGGCCATTGCATGGTGACCTCACTGCCTCTCGCCGCCGGCCCGCTCGGATTGCTCCTCGCCACGGATGCAGGCGGCGAGATCATCTCCCTTCGGTCCGTGGACCTGGCCATCATCGCGATCTATTTCGTGATGGTGTTGGGCATCGGATTCTATCTCAAGCGCTACACCAAGAGCGGCGAGGACTTCTTCCTCGCCGGGCGCGAGATGACGGCCTGGGTGGCGGGCTTGAGCTTCCTCTCCGCCAACCTCGGCGCGCTGGAACTGATGGGCTGGGCGGCGGCGTCCTATCAGTACGGCATCCTGGCCACGCACTGGTACTGGGTGGGCGCCATCCCCGCAATGCTCTTCCTCGGCATCGTCATGATGCCCTTCTATTACATCTCCAAGACGCATTCTGTTCCCGGTTACCTGCAGCTTCGTTACGGCGAGTCCACGCGTGCGCTCAGCGCTGTCAGCTTTGCCTTCATGACCGTGCTGATGTCGGGCATCAACATGTACGCCATGGCGCTGGTGATGAAAGTAGTGCTGGGCTGGAATATCCACTTCAGCATCTGGGTTTCCTCTCTGACTGTCGCCATTTACGTGGCCATGGGCGGGCTGTTTTCCGCCATCTTCAACGAGGTCCTGCAATTCTTCCTCATCTGGCTCGGCGCGCTGCTCATACCGATTCTGGGCCTGATCGAAGCGGGCGGTTGGTCGGGCTTGGTCGCGCGCATTCAACAAAATTTTCCGCAGGGCGACTATACGCACGCTTGGCGCACTCTGGGTGGCTTCGCTGACAATCCAATGGGCATCCACTGGACGGGAATCGTGCTGGGTCTCGGCTGGGTGATTTCCTTCGGATATTGGACCACCGACTTCCTGGTGGTGCAGCGCGTCATCGCCGCCAAGGACCTTCGCGCGGCGAAGATGGCGCCCATCATCGCCTCCTATTTCAAGATGGCGGTTCCCTTCATTGTCATTCTTCCGGGACTACTCGGGCTGGCTCTTCTGCCCATCACTTTGGTTCCGGAAAGTGCTGTGGGGCCCGGGCAACACAGCTACAACGAAGTCTTGCCGTTGATGCTGGCGCGCTATTGCGGGCCCGGCTTGCTGGGCCTGGGGATCACAGCGCTCATCGCCGGGTTCATGTCCGGCATGGCGGGCAACGTCAGCGCCTTCGCCACGGTCTGGACCTACGATCTCTACCGGCCTTTCGTCCGCAAGAATGCGACGGACTCACACTACGTTTCCATGGGCCGCTGGTGCACCATCCTCGGCGTGCTTGTCTCCATCGGCACGGCGTACCTGGTGATGCAGTTTAAGAGCATCATGGACTACGTGCAGGCGCTCTTCAGTTTCTTCGTCGCCCCGCTGTTTGGCACCGTGCTGCTGGGAATGCTGTGGAAGCGCGCCACACCCGCCGGCGGTTTCTGGGGATTGCTCGCCGGCACGGCGTCGTCCATCGGCATGTGGGCTCTGGTGAAGGCCGATCCGACGAAGCTCGCCTGGATCGCGCTCTCGCCCCACGCCAAGGACATGGCGGAGAACATGTACCGGGCGCTCTGGTCCTGGATCATTTGTGTGGTCGTGACCGTGGTCGTCAGCCTGCTGACCCGGCCCAAGCCTGTCGAGGAGTTGAACGGTTTGGTTTACGGCTGCACGGAGCTGCCCAGCGAAGGACACCTGCCGCTGTGGAAGCGGCCCATTTTCTGGGCGGGAATTTCCGCCGTGGCCTTCTTGATTTTGCAGGTCATCTTCTGGTAGCGCGGACCCCGGAGCCGCAGCCCCCCGGCATGCCGGGGCGGAGCGGGGTCTACGGCCTTTTCGCGGCGAAAGGGAGTTTCTTATGGGTGAAGAACATCACATCATTCCCGTCTGGTTCTTCGTCGGCGTGCTTCTGTTGATTTACGGCGTGCTGATTTTGGCCACCGGGATCTACGAATTCTCCGAGCCGCCTACAACCGTGCTCGGCAACCTGCGCCCGGCCATCTGGTGGGGCGCGCTGCTCATCATCATCGGCGGCGTTTACGTCTACCACTTCATGCCGCGAAAGTCGTAGCGGCCGCTCCGTTTTCAGACCTTCCCAACCGCTCTCAGTTTTCAACCTGGATAAGCGATGGGCCGGCTGTCTTGCGCCGGTCCGCCTGGCATTCGCCTAGTCCGTGTCAGGCTGCGACTCATTGGGACAATTCGATTTCACCGCTCGCAGAGTCGTCAAAATCTCCTTGACCCTTTCCCGTGCCCGCGAGCGCGCCAGATTCCACGTCCGCCAATCGGCAGAGGCGGGCGGCGACCAACGATGGAGAACGATTCCCGCCACGGTGCATTGATCCTCGTGGCTCAGGCGGGGCAGCCCGGCAATCAACGCGGGCACAGCGTCGGCGCTGCGCCTGGCGGCGTACCTGGCATCAAAGCTGCGGCCCTGATCCACACGCGCCAGATTGGTGCGGATGATGAGCGCGTCAGGATTCGCCAGGTGTAAGGCCCCGATGGACAGAAAACCGGCGACCATGGCTCCGAAAACGAATTGCTCCCGCCGCCCGCGCAGGACGGTGGCCATGAACCAGAGGAACACAACGGCCAGCCAGCCAATGAAAGCCAGCGTGTAGAGGCGAAGCTCCGTGAGGCCGTACTCGATTTGATAGAGTCGCATCCGCTGCACTGCTGAAGCCATGATGACGAAGAGCAAGGCAATTTGAGCGGCCGCCAGCGTGCGAAAGATGCGCTCGTGCGCAGGGTTTTCCTTCCGCAGCAGCCAGTGCAGGCCGAGTAGCAAAGGTAACACCAACGCCGCCACTGCCACGAGTTCGAAAAATCCGCGCCTCGCGTACTGGGCGTAAGTGAGCCCGCTTGTCGCCTGGACAATGGCGTGGCCGCCGAAGAGATATCGGAATTGCACGATGACGAAGGACAGGAAGAGTAGATTGATCGCTCCGAGGATCACCCCGATCTCGATAATGCCGACCCCGAGGAAATTGGGTTGTCCTCCGACTGTCAGCGGAACGCTTGTGTCCACAAGCAGGCCCCGCAGATATCCGGCCGTTACCCAGGCGAAAAAACCAGACACAAACAGGTGCGATAAGAGCGTTGTGAGGTCGATGAAGAAAATATCCTTGACCAGGCTTTCAAAGACCGCGTCTGCCTCCATGAATAGACTTCCGAAGATAATCAGCAGGGGAACAGCGAAAAGAAAACCGCGCGCAACCGCCATGGTGCGAGGCAAGCGGCCCTCGCTGCCCATTTCCTTCCACTCGATGTCGTTGAAGGCGAGCAGCGGAATTCCTATGAGGGCCATGATCCCTGACAGGACCATCCCCAGCGCGTACTCGAGGATTCCGGCGACGCGCAACTGGCCCTCGCGCGCGCGAAAGGCCGCCAGCGCCAGCGCCGTCGCCAGCGCGACAAAACTCAGGAACTTGAGCATGATTGAGTCCCGCCAGGCGAACGCGGCGGCGAAGAGCAGAGCGGGGATCAACAGCCATCGGCCGCCTCCTGCGAGACGCACGCCGCCCCAACCCGCTAGCGCCAACACGACCAACACCAGGGCCGCGATCCACACAAACAGATTCAAGCCCCACGGCCCTTCGCGGAGCAGCGCGTCGCCCAGCACACCCATCGCAAGTCCGGTGACGAGCACTCCCAGTCCCAGCTTGGTTCGAGCGTTCATGATCCACCACCTGGACTACCCTGCTGCCACACGGTTGAGGCTGCGTATCCGTTCCGGCCAATCGGCAGCGGACCTCGCGGAGGTTCAGTCGGCGACGGCCGCGGGCACGCGTCCGAATCGCCGATGGCGCCCGCGAAACTCGCGCAGCGCGCCTTCCAGCTCCTGAGCGTCGAAGTCGGGCCACATCCGGTCTGTAAAATAGAGTTCGGCGTAGGCGCTTTCCCAGAGCAGGAAGTCGCTCAGTCGGCGTTCGCCGCCGCTGCGGATGATGAGATCCACTTCCGGAGCGGGCGTGCGGTTGTCGGTTGCCTCGCCGAGCAGCCGGGCGAAGATCTCCGGGGTCGCGGGCCGCTCTCCATTCAAGCGCTCGGCGGCGCGAACGATGGCGTCCCTTCCCGAAAAGTCGATGGCGATTCGCAGGCGCAGCGCGCGCCCCGCAGCCGTGGAGATTTCCGCCTCATTTACCGCCTCGAGCAGCGAAGGCGGGAGGCGGTCGCGCCGGCCAATGACGCTCAAGCACACACCTTGCTCCACCCAGACTGTCTTTTCCGAAACGAAGTATTCCTCAAAGATTTTCAGGAGGTTGGCCACCTCGCGAGGCGGCCGGCACCAGTTCTCCGCCGAAAAGGCGAACAGGGTCAGCGTGCCGATACCCATCCCCCACGCAGCCTCGACCACGCGGCGGGTGGCGAGCATTCCCTCGCGGTGGCCGGCTTCGCGCGGCAGGCCGCGGCTCGTGGCCCAGCGCCCGCTGCCGTCCATGATGATCCCGACGTGCAGGAGGGGAGTGGCCGAATTCATCAAAGAACTTTGCATCATAAAGTCATACCTCAAAAAAAGAGACGGCGGTGCTTCAGCGCGCCCGCGTAGCGTGAATCAGCGCTTCCATCTCGTCCAGGTAGCGCTCCAGGGCGCGCCGCCCGGTCGCTGTCAGACGGTATTCGGTCTTGGGAAGGCGCCCGTCAAAGCGCTTGGAGCAGGCGACGTAATCCGCGTCCTCGAGCTTCCGGGCGTGGACGCTCAGGTTGCCGTCCGTTGTGTTCAGAAGCTTCTTCAGATCGTTGAAACTCAGCGACGCATTCACAGCGAGGGCGCTGATGATTCCCAAACGGACCCGCTCGTGAATGAGGCGGTCGAAATCGGGAGGCCTGCCGGCCTTGGCATGGCGCGAGGCCGCGCCCGTCCGGCGGCGTTCCGGCTCCAGGTGCGATTTGCGACGCGCCGTGGCGGCTTCTTGTTTATCCACCGTAGCTCCTTGCGATGATGGCTCCGAACAGGATGTGCAGCCCTCCAAACCCTGCCGCGAGGTAATAATTTCCCCAGCCCGGCGGCGAGAACAGCGCCGCCGCGCCCGCCGTCATGAAGCAGACGCCCATGACCGGGACCACCCGGACCGAGAATGATCCGCCGGCGATGACCCCCGCACCGTAGAGCAGCAGCCACATTCCGGGGATAGCGCCCATCATTCCGGCGCGGAAGAGGACCACGGTCAACAGTGCTCCCGCCGCGAGCGGGGGCGCCAGGCTGAGCGCAAACTTGCGGCTGGGGCCGGAGAGAATCGGGAGATTGGCCGTGCGGGCCTTGCGGATGATGGCCAGAGCCCCGATCAGAAGCGCCACGGCGGCTTCCAGAACCCAGACGACCAGCCAGGTGTGGGCGCCAGCCTGTTGCGCGGCCACGGCCGCCGCGCCGAGCGCGGTCAGCCCCATTAGGATCCCGCCTCTTCCCGGGACCGCGGTGAACGATGCCGAGCGCTCCATGGTTTCGCGGATGAAACGCAGGTTTTCGACAGCATGGACGCTGGGCTGGTGGGTCCTGGCAGAATGGGGATTATGGTGCCGGGCGCGAAACATGGCGCCATCATAGATGGAATTTCAGGATTGTCAAGTACTTTGTAAGGCAAAGTCCCCGCGACCGATTTGCCCTCCTTGCCCCTTCTTTCTTCCCGCCCCCGTGGCGCAGGTCGTGGTATTTTCTTGTCCGCGAAAGGGGGTCATATGAAACGAAGAAGTTTTCTCGCATTCATGGCAGCCATTCCCGCCGCCCTCCGTGCCCAGGAGGGCCCGCCCGGCGAAGAACCGGTTGAAAAGATGACCGCGCCGGTTGCGCCAACGATCGCTCTCAACCACCTGGGTTTCCGGCCCCAAGTCGGCGAGAAGGTTCTTGTTGTCCGGGCGACGACTCCTGCTTCGCCACGTAGTTTCACGCTCCGTGACGTGAGCGAGGAGGAATTTGAATTCACGCGAGACCTGACTGCGCTCTCCGCCGACCTTGGGCCGTACCTCACGGCAGACTTCAGCGATTTGAATCGCCCCGGCATGTACCAGATCACCGTCGGCAACGAGCGCTCTGTTCCCTTTTTCATCGCCGAGAACGTCTGGCGGCGAACGCTTCCCAAGGCCGTGGGTTACTACCGCTACCAGCGCTGCGGAGTGGAGGTGCCGGGGGTCCATCCGGCGTGTCATTTGGATGACGCGCGTCGCCGAGACAACGGCCAGCACGTGGACGTCGTCGGCGGCTGGCACGACGCCGGCGACCTGCGCAAGTGGATAGGCGTGACCATGCTCAACGGCGTGGCGTTGCTGAATCTCTATCGCAACAATCCGGAGCCGCGGCCGGGCGATCCCACGCGCGAACAAATCCTGGAAGAGGTCCGGTACGGTAATCGTTACTTCCTCAAAATGCAGGACACCGATGGGAAGATTTGGCACGATGCGGCGGGCGGCTTGAACGGCGACAACAGCGACAATCATTGGACCGACAACGTCGTCGGCACGGCGGACGATCGCTACATCAACACCGCAAAGCGCTCGGATATCGGGGCCATCTTCACCACCCTGCAGGGATTGGCGGCGCAGTCATACGCGAAGTCCGACGCGTTGTACTCCGAAAAATGCCTCAACGCCGGCGTGCGCGCCTGGAAGGCGTATGATGCGCCATCTTCAACCAGCGAGACGGCCTGGTGGGCGATGGCGGCTTGCGAGTTGTACCGCGCCACGCGCGACATTGAATACCGCAATCACGCCGATTTGCTGGGGCGCCGGCTGATGAACCTGCAGAACACCACCTTCATCGCGGAGCAGCGCCAGGTGCGCGGCTTCTGGATGAATGGTGAAGAACCGTTCATGGACATCGTGAACTCGGCTCTGCCGCCGCTGGCGCTGCTGGAGCTGCACGCGACGTTCCCCGAAGCCCAAGACCGCAGCAAGTGGTTGGATGCGGTACGGTTGTATCTCGACGAGTATGCCCGGCCCATGTCGGAGCGGAACGCGTACCGCATCATTCCGCTCGGGATGTTCATCGGTTCGCCCACTCCCGAGACCTACCGGCCGCTTGCCGGACGTCTTACTTACCGTTACTTCCATCCGGCGCGCAAGCAGTTCTGGTGGCAGGGCGCGAATTGTCATCTGGCGAGCCACGCGTTGGTGCTGGCACGCGCCTACAAGTTGACCGAGAGGCGCGAATATGTGGATCTCGCCTATCGCCAGCTCGAGTGGATCATGGGAGCCAATCCTTTCGCCGCCTGCCTGATGACGGGAGAGGGGATGCGCAATCCGTTTCCGCACTCCCGATATGTGGGTCTCATTCCGGGGGGAATCATGAACGGCATCGCCGGGAACGCCGCCGACGAGCCCGTTCTCGACATGGAGTACGACCAGGACTGGCGCACCTGCGAGTACTGGAGCCCCCACGTGGCCTTCTATATCTGGGCGAATTCGGTGCTGGAGGGGATAACCTAAGGCGGCACTCCGCCCCGCGTCGGACGCGTGGCGCACTGCTCCGGGAGTGGTGGAGTAGCCGGAACTACAACTCGGGAATTCCCAAGTCCTTGCTGCCCAGCGGCGACATCTTCACGTCGGAGTATTCCTCGAGAAACTCGAGGGCGATGCGCGCCCGGTGCACGCGCTCGCGGCCCATCTTCGCCGCCAAGTCTTCGATGTGCACGCCGGAAGGATAGATATCCGGTGAGTTGCGGAGGCCGAATTTGAAGTAAATCGGCGCGCCCACGCGGAGCAACTGCGGCATTTCGTAGTAGCGGACGAACCCGCCGAAATTGTCGGGGACCTCGATGTAGATGTCGATGGGGACATCCACCGCCTGGCGGAGCGCGCCCACCTGGGCGGGAGTAAGGTCTGTCGGAATATTAAGCGTCGAGACGCCGGCCTGCACGAAGAGCCTTGCCGTCGCGGGATTGGCGGCCGGCAGCGTCACCGAACTCTTGATGACCAGATTTTTCGGCAGCTCGCCCTTCTTCTTCATCTCGTTCAGCACCCAGATGAGGCCGAGGTCGGCGGGAAGCACACTGCGGATTCCCAGGTCACACGCGCGTCGGACGTCCTCGATGGCATAAACGAGTTGGTCGGCGCCACGGTGTTGCAGGCCGATGACTTTCCCGGCCGTCGAAACGGTCTGCGCGCCGGTTTCAAACGTCGCGCGCGGGCCGACGAAGAGACACACCTCGATGCGCTGGTCGCGCCCGATGCGCGCCATCTCCGAGATTTCTTTCCGGGTCAGCA
>DATKYV010000257.1:0-4595 GCA_035528275.1 Terriglobia bacterium | reverse complement strand
GCAGTACTTCCAGGTCACCCACGACGTCGAGTTCCTCCAGCACTACGGCGCGGAGCTGATCCTCGATATCGCCCGCTTCTGGTCGAGCATCGCGAGCCTTGATGACAGGCGCGGGCGCTACGAGATCCACGGCGTGATGGGCCCTGACGAGTTCCACGACAGCTATCCGGATTCCGCATCGCCCGGCCTGAAAAACAACGCCTATACCAACCTCATGGCCGTGTGGGTGCTCTGCCGCGCATTGGAGGTGCTCGACCTGCTGCCCGAAATGCGTCGTGCCGAGCTCACGACCCGGCTTGGCTTGTCGGGGGAAGAGATCGCGCGCTGGGACGATATCAGTCGAAGGATGCATGTACCGTTCCACGACGAAGGGATCATCAGTCAGTTCGAGGGCTACGATAAATTGCGTGAGCTCGACTGGGAGGATTACCGGACCCGGTACGGCAACATTCAGCGTCTCGATCTCATCCTCGAGGCGGAGAACGACAGCGCCAACCGCTACAAGCTCTCGAAGCAGGCCGACGTGCTGATGCTGTTCTACCTGTTTTCCTCCGAGGAATTGGGGGAGCTGTTCGCGCGCCTGGACTATCCGTTCGAATACGAGACCATTCCGCGAAACGTCGCCTACTACGCAAGCCGCTCCTCCCATGGCTCCACGCTGAGTCGTGTGACGACTTCCTGGGTCCTGGCGCGTTCCGACCGGCCGCGTTCGATGAGCTTCTTCGCGGAGGCCCTGCAGAGCGACGTGAGCGATGTCCAGCAGGGCACCACGGCGGAGGGCGTCCACCTCGGCGCCATGGCGGGCACGGTCGATCTGCTGCAGCGCGTATCGACGGGTATCGAAGTGAGAGACGATGTTCTTCGGCTCAATCCGGAATTGCCGCGGGAGATGGAGCGCCTCGACATGCGCATCCGCTACCGCGGGCATTCACTCGACCTGCGGCTGACGCGCGACTTGCTCAGGGTCCGCGGGCATGATGGCGCGGCTCCGCCGATCTCCTTGTGTGTCGACGACAAAGTCTGCGAATTCGTCAGCGGTACTACCCGTGTGTTTCGATTGAACGACGAGGCAACGCGCGGTTGAGGTCGCCTGGGGTGAAGGCGGCAAAATGACGGGAGACCCCCCCATGAAGGAACACGAACAAGCGACCAAAAACAATGCCGGACCGAAACCGGCGCGAGGCGATGTGGCCAGGAAGGCATACGACATCTATCTGAAAGAAGGCCGTCCGCAGGGAAAAGCCGAGGAGAACTGGTTGGAGGCGGAAGCTCTATTGGACCACGCCGGCTCCGACCCTCCTGACCAACATGCCCACATGGCGGCGGATTTCCGGAAACGGTTCTGGATCTCGCTGGCCTTGACCCTTCCGATTCTCGTCCTCTCGCCGATGCTCCAAACGCTGGTGGGCCTGCGGGAAGCCATTCGTTTTCCCGGCGACATCTATCTCCTGTTCGGCCTCTCTTCCGCAGTCTTCTGGTATGGCGGCTGGCC
Source organism: Terriglobia bacterium (assembly GCA_035528275.1). Taxonomy (GTDB): domain Bacteria; phylum Acidobacteriota; class Terriglobia; order UBA7540; family UBA7540; genus DATKYV01. The sequence goes on along the minus strand of DATKYV010000257.1, from coordinate 3,103 downwards.
GTTTCTCAAAGGATTTATCGGAGAGATCCAATCCCGCCGCCCCGGGATGATGACCCTTATCTCCGTCGCGATCGCCACGGCATATCTTTACAGCAGCGCGGTGGTGTTCGGCCTGACCGGCAAGATGTTCTTCTGGGAGCTTGTCACCCTCATCGACATCATGTTGCTCGGGCAGTGGATTGCAATGAAGTCCGTGATGGGCGCCTCAAAGGCTTTGGAGGAACTTGCCAAACTCATGCCTTCCGACGCCCACAAACTCATGCCCGACGGCACCGTGAAGGACGTGCCTCTCGGCGAACTGGCGGTGAATGACAAAGTCCTGATCAAACCCGGCGAGAAAATCCCCGCGGACGGTGCCATCGTTGAGGGCGAGTCCTCGGTCAATGAAGCGATGCTTACCGGGGAATCCACTCCGGCACCCAAAAAGACGGGCGGGAAAGTCATCGGCGGGTCCATCAACGGGGAAGGTTCGTTGACCATCGAGGTCAAGGGCACCGGCAAGGATTCGTTTCTTTCGCAGGTCATCGATCTCGTCAAACAGGCCCAGGAAAGCAAATCAAAGACCCAGGACCTCGCCAACACCGCCGCACTGTGGCTCACCATCGTTGCCTTGGGAGGCGGCGTGATCACCCTCTTGGCGTGGCTGGTATTCATGGGCAAGGACTTCGCGTTCGCCATCGAGCGCACCGTGACCGTGATGGTCATCGCCTGTCCGCATGCCCTGGGTCTTGCCGTGCCGCTGGTGGTAGCCGTTTCCACGGCTCTGGCCGCGAAAAACGGCCTGCTCATTCGTAATCGCGTTTCCTTCGAAGGCGCCCGAAAACTGCAGGCCATCATTTTTGACAAGACCGGCACGCTTACCGAGGGCCGCTTTGGCGTGACCGACACGCTGGTGCTTTCGCAGGACATCGACGAAGAAACGCTGCGCAGGTACGCGGCCTCCGTGGACGCGAATTCCGAACATCCCATCGCCAAGGCCATCGCCGCTTCGTCGGAAAAGAAACTGCCCCTCGAAAACTTCAAAAGCATCCCGGGGAAAGGCGCCGAAGGCAGGGTCGAGGGCAGAGAGGTCAAAGTGGTCAGCCCGGGCTTCTTGCGCGAACAGAACATCGACTTCACCGACAAGCGCGTCGAGCCCCTGCAAGCCCAAGGGAAGACGGTCGTGTTTGTCCTCGTTGACGGAGAGTTGAAAGGAGCGATTGCCCTGGCCGACATCGTCCGCCCCGAGGGGAAGCAGGCCATCGATGCCCTGAAGGCGTTGGACATCCGCTGCATGATGCTCACCGGCGACAACAAAGCGACGGCCAAATGGGTCTCGGACCAGGTCGGACTGGATGAATACTTCGCCGAAGTCCTGCCCCAGGACAAGGCCGCCAAAGTGAAAGAGGTCCAATCCCGGGGCGTGTTGGTGGCCATGACGGGCGACGGCGTGAACGATGCCCCGGCGCTGGCGCAGGCCGATTTGGGCATCGCCATCGGTGCCGGTTCCGATGTGGCGGTGGAAACCGCCGACGTGATCCTGGTGCGAAGCAATCCATTGGACGTCGTGGCCATCCTGAAGCTTTCCCGCGCCACGTATCGGAAGATGATTCAGAACCTTCTCTGGGCCACGGGCTATAACGTCGTCGCCATCCCGCTGGCGGCCGGAGCGCTTTACGCGTGGGGCGTGCTGCTCACTCCCGCCCTGGGAGCCGTGCTGATGTCCGCGAGCACGGTGATCGTTGCCATCAACGCTCGAATGCTGAGACTGAAAGCCGAACCTCAGCCGGAAGCCAAAAAATGACCAAGCCGTTGAGAGGTCCGGAAAACCCGGGGGAGTTGGCCACACACGCCAAACCCGTGGAGGCAAACCGCGAGTCGTTTTCTCTCCTGACAATAAACGGCGGCTCGTCGAGCATCCGGTTTGCGCTGTATGATGAGGGCGAACCGCTGCGGCGGCGGCTCGCCGGGAATGTGGATCGCGTCGGTCTGAGCGACACGAATTTAACCTTCAAGGACTCTACCGGAAAATCGGAGGATCGTCGCGCCATCGACCCCGCCGATCCACGGACGGCGGTCGTATTTCTGCTGGATTGGCTCGAATCGCATCAGGTTTTCCCTTCGGTCAAAGCCGTGGGACACCGGGTGGTGCATGGGATGACACATACCGAACCCGAGCGGGTCACGCCGGAGTTGCTCGATGAATTGCACCGGCTCACGCCGTACGACCCGGAGCATCTGCCGCTCGAGATCGAGTTGATGGTGGCATTCCGTCAACGCCATCCCGCATTGCCCCAGGTGGCCTGCTTTGACACCACGTTTCACCGCACCATGCCGCGGGTCGCCAGTCTGCTGCCGATTCCCCGACGCTACGAGGCGGCGGGCGTTCGCCGTTATGGCTTTCACGGTTTGTCTTATGAATTCCTCATGGAGGAACTCGCACGCCTCGGCGACCCGGCGGCAACGAAGGGGCGCGTGATCCTTGCCCACCTCGGCAATGGCGCGAGCCTGGCCGCCGTGCGCGACGGCAAAAGCATCGACACCAGCATGGGCTTCACACCAACGGCGGGATTGGTGATGAGCAGTCGCTCGGGGGACCTGGATCCGGGACTGGTCTCCTACCTGGCGCGCACAGAGCAAATGAGCGCGACGCAATTTCAGGAAATGGTGAACCACGCGTCCGGGCTGCTCGGCGTGTCGGAAACCAGTTCCGACATGCGTGACTTGCTCGACCGAGAAACGCAGGACGTGCGGGCGGCTGAAGCGGTCGCGCTGTTTTGCTACCAGGTCAAGAAATGGATCGGCGCATTCGCGGCGGCGTTGGGCGGACTGGATACGCTGGTGTTCGCTGGCGGCATCGGAGAGAATGCGCCCTCGGTCCGCGCCCGGATTTGCAATGGGCTGGAATTCCTTGGAATCGAGTTCGAGGATCAACGCAATGTAAAGAATGTGGGCGTGATTTCCGCGGATAGCAGCCGGGTCGCTGTTCGCGTCATGCATACGGATGAGGAAGTGATGATCGCGAAATCGGTCCGCCGGGTTTTGGGACTCCAAATTGGAGAGGAAAACGAACATGGTCATGAAGAAGAAAAAGCCTAAGCTCACGGACAAACCGTTGTCGCCT
>DATKYV010000256.1:0-12539 GCA_035528275.1 Terriglobia bacterium | reverse complement strand
CCGCCAACGCTCCGCCGTTTTCATTCGGCATGGAATGGAAAGTCGGCCAGGTGGCCTTCTTCCACGGGGACCAGCGGGTGGAAGTCGGAGGCCCGTACCGCTTCACCAGCGCATGGATGAGCGCCGGGCTGGGCGAGGAGTGGGTTTACGTTGATCTGGGTGCGGACTTCGAGTTCGACCGCATCGTGTTGTATTGGATCGCGCGCGCCGCGGAAGGTTTCGTGCAGGTTTCGGACGACGCACGGGATTGGAAGGATATTCAGCCGCTGCCCGGAGGCACGGATCTCACCGATGATCTGAAGCTGGCGCGGCCCACTCGCGGAAGATACGTGCGGGTGCTGATGAAGCGTCCGACGTCGCCGGATGGCTACATTCTGAGCGAGATCGAGGTCTACGGCCGCGGCGGGTTGGTGGCGCAACCGAAGCCGGCGCCGGCGGCGCGAGCCGACGGGCGGCTCGACCTCAAAGGAGGCGCCTGGCGATTGCAGCGCGACTCTCTGGTGAACTCGGATGGAGAGACGCTCTCCAAGCCGGGATTCCAGGACAACGACTGGATTGTCGCCACCGTCCCGGGCACCGTACTTTCCTCCTATCTGAACGTCGGGGCGATTCCCGACCCGAATTACGGCGAAAACCAGTTGCTGATTTCGGATTCGTTCTTCTGCGCCGACTTCTGGTACCGGAACGAATTTGTGGCGCCGCCGGCTGCTGACGGTCAGCGAATCTGGCTGAACTTCGACGGCATCAACTGGAAAGCCGACGTCTTCCTGAACGGGGGCAAGGTCGGTCGCATTGAAGGCGGGTTCACGCGCGGTCGTTTTGATGTCACCGGGCGTCTGCTTCCGGGCCGGAAGAACGCGATCGCCGTGCGCGTCAAGAAAAACGCCACGCCGGGAAGCGTGAAGCAGAAGACCTTCGAGAGCACAGGCAAGAACGGGGGAGCGCTCGGATTGGACAATCCCACCTTCCACGCATCCATCGGCTGGGACTGGATTCCCACCATTCGCGGGCGGAATACGGGAATCTGGGACGATGTCTACCTCACGGTATCAGGTCCCGTGACCCTCGAGGATCCGTTCGTCACCACCACGCTGCCGCTACCGGATACCTCGCGCGCGGATGTGAGTATCGAGGTGAACCTGGTGAACCACGAGTCGAGCCCCGTCACGGGAATCCTGCGCGGCCGCTTCGGCGAAGTGGAGTTCGAGCAGCCCGCGACGGTCGAGGGTTCGGGGAGGAAGGAAGTGAAGCTGGACCCGTCGACGCATCCCGCGTTGCGGCTTCAGAACCCCAAGCTCTGGTGGCCGGCCGGCTACGGTGAACCGCACCTCTACGACATGGAGCTGAGGTTTGAGGCGCCGGGCGGGAAGGTGTCGGACGCCAAGGCCCTCGCCGTGGGTGTGCGGCAGATGGCTTACAGCGAGGAGGGCGGCGCGCTGAAAATCTGGATCAACGGCCGGCGGTTCGTGCCTCGCGGCGGCAACTGGGGCTTCAGTGAATCGATGCTGCGCTACCGCGGGCGCGAATTTGATACGGCCGTGGGCTACCACCGCGACATGAATTTCACTATGATCCGCAATTGGGTGGGGCAGACCGGCGGCGACGAATTCTACGAGGCGTGTGACCGGCACGGCGTCATGGTGTGGCAGGATTTCTGGCTGGCCAATCCATGGGACGGGCCGGACCCCGCTGATAACGAGATGTTCATGCAGAACGTGAAAGACACCGTGCTGCGAATTCGCAATCATCCCTCCATTGGATTGTATTGCGGGCGCAACGAAGGGTACCCGCCCAAACCCCTCGAGGAAGGCATCCGAAAGGTGCTGGGCGAATTGCATTCCGGCATTCACTACATCCCCAGCTCGGCGGACGACGTGGTCAGCGGCCATGGACCTTACATGGCGATGCCGCTGGATTTCTACTTCAAATACCGTGCCACAGAGAAACTCCACAGCGAGCTGGGCATGCCGAACATCCCTCCCCTGGAGAGTGTGCGGGCGATGATGCCCGAGGCGGCGATGTGGCCTCAAGGGCTGGCGTGGGGACTGCACGATTTCTGCCTGGAGGGCGCGCAAGGCGGTGACTCTTTCCGCAAGATGATCGAGCACAGCTACGGCGGCGCGAGCAACGCGGAAGAATGGGTTTCGCTGGCTCAATTCGTGAACTACGAAGGCTATCGCGCCATGTTCGAGGCGCAGAGCAAGAACCGCATGGGGCTGGTCATCTGGATGAGCCATCCCTGCTGGCCGTCGTTCGTGTGGCAAACCTACGATTATTACTTCGAACCGACCGCCGCCTACTTCGGCTGCAAGAAAGCCTCCGAGCCGCTGCACATCCAATGGAACCCGGAGAGTGAAAGCGTCGAAGTGGTCAACTACAGCGCCGGCAACCTTCGGGGTCTGACCGCCCGGGCGGAGATTCTGAATATGGACGGCACCGTCCAGTGGGAGAAGACAGCGTCATTGGACAGCGCGGAAGACAGCGTCGCGTCCTGTATCAAGATGGAATACCCCTCCGGGTTGACGCCTGTGCATTTCCTTCGATTAACTCTCGCCCGCGGCGCGGAGACCGTCTCGAGAAATTTCTACCTGCGAGGCCGCGAAGAGGGCAACTATCGGGCGATTCGCGAGCTGCCCAGAGCTAAGCTGGAAGCGGCAACGCGCGCCGAGCGGCAAGGGAACATTTGGCGGCTAACCACGGAATTGAACAACGCCTCGAACCGGCCGGCGCTGATGGTGAGGCTGAAGGCGGTGAGGGAAAAGAGCGGAGACCGCATCCTGCCGGCGCTTTACAGCGACAACTACATCGCTCTGATGCCCGACGAGCGGCGGACTATCGAGACGGTGATCAAGCACTCCGATACTCGCGGCGAAAAACCGAAGATAATGGTTGAAGGCTTCAATACCGGAGAAGTCGTGGAAAAGTAGCCGCGATCGCCCGAACGATGGAGCGTTCACCATAACCGCTACGAAGCGGCAAGCTCCGGCGCGTGACTCTGAACCTTCCGTACGGCCTCGGCAATCTGGTCCATGTCGGATTTCGAGCCGAGCAGCATCGTTTGGAAAAACCATACGGCTTCTTCGCACAGCTTGTCGTTCGCCGGGCAGTGGTTGCGCGCCTGGTAGCCGGATATTTCTTTCGCGGAATAGATGGAGCGGTAGGCTCGAGATTCCAGCGTGTTCTTGAGGAACGGCTCCTTGTTGAGAGGAGAGTAGCCGCCGGAGCACGGAATACCCTCCGCTTGCATCGCCTTCAGGAAACGCGCCCGCGCCAGACCCGCAAATTTCTCCGGCTCATAACGCAACATATAAAGGTGATAGGCGTTTCGCGTCGCGCCTTCGTACATCCGCGCCGAGGTGATGCCGGGAATCTCGCCGAGCTGTTTGGTGAGATATTGGGCGTTCTGCTCGCGGATTCGCGACTGTTCCTCGAGTCGGCTGAGTTGCGCCAGCAGAAGCGCCGCCTGAAATTCCGTCATGCGGTGGTTACAGCCGTTGCGCACGTAGGAGAAATTGGAGTTGGGCCGGCCCCTTCCGTTGTTGTGAAAGCTCCGGCAAGTCTCCATCAAATCCTCATTGTCGGTGAGAATCGCTCCTCCCTCTCCGGAATTCAGATTCTTCGACGCCTGGAAACTGAAGCAGCCGAGGTCGCCGAGCGTGCTCACCTTGCGATGCCGCCACTCCGCCAGGTGTGCCTGGCAGGCGTCTTCGAGCACGGGCAATTTGTGTTTCTCTGCGATGGCGAGAATTCTGTCCATGTCCGCAGGTGAGCCTCCCAGGTGAACGGGCAGGATGCATCGCGTGCGGTCGGTGATCGCCGCTTCGATTTTCCCGGCGTCCATCTGGAAGGTTTGAGGGTCGGTGTCCACGAAGACAGGCAGCGCGTGCTGGAGCAACACCACGTTCACCGTGGCGACGAAAGTGTAAGGAGGCACGAGCACTTCATCCCCCGGGCCGATGTCGAGAGCGTTCAGGCTGGTGGCGAGGGCCGTCGTGCCGCTGGCCGTCGCCAGACAGTATTTGGCGCCGAGTGTCCGCGCCCAGGTCTCCTCAAAACGACTCGCATAGCTCCCGTCAATCCGGCACCAGAGTCCTTTGTGAAGGACTTCCATCCAGGATTTCTCGTCGCCCGCGGCAATCTTCGGCCAGGAAGGAAATGGCGCGGTGCGCACCGGACTGCCGCCCAGCAGCGCCGGCTTGGCGGCGGAGACCGCGAAGGCATGAGACCGCGAGGCGGCGTGAGATTGCAGGCCCAGTCCCGCCGCGCCCGTCAAAGCTGCGCCCAGGAAACCTCGTCGTGTCAGATGGCTTTTCATGTTGCCTCCGTGAAGACCGCATTATAGACCCCAGGGAGTTCGGGGGATACATTGCGGCCGCGGGGGGCTGGCGGATCCAGCCAATCCCCCGTAAAATCAGAAAGTTAGACGGTTGACAGTTCTGCGCGTCGGTCTGTATAATGGGAGTTTCGATTTTCCCCTAAGAGGGCACTGAATGTACGCAATCTTCCGCACAGGCGGCAAGGAATACAAAGTTTCTCCAGGCGACGTGGTCCGCGTGGAGCGACTGCCGGGCGAAGCCGGCTCGCGCGTGGAGTTCAACCACGTCTTCGCGGTACGCAAGGAAAGCCTGAACTTGGGAACACCTTTGGTGGAGAACGCCAAGGTGGCCGGGGTCATCGTCCGCAACGCTCGGGCGCCGAGGATTCGGGTGGTGAAATACAAGCGCAAGAAACAGTACCGGCGTAACCTGGGGCATCGCCAAGCTTACAGTGAAGTCCTCATCAAAGGAATCGTCACAGGCTGAGGCGCCCCGCCGCGCGGGGACATTCGACCTGCCGCAGGCAGTCAGGGAAGAAGGAATTCAGCATGGCACACAAGAAGGGTCTGGGAAGTTCGCGCAACGGCCGGGACTCCAACGCCCAGCGGCTGGGCGTGAAGCGCTTCGACGGGCAGCTCGTTTCCGGTGGCTCCATTCTCGTCCGGCAGCGGGGGACGCCCCTGAAGCCCGGCGCAAACGTCGGGCGCGGCCGGGACGACACTCTTTATGCCAAGGTCTCGGGCGTCGTGAGGTTCGAGGACAAAGGCCGCATGGGCCGGTTTGTCCACATTCTGGTTCCGTCAGCGAACTGAATTCCCGAGCGGTGAGGACTGGCCTTGCGGCAAGCTTCACCGCTTTTTGTGTATCTGGGCACCGAGTCACTGGGATTTGGGACTGGGGATTCGGGTTTCGTGACCCTTACCCCCGGTTCTATCCCTGGCCCCGAAGCCCGAATCGCGAACCCCGATGTTCATAGACGAGGCCAAAATCCTGGTCAAGGCCGGCGACGGCGGAAACGGCTGCGTGGCTTTTCGCCGGGAGAAGTTTATTCCGCGCGGCGGGCCGAGCGGCGGCGACGGCGGCCGGGGCGGTGGCGTCTACCTCGAAAGTTCTCCGCACCTGAACACGCTGCTGAAATTTCGTTACAATCGCGAATTCCGCGCCCCGCGCGGCGGGCACGGCGAAGGCTCCAACCGCCACGGCCAGGACGGCGAGGACTTGACGATTCCTGTTCCCGTGGGTACGGTCGTCCTGGATGCGGACAACGGGGAGAAACTGTGGGATTTCGATTCCCCCGACAAGAAAATCCTTGCCGCCCGCGGGGGGCGGGGCGGGCGCGGGAATGCGCGCTTCGCTACCTCGACTCACCAAGCGCCGCGCAAGGCGACACCCGGCGGCAACGGCGAAGAGCGACGGCTGCAACTCGAGCTGAAACTTCTGGCGGATGTGGGCTTGGTGGGATTTCCCAACGTGGGAAAATCAACCCTGATCACCCGTCTGAGCGCCGCACGACCGCGCATTGCCGATTATCCGTTTACGACGCTCGAACCTTGCCTGGGCGTTGTGGCGCTCGACCCGGACCGCTCATTCGTCATGGCGGACATCCCGGGCCTGATCGCCGGCGCCCATCAGGGAAAAGGACTGGGAGCGCGTTTCCTGCGCCACGTGGAGCGTACGCGGTTGCTGCTCCACCTGATTGACGTCGCGGAGCATTCCGGCCGCGACCCCGTGGAAGACTATCGGACCATCATGCGCGAGTTGGAGAGTTTCAGCCCGACGGTGGCGGCCAAACCCATGCTGTTGGTGGCATCGCGGGTGGATGCGGCCGGCGAAGGCGACCGCCTGCTCGCCTTGCGAGACTTCTGCCACGAGCAGGGCGAACCTCTCCACGAGATTTCCTCTGTGACCCGCGAAGGTCTGGACGAGTTGCTGCGGGCCGTTTGGACGAGGCTCGAACAGATTCCCCGGCCGACCCCGGAGGCGGATTTGGCGCCCACCGTCACGCCGGACGAGGCATAGGACTCACCTTTCGGTGAACATCGCGATCTTTGGCGGAACGTTCGATCCCATTCACAGCGGACACTTGCGGGCCGCGAAAGCCGCGGCGCGCCGTTTCCGGCTGGACCGCATTCTCTTTGTTCCCTCGGGAACACCTCCTCACAAGGTTCGCGACCGGCTGACTCCCTTCCCCCACCGGTACGCCATGGTGGCGCTCGCCTGCGGAGCGGATCGCCGCTTCGTGCCCTCACTTCTCGAAGCGCCGAAGCGCGACGGCAGGCCGCACTACTCCATCGAGACAGTGCGCCGCCTGAAGAAATCCCTGGGGTCTCGAGACCGCATTTTCTTCCTGATTGGCGCCGACGCGTTCCTCGACCTCCCGCAGTGGAAACAGTACCGACAGCTTTTCAGCATGGTGAACTTCATTGTGGTTTCGCGCCCCGGCTTCTCAAGCCGGAAAATCTGGAAGACATTGCCGCCGGAGCTCGTTCCGCCGCGCGGGCGGCAGGGCTCTTCGCAGGCGATTCGACTGGGCCGGACCACGCTCTACGTCCTGACGGGTGTCAACTCCCCCGTGGCCTCGCACGAAATCCGCAAGTCGGTCCGAGCCGGACGCGGTGTGGCTGGCCTTGTCCCGCCGCTTGTGGAACAATACATCTCCAAGGAGGCACTCTACCGCCCCGGCAGGCGAGGGCGGACGTGATGATGACGCGACCCCTGCGCGAGGCCGTCCGCGTGGCTCAGGACCACAAGGCCCTGGACATGGACATCCTGGAATTGAAAGGCATTTGTTCGTTCACCGACTTTTTTGTGCTGTGCAGCGGCACCTCGTCGCGCCACACGCAGGCGATCTGCGATGCCATCCGTGAGGAGCTTGAGAAATCCGGAATCTCTCCCGCGCACGTGGAAGGCTACTCGCAGGCGGAGTGGATTCTGGTGGACTACCTCGACTTCGTGGTCCACATCTTTTCACAGCGCGCCCGGCATTTCTACGATCTGGCGCGCCTCTGGAAGACAGCCCGTCGGGTACCCGTGCCGGAAAACGGAAAGTAGCGGCGCCTGGGCGGGAGCAGGTCCCGCGCGCAGGGATCACTGGAACCCCTCGTCTCCTGCGAAGGCCCCGGGGGACGGAGCGGTCCCCGGTTCGCCTGCCCCCCGACACTGTGAAGCGTCATGCGGATTCGCATCATCTGGGAGGGCAAGACCAAAGACGCGCACCTTCGCGCCTTGCAAGCGGAGTATCAGAAACGAATTCAGCGCTTCGGGGACTTGGTGGTGGAAGAGATGCCCTCCGCGCGGCGCGGTGGCGGAAGCGGCGGCAAGAGGCTTTCCACTTCCGAACGGCACCTGCTGGAGAAGATGAGTGGGGCGAAACGCGTCGTCCTCGATGAGCGGGGCCGCGAGTGGACCTCGGCGGAGTTTGCGGAGTGGCTGGGGCGGCAGGCCTTGCGCGGCACGCGCGAGCTGGCGTTTCTGGTGGGAGGACCGGACGGCTTCTCAACCCAGTTCAGAAATCAGGCGGACGTCCTCCTCTCGCTCTCGCGAATGACCTTGACGCGCGATTGGGCGCGCACGCTCCTGCTCGAGCAGATTTATCGCGGATTCACCATCCTGCGCGGCTTTCCCTACCCGCGGTAGGCCGCCGAACTCACGTGAGGTGAGCTTGCCGGAAACCAGAAAGGGACTGATCATCGTCCACACCGGGCCGGGCAAAGGCAAAACGACGGCCGCGCTGGGGACGGCGCTGCGGGCGGTCGGCCAGGGGCTGAAGGTGCTGATGGTGCAATTCCTCAAAGGCTCCTGGCACTATGGCGAACTGGACGCCGCACAAATGCTCGGCGAGGGCCGCTTCAAGATTCTGCCCATGGGCCGCGGATTTGTGAAGGTCGGCGCTGAGAAACCCGACCCGGAAGACGTCCGGATGGTGGAGGAAGCCTGGAAGTATGCCAGCGAAAAGATCGCGAGCCAGGAATACGACTTGGTGATCCTCGACGAAATCAACTATGCGATCAGCTACAAGATGCTTGATCCTGCTTTGGTGGCGGAAAGGCTGGGGAAGAAGCCCGAGATGGTCCATGTGATCCTCACCGGCCGAAACGCTCATCCCTCTCTGGTGGAAATGGCCGACCTGGTGACGGAGATGCGCGAGGTCAAGCATCCTTATCAAAAAGGTATCGTCGCTCAGCGCGGAATCGAATACTGAGCGCGGAGATGACCTATGGCATGGTTTCGCAAAGAAAAGAAGGCACTCGAAGCACGGCCAGAGAAGCGTGTCCAGACCGAAGGGCTGTGGGTGAAGTGCGAAGGGTGCAAGCAGATTCTCTGGAAGAAGGACCTGGATGCCAATTTCCAGTGCTGTCCCAAATGCAATCATCACTTCAAACTGAGCGCGCGGCCGCGCCTGGAAATGCTGTTCGACAACGGCGAATTCGCTGAGCACGATGCGCGCCTGGCCTCTACGGATCCCCTGGGCTTTCGCGACACCAAGAGTTACCGCGACCGGCTGAAAAAGGCCGAAAAGCAGACCGGCCTCAAGGACGCGCTGATTACCGGCGAAGGGCTGCTGGAGGGCAAGCCGCTCATCATCTGCGCCATGGAATTCAGTTTCATCGGGGGAAGCATGGGCGCCGTGGTGGGCGAGAAGATCACGCGCGCCATCGACCGCTGCATCCAACAGAAGCTGCCGCTGGTTATCATTTCCTGCTCGGGCGGCGCGCGGATGATGGAAGGGGCCATCAGCCTGATGCAGATGGCCAAAATCAGCGCCGGCCTGGCCCGACTGGAGGAGGCACGCAAGCCGTACATCTCCGTCCTGACGGACCCCACCACGGGGGGCGTGACGGCCAGCTACGCAATGCTTGGAGACCTGAATATCGCCGAGCCGGGCGCCCTGATTGGATTCGCCGGACCGCGGGTGATCGAGCAGACGATTCGCCAGAAGCTCCCCGAAGGGTTCCAGCGCGCGGAGTTTCTGCTCGCCCACGGCATGATCGACGCCATCGTGCCGCGCAAAGAACAGAAGCCTTACCTCGCTCGATCGTTGAATCTCCTTGGAGCCTGGAATCCCTGAGGGTCGCGGGAAAGCGGCCGCGCCTCGAAGGATGAACGCGGATGAACTACTCCGAATGCCTGACCTATCTCGCCCACCTGGGCCACGAGCTGCGCGGGGTGAAGTTCGGTCTGGAAGCCATCACCCGAATTCTGGCCAGGCTCGGCAACCCGCACAAACGATACCGCACGGCCATCGTCGCGGGGACAAACGGCAAGGGCTCGACCGCCGCCATCCTGGCGAGCATCCTCCAGCGCGCGGGCTACCGGATCGGCCTTTACACTTCTCCCCACCTGATTCGGGTGAACGAAAGGATCGGCGTGAACGCCGCGGAGGTCTCCGACGAAGATTTTGCCCGGGCGTTCTCACTGGCGGCCGCCACGGTGGACCGGCTGCTCGAAGAGGGTCGCCTGGAACACCGGCCGAGCTTCTTCGAGTATCTTACGGCCACAGCGTTCCAACATTTCGCCGCCGCGCAAGTTGATTTCGCCGTGCTCGAGGTGGGCATGGGCGGGCGGCTGGACGCCACGAACGTCACCGATCCCTCCGTCGCCGTCATCACCAACATCGACCTCGACCACCAGGAATACCTGGGCACAACACGAGCCGCGATTGCCCGCGAAAAGGCGGAAGTGATCCGCTCGCAACGACCGGTGGTTTCCACCAACGCGCCCGGCGAGGCCGCGGAGGTCATTCGACGCCGGTGCGCCGAGCTCGGGGCGCCGCTGATCGAAACCGCGAGCTTCACCCGCTTGGACAAGCTTCGCAGCGTGGAGGGGCGTTACGCGTTCGACCTGGCAGTGGACGGAGACTTCTTCCCTGACCTGACCTCTCCCCTGCTCGGCAGGTTTCAAGTGGAAAACGCCGTGGCGGCGGTGTGCGCCGCCTGTCAACTCTCCCAAGAAGGATTGAAGATCCCACGCTCGGCCTTCAACGAGGGCGTCCGCGAAGCCGCTTGGCCCGGCCGGCTGGAAGTGGTGGCTCGCCAGCCGCTGGTAGTGCTGGACGGGGCGCACAATCCCGGAGGAGCGCGCGAGGTTGCAGGGTTCGTGATAGAACACTTGAAGGGCCGCCCCCTGCGGCTGGTTTACGCCTCGATGCGCGACAAGGCCATCGGGGAAATTAGCGGAATTTTGTTCCCACTTGCCGAAGAAATCTATCTGACGCGTCCCGAGCAGGCGCGCGCCGCCACTCCGGAAGAAATTCTGGCCGCCGCGACCCATCGGGCGGAGCACACGGTCATCGAGCCGGACCCCGCCCGGGCCCTCGAGCTCGCCTGGAAAGCAAGCCCGCCAGAGGGGGCGATCCTCGCCTGCGGGTCGCTGTTTCTTGTAGGGGCCATCAAGCAAGCGCTGCTCGAAGGGAGGCTGCGAATCGACGTGCCGGCCGCACATGCCCTCGCCCCCGCTGTCCGGTAGGGTCATGGTGGCGCGAAGCAGAGTCTATGCAAATCCGACTTGAAAACCAGATTGCCGTCGTCACCGGCGGTTCGCGCGGCATCGGCGCGGCCACGGTAAAAGCTTTTGCCGAGGCGGGAGCGAAGGTGGTCTTCAACTATCGCCGGGCCGCTGGCGCAGCGCAGAAAATCGCGCGCGAATGCACGGCGAGAAAGCAGGTCGTCATTGCCTTCCGCGCCGACGTCTCAAAGATGTCCGAGGCGAAAAAACTCGTGGAGGCAGCGGTGAACCAATTCGGGCGCCTCGACATTCTGGTGGCCAACGCCGGAATCTGGAATTCTGCCCCCGCACCCATCGAAAGGATGACGGAGCGCCAGTGGGACGAGATGCTGGCCATCAATCTCAAGGGTGTCTACTCGGTGATTCACCACGCGACGCGGCACATGATCCGGCGCAAATCCGGCCGCATCATCGTGGTCTCCTCGACCGCCGGCCAGCGCGGCGAAGCGTTCCACAGCCACTACGGAGCGAGCAAAGGCGGAGTCATCAGCCTGGTCAAGGGTCTCTCCACTGAACTCGCCCCCCACGGCATTCTCATCAATTGCGTCGCGCCCGGCTGGGTGGATACCGACATGTGCGAACCTGTGGTGCGGGACCGGCGCGAACACCGCAAAGCACTGGCAACGATCCCGCTCGGCCGCTTTGCCCGCCCGGAAGAAATCGCCCTGCCGATACTCTTTCTGGCCTCTGAATTGGCATCATACATGACAGGCGAGATTCTGAACGTCAACGGAGGAAGCGTTCTCTGTGGGTAGGAAAACTGAAATTGGCCGTGTGGCGCGAATCTCCTGTGCCGCGTTGGGCGTTGTGTTGACGACATCCGCGCTCAGCGGTCTGGGCGCCGGCCAGAATCAAGGGGCATCGATCGAACAAATCAACCCCGTCGCCAAGGAATTATTGGACAAAGCTGTTCAGGCGATGGGGGGACCGGCGTTTCTCCAGGCAAAGAACCTGACGACGCGCGGCCGGGTTTTCATAATCTCGGAAGGCGCCACCTCCGGCTTTGCCAAATTCGAGAACACGGATGAGTATCCCCACAAACGGCGGTTCGGATACGGGGAAAAGAACGCCGTCGTCCTGGTGAATAACGGCGAGCGTGGCTGGCAGCTCGACCGCTTCGGCGTAATTCGCCAGAAACCCGATCAGGTCCACCGATGGATGGTGGCCAACCGCTACAGCCTGGAAAACACGCTGCGCGAGGTCATTCGCGAGCCGGGCCTTCTGATTCAGAACGGCGGAACGGATTTTGTGGATAACCTGCCCGCCCGCGTCGTGGAAATCGTTGATGGCCGGCAGGTGCGCATCAAAGTCTATCTTCACAAGACGAGGTTTCTGCCCATCCGGATCACATACCGCGTGCAGGACCCGGAAACGCACGAATGGCAGGAATTCGCCGACGTCTACAGTGATTATCGCCCGATTCAGGGGATTCAGACGCCCTTCCACATCACGCGCCTCATGGACGGGCGGCGCTACGGCGAGACGTTCCGCAACTATGCGGAATACAACAGGGAATTCCCTCCTAACTATTTCACCCCGGGCGGATGAGGAAGCAGCCGTCTGCTATAATAGACGTTCGGAGGTTGTGTGAGTAAGCCGGCGGCATTTCACGGGACGACGATACTCTGTGTGCGGCAAGGAGACCGCCTGGCCATGGGCGGTGACGGTCAGGTGACCATGGGCGAGAGCATCGTCAAGCAGAAAGCGCGCAAGATCCGC
>DATKYV010000255.1:0-6514 GCA_035528275.1 Terriglobia bacterium | reverse complement strand
TGAGGTCTCAAAGGTCAAGAAGGGCAGTCGAGCGCGCCCCAGCGTTTGAAATGAACAGCTCCTGCAGGGCTGGATTACCCACTTGGGAAGTTCGTCCCTTGATTCGGTGACTCCAGGCTGGTATCTTTCCGTGCGGATTTTAGGACCCTTCCTCGCCAATCCTTCCTGGGGAGGTTTCTTCATGAATGAACCAACGCCGCCGCGGGAACCGTGGCCAAACACTACTAGGCACACATCCACGGCGGTACTCTCTGCTGAGCGGGACTTTTGGTGTGGCACATTGGGGGGGGATGAGAAAGGAGGCCACGATGAGGACATTCGCCGTCTACCGTCACCCGACCAAAGGATATGAAGCTGTGAAACACGGTTTCTCTTGGCCAGGATTTTTCTTCACTTGGATCTGGGCCTTCGCCAAGGGGCTTCCCGGTATTGGAGGCTTGTTGCTTCTTGCCTGGTTCGTCATCCAGATTCTCAACTTTTCCGGTGAACCTGTTCTCGCAATATTTGGCGGTGTAGTAGCGCTTGTCGTCGTTCTCATCGTCGGCTTCAACGGGAACGAGTGGAGGAGGAATTCGCTTGCCAAACGAGGTTACCAGGTAGTTGAGACCGTCGAGGCGCAATCGCCTGAAGCGGCGATCGCCAGAGCCCTCGAGGAGAAAGGCGTCGAAAGCAAAGGCGGCGAATCTCTGACCGAATTGGGGGAGGCGCCGGCCTCAATGTCATTTCCAGCGCGATTCGCCGGCATATTTATCGAGCCCGGAGAGACCTTTGCTGACATTGTCCGGCGGCCGGACATCATCTGGCCGCTCGCCGTGACCGTGATTTCGGGGGTGGTGTTTACCGAGACGATGCTGGCCAAGGTCGGGATGGAGCGGATTATCCGCAATCAACTTGAGCAAGGAGGCCAAGCCGCCCGGATGAGCTCAGAGCAATTGGAGCAGGCTGTCAGCCAGGGCGCGGGCATTGCGGGGATTATCGCCCACATCATGGGAGTGGTGGCTGCGCCAATCTACCTGCTCATTGTCGCCGGCATCGGGCTTGCCATCCTCAACAGCTTCTTCGGCGCGCAGCTCAAATTCAAGACGGCCTTCTCCGTCACTTGCTACTCGCAGTTGGTGGGCGTCCTTGGGGTATTGACCGGCTTGGCGGTGATTCTCTTCGGAGATGTTGAACGGTTCAACGCGCAGAATCCCATGCCCACAAACGTCGGATTCTTCTTGAATCCCCTGGAAACTTCGAAACCACTTCTCGCCCTGGCAGGTTCAGTGGATATCTTCACGATTTGGGGCCTGATTCTGCTGGGGATTGGCCTTTCAGAGGCTTCGGGCCGGAAGGTGAAAGCGAAGTCGATTTTCTTGGTCTACCTTGGTTTGTGGGCCGTGTGGATCGTGGGCAAAGTCGGCCTTGCGGCGCTGACCTCTTGAGTGCCGCCCTCGTCGTCACGCCGTGCAACCGCGCTGGCACAGCCCACAGGTGTGTTCACCGGCGGGTGCTGGCCATTTGAGGGACAGATTCTCACCTGCGTGGGCCGATAGGGCGTGGGCTCACAGGGTTGAATCGACAGAAGCCTTTCCCACCTGTATCCTGATATTCCTGACTGATCATGGCACTGCGATTTGAGATTGTGGCGAGGGATACGGCCACGCGGGCGCGCGCCGGGTTACTCCACACCCCCCACGGCGTGGTGGAGACGCCTGCCTTCATGCCGGTGGGGACGGCCGGGACTGTAAAAGGCCTGACCCAGGATCAGTTGGAGAGCCTCGGCGCGCAGATGTTGCTGGCCAACACCTACCATCTCTATTTGCGGCCGGGACCCGAGGTGATCCGCGAATTGGGCGGTCTGCACCGGTTCATGGGTTGGCCGCACCCCATCCTCACTGACAGCGGCGGGTTCCAGGTGATGAGCCTCAAAGGCCTGGGGCGGGTCACCGAAGACGGGGTTTGGTTCCGATCGCACCTGGACGGTTCATCGCACTTCTTCTCGCCCGAGCGCGCCGTGGAGATTCAGCTGGCGCTGGGGGCGGACATCATCATGACGCTGGACGAGCTGGTCGAATACCCCTCCAGTCACGAAACCCTTCGCCGGGCGACGAAGCTGACGGGGCGGTGGGCGCGCCGCTCCAAAGACTATTTCGAACAGCAGGGGGCGGGTGGGGAGCAAGTTGGCGGGGGCTCGACGCTGTTCGGGATCGTCCAAGGCGGCGTGGACAAGGACCTGAGGCGGGAGAGCGCTGAGGAACTGCTGGAAATCGGTTTCGAGGGTTATGCCATCGGCGGACTTTCAGTGGGAGAGCCCAAAGGCGAAACGCACGACGTGGCCGAATTCACCGCCGGGTTTCTTCCTGAAGACCGCCCGCGATACTTGATGGGCGTGGGAACGCCGGCCGACCTGGTGGAGTGCGTGGCGCGCGGCATTGACCTGTTCGATTGCGTCATGCCCACCCGCAATGCGCGAAACGGATGTGTTTTCACGTCGGAAGGAAAGTTGGTTATCAAGAACTCGCGCTACGCCCGGGACGCCAAGCCTCTCGACCCGGCCTGTGAGTGCGAGGTTTGCGGGCGATATTCGCGCAGCTACATTCGGCACCTTTTCGTGGTGGGAGAAATGCTGGCGGGAATTCTGGCCACGCACCACAACCTGCACTTTTACCTTGACACTATGCGGAAAATTAGGCAGGCTATTAGGTCTGGTCGATTTGAGAATTTCTGTTCTAGGGTGCGTACGGGGACTTAGCCGATCTCACTCATTCCTGAAGCGATCCCGGAAAGCCAGACCGACGAACCCTGCGAATCCTGTCCGACCGGAGCAGGATTCCAATTTCGCTAAACCTACCGACCTTGATCGAGAGCTGGTTTGTGCAACCTCCTGTTCTGGCGGCCGACCCCGGCGCGGGTGGGATCTTCGTCCAATTCCTTCCCTTCATTCTCATCTTCGCGATCTTCTATTTCCTGCTCATCCTTCCCCAGCAGCGGCAGCGGCGGAAGACGCAAGAGATGCTGGCCAACCTGAAGACAGGGGACCGGGTGGTCACCAGCGGAGGAATCTACGGCACGATCGTGGGTTTCCGAAGCACCAACGTCTTGCAGCTCGAGGTGGCACACCAGGTGAGGGTTGACGTTGCGCGCAGCGCGATTTCCGGCCTGCAAGCCTCCGAGGACGAAGGCTCCGGGGCGAAGGAGGCGGCCGGGAAAGGAAAGAAGTAGGCTGGTCCCGCAACCCGAGTAGAACCCGGAAAATCACTTATGGAATCCAAGATTAGAAATCGTACGATCCTGACCATCGTGGTGATAATGGCTTGCATCCTGGGGATTATCGGGTTCCCGCGGAACCTCCAACAACTCGAGGAAAACGTCCGCTCACGCATCCGGCTGGGCCTGGATTTGAAGGGGGGAACTCACCTGATCCTTCAGGTGATAGTCGATGACGCCGTCAACATCACCAGCGACCAGGCCCTGGAGCGTTTGCGCGATGAAATGCGGGCCAAGAATATTCCCTATTCCGACATTCAGAAGACCGACAGCACCCACATTCAGATTAAGGGAACCCCCCAGGAGAAATCCGAGGACTTGCGCAGCCTGGCGGCCGATCAGTTTTCCGACTGGGAGCTGACGCGTGTGCCCGGTGACCAGGCGGCCCGGGAGGTTTCCCTGAAGCCCAGCGCCGCTGCCATGATTCGCGCCCAGGCCATGCAGCAGGCGATGAACACCATCCGCAATCGCATCGACCAGATGGGGGTGACGGAGCCGACCATCGCCGAATACGGCCAGGGGGACTTTGAGCTGGTCGTCCAACTGCCCGGCGTGGACGACCCCACGCGCGTCAAGGACATCATGCAGTCCACGGCGTTGCTGGAGCTGAAGCTCGTCCAGGAGGGCCCGTTCAGCACCCGCGATTCGGCCCTCGCCTCACACGGGGGAATTCTTCCTCCGGATACCCAGCTCCTTCCCGGGAAGCGCGAGTCGGGTGACAACGCGGGCGGGGAGGCCTGGTACGTCCTCAATCGGATTGCGGCCGTCACCGGGCGCGACCTGAGCGGGGCTGTGCCTTCGAAGGACATGAACGGTCGGGCGGCAGTAAGTTTTACCCTGACGCGGGACGGTGCCGCCCGGTTCTCGCGAGTGACCGGCGCGAATATTGGGAAGCAACTGGCCATTGTTTTAGACAATCGCGTGGTTTCCGCTCCGACTATCCAGGGGCAGATTAGTGATCGTGGCGAGATCACGGGAAGCTTCACGACTCAGCAGGCGGGGGATCTGGCCTTGGTGCTGCGCTCCGGAGCCCTGCCCGCTTCCATCAAGTATCTGGAAGAACGGACCGTGGGCCCCTCCCTTGGGGCGGACTCCATTCGCCATGGGGTTGTGGCCTCGATTGTGGGTCTTGTGGCCGTGATGGGCTTTATGCTCATTTATTATCGCGGGGCGGGCATTAACGCCGACCTGGCCTTGATTTTGAATCTCCTCATCCTCATCGCGGCTCTGGCCTATTTTGGCGCCGTGCTGACCCTGCCGGGAATCGCGGGGGTCATCCTGACGGTTGGTATGGGTGTGGATACCAACGTGCTTATATTCGAGCGCATCCGCGAGGAATTGCGCCTCGGGAAAACCGTGGGTGCAGCCGTGGCCGGCGGTTTTGAACACGCGTTTTCGACGATTATCGATACGCACGTCACCACGATTGTGTCCTCCTTGATTCTGTTCACCTTCGGAACCGGTCCCATCCGCGGATTCGCTGTAACTTTGACCATCGGCCTGCTGGCCAATCTTTTTACCTCGGTCTTTGTATCGAGGATTATTTTCGACTATATTCTCTCGCGCCGCGAGAGGGGTGAAGCGCTCAGTATCTGAAGACTTTGTGGAACATTCGGAGGTTTGCTGGTGTCAGTAACTGGTGGTAAAGAAGGACGGGAGTAGTATGGAGTTTTTCCACGAGCCAAAGATTGACTGGATGGGCAAGAAGTGGTACTTCATCGTCCTGTCCCTGGTCCTCCTGGGTGCGGGGATCGCGGCTATTGCAGCCCATGGCGGAATTCTTTACGGAATTGATTTCCGGGGGGGCACCCTGGTTTACGTCAAATTCGCCAAGCAGCCCAACCTGGACGGCATCCGGGCGGAGTTGAGAAAGCAGAACCGGGGTGAAGCGACCATTCAGCGTTTCGGCCCCGCCGCGGACAACGAAGTGATCATCGGCCTGGACTTGAAAGAGACGTCTTCCGCCGAAGCTCTGGATGCAGGCAAGCGAGCGATTGTAACCGCACTCGGATCCATGTTCGGGGCCGGGCCGGAAGGGAAACTCGACTTCAACAATGCCAGCCCGCAGACGGTTTCCGAACACCTGGTTGCCGACGACCCGCTCCGGCTGGCGTCCCAAGGAACCGAGGTGGCGATGGGATCCTACCGCGATTTGTCGGAAGCCATCGTCGGCTTCCGCAATAGTCCTCCGCGAAGCGGCCTGATTGCGGACTTCCAACAATTGACCGCCGTTCCCGGAGTGACGCCGGCCGTCGTGGAAACGCTGGCCAAGGACTTCTACCTTTCCAGTTTTGCGGTGCGGAATACCGAGATTGTCGGACCCAAAGTGGGCACCGATTTGCGCCGCCAAGCCCTCTACGTGACCCTGGCGGGCCTGGGCGCGATGCTCGTTTACATTTGGGTCCGATTTGAGCTAATCTATGGGGTAGCGGCGGTCATCGCCGTCTTTCATGACGTTCTCATTACGATCGGTATTTTCTCCCTGCTGAAGGAAGAGATCTCGCTCACGGTTATTGCCGCCCTCTTGACGCTGGTGGGCTATTCGATGAACGATACGATTGTAATCTTTGACCGGGTCCGTGAAAACATCCACATCAGCAAACGCGAAAATTTCATCGACCTGGTCAACCGCAGCATCAACCAGACCCTGAGCCGGACGATTCTGACCTCCGGGCTGACGCTTCTCGCGGTGTTGTCCCTCTATTTGTTTGGGGGAGAGGTCATCCACGGGTTTGCTTTGGCCCTGGTGGTTGGAGTTATCATCGGCACATACTCTTCGATCGCAATCGCCAGCCCTATTCTGGTGGGCCTCCAAGAGCGATTTGGGAAGACCGGGGTTGGTGAAAAGCCGCGAGTCCTCGACCGGCAGACCGCCGGCGCCCGCCGATAGCTTTTCAGTCGCCGGGGCCGGGGAACGCGCGACTCGCGGGTCAGGCAGAATGCAGAAGGAGGTTTGGAACCATGTTTGACGAGTGCTTGCTGGATTCCTCACCGTCCCGTGTACCGGTGCTGAGCGGCGTGCACTGGGCCATCATTTTGGGCGTGGGGGCGGCGGCTTTCCTCGCCCTTTACTTCGCTTTGCCGGTGGCCTTTGTCTACGATGAGAGCAAGGTGCTCATCGCCCAGTCTGCTATTCTGGCGTCCATTCTGGCGGGCATCACCTTCATCCTCTGCTATGTGTTCTCGGATTCGCGGCACCTGGGTTTCAGCACGGGGCTGTGGATGACGGTCGCGGTCCTGTTGAACTTGGTTGGATTCTTCATGT
>DATKYV010000254.1:0-8155 GCA_035528275.1 Terriglobia bacterium | reverse complement strand
GCCCTCTCCCAGAGGGAGAGGGTCGGGTGTCGATGGGCTGCTGTTCGCTGCCTACTGCCTTCTGCGTACTGCCTACTGCCTCTGTGGAGTACGGGTAATCCGTGTTGTAAATGAGTCCCACGCAAATGACAGACCTCACCGAAGGCAATAGGCGGCGCGGGTCCTGGCGCTTGGGATTCTCGAGATACCGCATCTCGCCGCCCAAGCCCTGCTCAACCCACTTCCGTGAGAATTCCAGGTCTTTCCAGGCGGCGAGCGGCGCGACGCCGACAAGGTCAAATCCGATTTCGAGTGCGCGTTGTTTGAGGAGCGCGGAGCGACCCACGCCCAACATGATAGCGCGGGGGGCCGGAGATTCCGACCTCCATTGAACCGGCCGGATTTCTCCGTTGAGGGGAGAGGACGAATGAGATCCTGGCCGCTCCCGTGGTCTGCGAGCAAAGCCAGGGTAAGGTTACTTCTCGAGCGGCTTGACGCTAACCTCTTTGAAATAAACGACGGATTCCACGTCGTGGTTTTGCAGGCCGAAGAAGCCGGCATCAGGACGAGGCCCACGCTCCGGCTCATACCACCGCTTGCGGGGCGGAACTTCCTGCCCTTCCCGATACTCGTTCACCTTCTCTCCGTTGAGCGTCACGATGGTGGTTGGGCCGTCAAGCGTAATCTCCATTGTGTTCCACTCGCCGGCGGGCTTGGCGACACCGGTTTTCGCCTGAGAGAGAGAGTAGATGGCGCCGGTCGTATGCCAGGGATCTGTGGGCATGCCGGCAGGCGGCTCCTCGAGGATTTGCACTTCGTAACCGTGGTGCACAGCGTACCACTCGTCCCACGGCTCCCCTTCGATTCGAATGAAAACGCCGGAATTGTCATTGCGGTGAGAGGTCTTGTAGACAACCCGCACGACGGAATTCCCGATCTTCTCCCCGCTGTACCAGAGCAACCCCATGCCCCCCAGCGTCTTCAGCATGCCGTCTTCAACGAGGAACGTCCCCGGACCGACGTGGTTCCAGCCGCTCAGGTCTTTGCCATTGAACAGCGGCTTCCACTCGTCCGCCGCTCGCAGCGGGGTTGCCAGTGCGGCGAGAAGAAGAATTCCAAAAACCGCATAACCATTTCGATGCACAATTCACCTCCCAACGAACCCTTGCTTCGGCTTCCCCGAGCGCGGGATTCAGGCGAAAGCCTCTCTCAACATCGCGATACTCTTGGGCACGGCGGTATTCGGATCCTCCTTGCCCTCAAATTCCAGGGAAATCCATCCCGAGTAGTTCACCTTGCGCAAGATGGAAGCGATGCGCGGGTAATCCAGATCGAGCGTATACCACTCGCCCCCTCCGTAGTAGGTCTTTGCCTGAACGAGGGCGGTGTAAGGAGCAAGTTTCTCGAGTTCATCATAAGGATCTTCAAGAAAGTTGCCCGTATCCATGAGAATGCCAAGGGTGGGGGAGCGGAACGCGTCCCAAATACGCAAAACGCCCTCCGGCTTGCGCGATAGTCCCCAATGATTCTCAATGAGCAGCGTGACACCGGACTCCTCGGCCCGGCGAACACACTTCTCGATCGACGCAATCACCCAATCGAAAGCGTCGTCGTCGGTGTATCCGGGCAACGGTGGTTCCTCACCCCGACGCGTCATCAGCTCGTCAAAGGATTTGATGGTTCCCCACCGCCCAGAGTTGATGCGAATGGAGGGAATTCCCAATCGATTGGCAAGATCAATGCAGTAGTTCGTGTGCTCGATGTTGCGATTCCGCTCGCCCTGGTCCGGCGAAACGAAACTCTGATGGGTCGAAAGCAGATAAAGGTCCAGGCCCAGGCGGAACGCGGTGCGCTTGAGATAATTCAAGTAGGCTGGCGATTCTTCGCCCATCTGAACGTGAAGTATCTCCACCCCGTCAAGACCCAAGGCATCGGCCCGGGAAAGCACCGACTCGATGGGGGTCCTTTCCCCGCGGAAATGCCAGTAGCAGTAGGTTGAAGCGCCAATCCGAACCCGCGGCCCCTTGCTCGCCAGCCCGCCGGCCACAGAGCGATTGGGAACAAATGCGCTTGCAAGACCCGCTGCACCAGCTTGCCCCAGAAAATCGCGCCGATTCAACTTCATTGGTCACCTCGCGTGTGCAGTTGCCCCGAAGGCTAGACGAATGCCATGGATTTGTAAAGCGCAGAGTAATGAGCCGGATTCTCTGGAAGCGCCCACACCGGTGGACGATGGAGGGAGAGGAATCTCGCCAACCACACGCCCTGGAGAATCAAACCTTGAAGTATGAGGCAACATATTGATTTCTAAGGAGATTGCCACAGTTCCGCTCGAATGACTTTTTGTACCGTCCGACCTTCCAAAACAACCGTTCGGCGCAAAGTCCTTACTCCCCACCCCGCCGATTCCCTAGAGTGTGTTCTCCGAGGGTATGGTCCCTTCGTTTCTGCTGGGCTTCCAAAACGCGGACAATGAGCTTCCGTTTCGCTGACACCCAGCACTGCAGAAAAGTGGATTGAAGCTCAGGGCTGTCCGGGGCGAGAGCCCCGGGGATGACCGCTAGAAAAACAATAGGGGTAAGGAAAAGAGCAACGCGGCGGTGTTTGCGCAGACGAGTACCACACTGCGTTCCGTTGTGTTCCTGCTTCGAGATTTGGGCCGTTCATGAAAGGACGGCTGGGAATCATCCCAATTGAGAGGTTAAGACCATGCCGAGAATCAAAGGTCAGCGGCTGATGAAATACGTGGACAGGGCTGTCACGTTGACGGCCGGGGCTGCGTTCGATTCGATTCAGTTCTTCAACAAATACAAGCCCAATCCATCTTTCACGCCGAAGTGGTCGGAAAAGCCGCTTCTGAAGTCCTGGCAAAAAACCAAGCCTCAACTGGGATGGCCCCGGACCACCGACTCGCTGTGTCCGGGGTGTGTGAAAGATGCTCGCGAGAAGATCCTGAGTGGCGAAAAGAATTGGCGCTCGCTCCTCAATGAGAAAGTCGGCGAGGTCAAAGCCAATATCATCGAGCGCGACGGCCAGGTGTGGATGGTGAAGGACTGTCCCATCCACGGGCACTACGAAGACATGATGGCCGTGGACGTCAACTTCCTGGCGTGGGTCGAGAAGAACTTCCCCGGGCGCGACATCCGGGCCCACAACGACGAGAGGTTGCACAATCATGGATCGAGCACCATCAAGCACGGCCGCGGCTCAGTTTTGACCGTCGACCTTACCAACCGCTGCAACATGATGTGCGACCCCTGCTTCATGGACGCCAACCAGGTGGGCTTCGTCCACGAACTGACATGGGAAGACGTCAAGGAGATCCTGGACAACGCGCTCCAGATCAAGCCGCGGCGGCAGATGTCCGTACAGTTTTCGGGCGGCGAGCCCACGATGTCGCCCTATTTCGTCGACGCCGTGCGGTACGCGCGCAAGCTGGGCTACAACAGCGTCCAGGCGGCCACCAACGGCATCGAGTTCGCCAAGAGCAAGGATTTCTGCCGACGCGCCTTCGACGCCGGGCTCCGCTACGCGTTCCTGCAGTTCGACGGAATCGGCAACGACGCCAACAGCCACCGCCAGGCGGGCAACCTGTTTGACGTGAAACTGCGGGCCATCGAAAACATGCACGAGGCGGGGATTGAGATCATCCTGGTCATCACCCTCGTCAATGGCGTGAACAACGATCAGGTCGGTCCCATCATCAACTTCGCCCGGGAGAACCCCAAGAAAATCGCCTTCGTGGCCTTTTCCAGCCCGTCTCGTTCACGGGCCGCGACGAGGACATCACTCCCGAGCGGCGACTGCGGCAGCGCTACACGCTTTCCCACCTCGCCGCCGACGTCAAGAAGCAGGTTGGAATCACCGAGCCCACCCGCGACTGGTTCCCCATTTCGCTGATGGGCGCTTTCGCCGACTTTGCCGACCTCGTCCATGGGCCCGAGGCCCAGTGGGGTCAGGTGAGCTGCGGCTGCCACCCGAACTGCGGCGTGGGCACGGCGCTGATGATCAACAAGGAGAACAAGGAGTGGGCGCCGGTACCGCAGTTCCTGGATATCCCGAGCTTGGTCGGCGACATTCAGAAGATCACCGACGCGGGACGCGGCAAATGGATGTCAAACCTCATGATGGGCCTGGCGCTGCTGAAGAACTACAAGCCCTTCGCCGCGCCGCCCAGCTTGGCGCTCATCGACCTGCTGAAGAAGTTTGACAAGTCATACGCGCTGACCGGTGAAACCAAGAAGAAGTACGGCGATTCCAGTCCCGACCGCACGATCGAGGATGCCCTGAAGCGCCGCTCGGACCCCTGGAATTTCCTCTTCATCGCCGGTATGTGGTTCCAGGATCTGTTCAACTACGATTTCCGTCGCACCGAGATGTGCATCATCCCCTATGCGACGCAGCTCGGCGAGATTTCCTTCTGCGCCTACAACACCGGCATCGGATGGCGGAACATCATCGAGAACATGTACAAGAACGCCACGGTCGCCGAGTGGTACAAGACACACGGCAAGCACGAAATCTACGCCAAGGGGAAAGCCGTTCAGTTGGGTTCGACCCAGCATTCACTTCAGGTCAATCCCGTGGATGCCGCGCGGGTTCGCTCCAAAGAACACGACGTCCCCATGACCGCCGCCGAGGAAGAAAAAGCGCGGAGAAAGGCGGCGTGGGAAGCTCAGCAAGCCCGCCAGGTCTACGAGGAGATGGTTCTCAAGAAACCCAAAGTGGACCTTGTTCAGATTGGCGGTTCGAATCCGGTGGGAGAACCGGAGAAGGTTAGCGTCTAATCCCCCGGAAGCGCGCAAGAATCAACTCGGGCCACCTGCTTCAGCGGGTGGCCCATTTGCTTTTGCGGGAGTTTCACCTCCTCCTCGGAGAAGTCAAGCCGAGTACCATGTCGGCGGGGGCAGTTCAGGCTATGACTTGGAACTACACGCAGGCCTGTAATCTGACCTGCAAGCATTGCTACCAGGAGGCAGGTCACAAACCCGCACCCGATGAACTCCCCACCGAGCTGAAACTCGACCTCGTGGACCAGATGGCGGACGAGTACGTGCCCTTCCTGGCCATTGCCGGAGGCGAGCCCCTGGTGACCAAGGACGTCTGGAAAGTTCTCGAGCACGCCAAGAAGCGTGGCGTTCATACGACCGTCGCCACGAACGGAACGCTGCTGAGCAAAGAAGTTTGCCAGCGGCTGGTGGAATCCGGCGTCAAGTACGTGGAAGTTTCGCTCGATTCCATCATCCCGGAAGAACACGACCGTTTTCGCGGCCTGGAGGGCGCGTGGAAGCGGACAGTCGCGGGCATCAGGAACGCCGCCTCCACTCCGGGCCTGCGCGCCGGCATGGCCGCCTGCCTGACGCGGCTGAACCTCCACCACGCCGAAGCGATGATCAACCTTGCCAAGGACCTGGGCTGCACAACGTTTGTGCACTTCAACTTCATCCCCGTGGGCCGCGGGCAAGACATGGTGGAAATGGATATCACTCCGTCCGAACGAGAAACCCTTATCCGGCTTCTCAACCGCCACCTGCAGGAGGGCAAGATCTCGATCATGTCAACGGCGCCGCAGTTTGCGCGCGCCTGCATTTTGCACGGCCCGGCGGACGGATTCATGGCCACGGCTCACGCGGGGAAGGGCAAAGGGAAGCAGGCGAAGGTTCTCTCCAAATATATTGGCGGCTGCGGCGCGGGGCGCTGCTACTGCTCGATCCAACAGAACGGTAAAGTCACGCCGTGCGTCTACATGTCTTCCGTGGTGCTGGGGGACGTGCGACGCCAGAAGCTGACCGAGGCCTGGGAAAACTCCTACTTCGACCTGCTCTCCAACCGCG
Organism: Terriglobia bacterium; assembly: GCA_035528275.1. Lineage (GTDB taxonomy): Bacteria > Acidobacteriota > Terriglobia > UBA7540 > UBA7540 > DATKYV01. The sequence continues at coordinate 2,342 of DATKYV010000254.1, read as the reverse complement.
AAGATCGCGGCGACCACTGCGTGGTGTGCGACTTCCGCGCCTACTGCGGAGGATGCCGGGCGCGCGCGCTGAGCTATACGGACGACGTGCAGGCCGGCGACCCGGGCTGCGTCTACAATCAGCACGTCTGGGACGAAGTGGTGCGCAACGCCCGGAAGCCGAACGAACTCGTCATCCTCGGCCAGTACGATCCCGCCGAAAGCCTGCTCGCCGGGGCAAGCGGCGGCACCGTCACCACCCGCGTTGACCAGCTGGTCCGCGACAGCCTCGTCCAAATCGCTGACGTGTTCGGCCCGACGCGCCAGGTGTAGCGGCTGGCTTGAGGCCGCGATCGGCTTACCTGCGCAGAGTTCTCGGCGTCCCGGAGCCACATTTCGTTTAAGCCCATTCCGCATGAAACAGAAAATCGCAAGTCGCTCCATCTCCCCCATCCGCATTCAGATTGTATCCACGGCATCGCTCATGAAGGGCGGCGCGGTAAGAGTGGCGCTCTGGGTGTATCATGACGGGGCTGGAATGCCGGATTGGCCCCGAAGCTGACCTGTCGGCGGCCACAGACCGCGGCGCGCCGTAGGGCCTCACCTGGGGCATGACACCAAATCCTGGTACTCTCGGACGGAGTAAGCCGATGATTCGATTCATTCCTTTAATCTGGTTCCTTGTCATTTCACCGCTCGCCGCGCAGGAAAGATTATTGCTCGTATCCCACAAGGGGGCGAGTTCGTTGGATTTCTACACGATGGAAGGCGAGCACCTGGCGGGTGTCCCGGTGGGCAAGCATCCTCACGAGATGGTGCTCTCGCCCGACGGGCGGTATGCCTACACCACGGACAACGGAACCATGGCGATCGAAGTGACCGGCGAGGGTGGCAACACCGTTTCGATTGTGGACCTGCGGACGCGCAAGAACGTGGGGGAGATTGCTCTCGGCAAATACCACCGGCCGCACGGCATCGATATTGACCGGGAGGGGAAGCGGCTCTACGTCACCACGGAGAATCCCGACCAACTTCTGGCCATCGATCCGGCCGCCCGCCGGGTGCTGAAGACGTACAACACGAACGGGAAGACCTCCCACATCGTCAAGCTGGGCCGAGACGGCAAGTGGGCGTACGTGAGCAACAGCCGCTCGGCAAGCGTTTCGGCCATCAATCTCACGACCGGCAAAGTGAAGGTGATTCCCGTCGGTGAGCGCCCCGAGGGCAGTGTGCTGTCGAACGACGGGAAGGTGCTCTACGTAGCGAACCGCGAGGGAGGCTCAATTTCTGTGATCGATACGGAGCAAAGGAAACGCGTCGCCGACATCAAGACCGGCGAAGGCCCTGTGCGCCTTGGCATCACCCCGGACGACCGCACGTTGGTCTATGCCCTGCTCCAAGGCCAGAAGATTGGCTTCGCCGATGCCCGGAGCCGAAAAGTCATTGCTGAGATTCCCGTTCCCAACAGGCTTGTTTCACTCAATCTATCACCGGACGGGAAACTTGCGTTCGCTTCCGCCCAATGGGACGACGAAGTTTATGTTGTAAACGTGGCGGAGCAAAAGGTGGTGCGCGTCCTCAAGACCCTCCCCGGTGGCGGCCCCGACCCGGTACTCGAGATTTCCCCCGGGAAGCAGTAATGATGGAATTACTCCTTTCGGAGAAGAGGTTGCGCTCGCGATGTCGATTCCCGTTCGGTGCATCCCCCCAATTTACCGCCTGACTTGTGCTCTCGGGATTATCCTCTGTCTCAATCTGCCGGCTTGGGGACAAATGAAACTCAGTGACCACGCAGACTACATTGAAGCCGCGACCGAGAGATACACCCTGTTAGTGCACAGAGCCCCTTTCCGTTTTGAAGTCCGGCGGGGGGGAAAGATTGTGTTGGCCGCGCCCGAGGAAGGGGGCGGGTTCTTGGTCGCAAACGCGCAAACGGCGCCGATGAAACGATTACTCAGTCTCGCACAGAAAGGCGCGTCGCTCGAACTGCGCGTTGGGACGTCGCGCGATGGGGTGGTGGTCACATATCGCGTCCGAGTACTGCCCGACCAAATCCACGTACACGCGAGAGTTGAAGGAGTGTCGGAAGTCGAGCGGATAGGCGAAAGTTTTGCGCTCGCTTCAGCAGGCCACTGGTACGGTGGGGAGGTCACGGCCGCGCACCAGTGGCCGCTCGAAACGGCCGAGTGGAACGCTGACCCATTTCTCGCCACCTCCAACCACGCCACGCCTTTCTGGATGGCCTCGAGCGGCGTCGGAATTCTTCTCAACACCCATGACGACATCGCAGCCTGCATCAACAAAGACGGCGACGGCTTGTTTCGCTTCGCCTATATGCGCTCGCCCGAAATGCACTACACCATC
>DATKYV010000253.1:0-11218 GCA_035528275.1 Terriglobia bacterium | reverse complement strand
GGGATTCAGCTATGAAAGCATGGGCGATCGAGATTCGGCCGTCGAATGCTTCAAGAAAGCGCTCGAGCTGGAATGACGCCCGAGCCGCGGCCGGCAAGCATGTGACGTGTCAGCATGAGCGATGCTCGCCCTTACAGATATGCCCCTGTGCTGGTCATCGGGGCGCTCGCAATCGCAGCGATCTGGGCGATGTTTTCCGGAACGCGTCCATCCGTGCCGGCGGGCAAGCCGGACCGGACGTGGTGGCTCGGTGCGGACCTTGCGGCCGCCGGCCCGGCGACCTCCCCTGGCATAACGGGCGTCCGCGTCAAGCGGGTGTGGAGTCATTCGCCGGCCCGTGCGGCCGGGCTGGTGGCCGGCGACGTCATTCTGCGCGCGCGCGGCGTGCCGGTCTCCACGCCGGCGGATCTAGACGCCGCTCTTTCAACTCCGGGCAGCTCGCGAAGAACGGATCTGGTCGTTTTGAGAGCCCAGCGGGCGACCGCGGTTTCGGTGATGCTGCGGGAACCGCCGAATTTCGGCCTGAGCATCGGCGTGGTGCTGTTGATACTGGCCGCGGTATTCACACTGCTGTACGTCACGTCGCTCGATCGAGTCGCCGTCGTCGGCTGCGGCGCGGTTCTCTCCGTCGTCATGGGCATAGGGTTCGGGTTCTACGATCAGCAGGGCGCCTTTGCGGCGATCCGGATGAGCACGCTGGCACTCCTGCTTGGCATGGGACTGATTACCGTGGCCCTCGAGGAAACCGGCTTTTTCGCCAGCCTGGCGAGCAAGGTGGGCGAGCTGTCGGGTGGCGACTGGCCGCGGCTGATGGTGCTCTTGTGCGTCACCACCTTCTTTCTGTCGGCCTTTATCAACAACCTTACGACGATTCTGGTCATTTTGCCGGTGACGTTGGTCCTGGCGCGGGAGTTGCGCTTCGATCCCACGCCGTTTGTGATCGCCGAGATTGTCTCCTCCAACCTGGGCGGGGCGTCGTCGATGATCGGGGACTTTCCCAACATGCTGATCGCCTCTGAGACCGGACGGCATTTCCATGACTTCCTGCTGTACATGATGCCGCCCTGCCTGGTCCAGCTTGGCATCACGATCTGGTTCATGAAGAAGAGGCAACCACATGTCTCCGGGCAGCGGAATGGGGTGCCGCCGCCCGCCGCGCAATCGAAGATCGGGACCCTGGCCTCGGCCCGCGCTGCGGGCAAGAGAAAGCCGGCTCTGGCCGTGCTGATCGCCGTTCTTATAGCGTTCTTTTTCTGCGGCACCCTCGGCATTGCTCCCGCCACGGTCGCTTTGGCGGGCGGTTTTGCGATTCTCCTGCTGTGGAACCGGGCTGCGCCGCGCTTGATTGGCAAGGCGGGCTTTGGCGACATCCTCTTCTTCACCAGCCTGTTTGTGCTGGTGGGCTACGCCGCGGCCTCGGGCCTCCTGGACTTCATCGCGACCTGGATGCTGGATGTTACCGGCGGCGGCCCGCTGGGGCTCGCCCTGGTCCTGATGTGGACGGCCGCCGTCGCAACGACCTTCCTCAACGCGGGTCCGACCACGGCGTTTTTTGTCCCCGTCGTGATGGCACTGGGCGTATCGAGCCCGCATGGGCTGTTCTGGTGGGCGCTCTCGCTCGGGGTCTGCGCGGGCTCGAGCGCAACGGTCACGGGTGCCACCGCCGGCCCCGTAGCGCTCACGAAGGTGGAGGAGTTCGTGAAGAGGATCAAGGGCGGACCCGAGTCGGGGCCGGTTGCAGAACTGTCGTTCGTCAGCTACGCCAAGGTGGGCGTGCCGTTGATGTTCGTCTTTCTGCTGTTTTCCAGCGCGTACATATGGGGGCTGAGCGTCTGGTCATGAAGCGCTGGTGAACTGGAGACATAAACGCTCCTTCAGGTAACACTCATGGACATCCCGCTGCGCAAGATTCTCAGAACGCTGTACCCGGGACGGTTCTCCGGCGGGAACCCGAACAGCAGCGCTGCACGGCCCGGCAAGGGGAAATGGAAACGGTATATACTCAGAGCGCTATTGGTGTTTGCGCTCCTCAACTTGTTCTTCCTCTTCTTTTATTACAACAGCTTCCTTTCGATGGAGTACGACGTGCAGGAGGCCATGGCACAGGTAGACACGCAGCTCCAGCGCCGCATGAACATCATCTTGAATCTGAGCCTGATGGTCAGGGACTATGCCAAGCATGAGAGGGAGATCTTCACGCACACGACGGACACGCGGAAGGAAATGCTGGGTCCGGACTCGGGAACACCGCCGACGCAAGCCCCGCCCTCAAACCGTGGCCAGAACAGCCCCGGGCCCACGGCCCCTGAGGGTCTGGATGGCTTACGCCAAAAACCGGCCAATGAACTGGACGCCCTGCTCTCAAAGCCGCAAATGACGGTGGGTGATCTGGACGCCTTGCTCTCAAGGGTCTTCGCCGTTGCTGAGCGTTATCCTGATCTCCGGCTGAGCGAGAACTTTCAGCGCTTCATGGATGCACTGGTGGACGCCGAAAACAACATCGCCGAACAGCGCATGATCTATAACCAGCGCGCCAACATAATGTCCACCGCGGTTGGCAAGTTCCCCGGGTTCGTATTCGCCAAGATTTATGGGTTCGAGGCCCCGCTGTTCTTTGAGCCCGAGGATGAGGCGCGAAAACCGCCGAAGCTCGAACAGGTAACGCCATAGGAGGAACATGAGCAACCACACCTTCACGACGAAGTCCCAGCAGGCCTTCGCCGCCGCGGCGGGGGCGTTGATCTGTCTCATAGCCATACTGGCCATGTTCTCCTCGCCACACGGCAAGGAGAGCCGGCTCTCATTCTCCTCGGGCAACCAGGCGCGATTGGCCGGGTGCGATCTCGTTTTTCCGTTCACGGCGGAGAACATCCTGGGCCTGGTCGTAGTGGGCCTGGTTTCCGGCACGTTCGGTGGCATGCTCGGCATGGGCGGCGGCGTGCTCAAGATGTGCTTTCTCCTGCTGTTCTTTGGTTTTCACCCGGGGGTCTCGCGGTTTGCCGCGCTGCTCTCTTACTTCGTCGTCGCGCTCGGCGCCTCCTACAGATATCTGAAACTCAAATTCGTGATGATGGATGTGGTGAAGATTCTGATCCCTTCCAGCATCGTGGGCATCATCTTTGGCGCGATTATCGGCCATTACCTCCCCAGAGACATTCTAACGCTTCTGTTGGGCGCTTTTCTGTTGTTCATCGCGGTGGTTATGGTGAGAAGAATACTCCTCCGCTACGAGGATGTCTTGCCGCCACCCGGCGGCCCCGCAGGGGAGCATGACGCGACCGTCACGTCGTCGCGTGGCGGCGCTGCGCCGGTTCGCAGCGGGTGGAAGATAGTGGTGTGCGGCCTTCCCGGCGGCTTTCTGTCCGCCATGCTTGGAATCAGCGGGGGCGTGGTCAGCAACCCGCTTCAGCAGGTGCTGGCCCGCATCCCGGTCAAGAACGCGATCGCCAATACGCTGGTCAAGGCCAGCGTCACGGTGCCGATCGCTTGCCTGATCATCATGGTCATGGGTATTGGAGGAGGACATTTCGACTTCTGGACGCCTTTCCTGGTGGCGCTCTGCATTATCCCCGGGTCGATCATCGGCAGCCAACTCGGCCCGGCCCTGACCAGGAGAATGTCGTCCGTCACGGTACATGTACTCTTTGGGGCGGTGGCCCTGTTTATGGGCATCAACATGCTCTTTTTCAGCAACTGAAGCGGCGGTGCCGGGTTGCACGGCCGGGTTGAGAGAAAAGCAAAGGTAAGAACCGAACAACGAAACTCGAAATCCGAAATCCGAAACACGAAACAAATTCGAATGACCGAAAAAAGAAATCCGAAACGGTGCAATCTCGAAGGTCGAGGTTTTGCGTTCACCGGCGGGCGTTATGTTTTGGACATTTGAGTTTTGAGACTTTTGATTTGTTTCTGGTTTCGTACTTCGAAATTCGGAATTCAGAACCAGAATGACTGAAGAAGGAAATCCACAACGTTACGATCTCGAGGATCGAACTTTCGAGTTCGCCACCAGAGTACGCGCTTTTGTAAAGACGTTGCCGCACACCATGTCGAATGTCGAGGATACCAAGCAACTTGTCAGATCCTCAGGCTCGGTTGGTGCCAACTACATTGAGGCAAATGAGGCGCTGAGCAAGAAGGACTTTAGGATGCGTATCAAGATCTGTCGCAAGGAGGCCAAGGAAAGCTGCTACTGGCTGCGGGTGCTCGACACGGGCGGCCGTAGTGAAGTGGAGCCCGAACGAGCGCGTTTGGTGCAGGAAGCCACAGAATTGATGAAGATCTTTGGCGCAATAGTGCATAAGTGCGAATGATGTTTTGGACATTCAGCGAAGCTCGAAATCCGAAATGCGAAACACGAAACAAACTCGAATGACCGAAGGAAGAAATCCAAAACGGTGCAATCTGGAAGGTCGAGGTTTCGCGTTTACCGGAACGCGTAATGTTTTGGACATTTGTGTTTCGAGACTTCTGATTTGTTTCGGATTTCGTGCTTCGAAATTCGGGATTCGAGATTCGCGTTCTTGAAAGTCGAAGTCGCGAGAAGGAAACAGGTATGACTGATCCACCGAAGGCAGCGCCGCTAACCCGTCGTCAGCTCCTGTTGGGGCTGGGTGCGGCGGGAGCTGCGGCCGCCGTGGGGAAGCTGCTTTGGCCCTTTGGCCGGGGCGCCCTTCCAGGGCCGGACGGACTCCAGGCGGCTGGGCGGACCGGCTTCGCCCTGGGCGCCCAGATGTCCACCCTGGCGCTGCACGAAAACCGCACGACGGCGGAAGAGGCCGTCCAGGCCGCCTTTGCGGAACTGCAGACAGTCGAATCCGTCATGAGCCTATACCGCCCGCAGAGCCAACTGTGCCGGCTGAATCGGGAAGGCGTGCTGCTTCGGCCTCATCCGTACCTGGTGCGCGTGCTCGAAAAAGCGCGGACCATGTCCGCTGCCAGCGGCGGTGACTTCGACATCACCGTACAGCCCCTGTGGACGCTCTATGCCAGCGCGAAACAGAACGGCCGTCTACCGAGCGCCGCCGAGATCGAACGCGCCCGGCGGCTGGTGGACTGGCGCAGGGTGGAAGTGCGTGTGGATCGTATCCAGCTCAAGCACAAAGGTACCGCTGTGACTCTGAACGGCATCGCTCAGGGCTTCGCCGCCGACCGCGCGCTGGAGGCACTTGCAGCCAAGGGTGTGCGGCACGCGCTCGTCGATACTGGCGAGATCGGAGCCCTGGGCCGACGCCGGGACGGCGAGTTGTGGACGGTGGGCATCCGGCACCCACGGCATCAGGAGGCCTACATCTCGCGGGCGGGCCTCGATGGCCGCTGCGTGGCCACGAGCGGTGACTACGCCACGACGTTCAGCCCCGACCGCGTGCACAACCACATCTTCGACCCGCGTACCGGCTGTTCGCCGAACGTATTTCAAAGCGTGACCGTGCTGGCCAGGAGCGGGCTCGAAGCGGACGCGCTCTCGACGGCCGTCTTCGTGGCCGGGTTTGAGCGGGGGATCAAGCTGATTGAAGCGAGCCCCGGCGCGGAGGCGCTGTTCGTGCTGAAGAGTGGAGAAACCCGGGCCACCAGCGGCTTTCCCGGGAAGGTGTGATCAGGAGGCGACAGCGCGTCGGACGCGCGTTGAGCAGAGGGAAAGTCCCCATGAACGATCGTGAAGTCGAAGAGGTCCTGGAAGCGCTTTGGACCTGCAGTGAGAAAAACGACCATCATATCGAGGCGCTGAAAAAGTGCTGCCACGTCCCCGTCAACCAGGAACTGCTGTCCGCTCTGGAGAAGGACGACCTGATCGCCTACGAGGGCGAGATGGTTTTGCTCACCCGAGAAGGGAAGAACCTGGCCGGTCAGGTGATCCGGCGACACCGGCTGGCGGAGCGGCTGCTGGTGGACGTTCTGAACATGCCGCTTCAGCAGGCCGAAGAGGGGGCCTGCGAGTTCGAGCACATTCTGGCACCTCAAGTAGCGGAGAGCATCTGCACGCTTCTGGGCCATCCGCGGGAATGTCCCCACGGCGCGCCGATTCCCATGGGGAAGTGCTGCTTCGAGGCAAAGGACGTAGTGGACAATGTGGTCCTCCCGCTCAGCCGACTGGAAGCGGGCCGGACCGCCAAGATCGCCTATGTCAGCACCTCAAGCCACCCACGGCTGCACAAGCTCACCTCGTTCGGTCTCACCCCGGGTGTGACACTCAAGGTTCATCAGAAATTTCCCTCCTACGTCATCTCTTGTGAGCAGACGGAACTGGCGCTGGAAGAAGACGTCGCCGGCGACATTTATGTCTGGAGAGACCAATAGATGAGTCGGCCATCGACCCTTCAAGTTTCCCCAGCAGCGCCGGCCGCGTGCGCCGCTGATGCCGGCGAAGGCCCCGCAACGTCGCGCAGGGCCGCGGAGCAGCAGGAGAAGCTTGAGAAGTCGATTCTTCTGCTTGGCGACCTGAATGTCGGCAAGACCACGCTGTTCAACCGGGTTTGTGGCAAGCGGTTGAAGGTCGCGAACTATCCCGGCACTTCCATCTCGATCGGCCGGGGCAGCGTGACCGAGACCGGCGCGGAGTTTCAGCTCATCGATACACCCGGCATCAACAGCATGATGCTCGAATCCGAGCACGAGAGAATATCGCGGGATATCCTGCTCGACGAGAAGCCGGACATCATCGCGCTGGTCGCCGACGGGAAGAATCTGCGCAAGTCGCTGCTGCTGACGCTGCAACTGGCCGAATACGAGACGTCGCTGCTGCTGAACATCAACATGATGGACGAAGTTCGTCAGCGGGGCATCCGCATCGAGACGGAGAGGCTCGCCGCGCTGCTCGGCGTTCCGGTGACGGCGACGGTCGCGACGGAAGGGGAGGGTGTGGGCTCCTTCCGCCGGGCGCTGGCCGGGGCCCAGCCGCCCCGCCTGTCCGTTTCCTATCCGGTCAGAGTCGAATCAGCCATCTCCATCGCCGCCAAATTGCTAAGGAACTCGGACCTGCCGGCCAGGGCGGTCGGCGTGGCACTGCTGGCCGGCGACGAAGACGTGAAGCGCTACGTTGGTGCGAAATGCGGCGAAGACATCGTCGAGCAAATTGAGAAGATCCTGAATACCGTCCAAGCCGACTTCAACCGCCCGCTTTCCGCAGTCATCCTGGAGGCGCGCCTGCGGGTTGTGGATCGCGTGCTGTCCGAGGTCCAGTCAATATCTCCACCCGCCCGGATGCCGTTTTCCGAGAAGATCGGTGAGTGGTCACGGCGGCCGCTGACCGGGATCCCCATCGCGGCGCTGGTGGTTTTTCTGATGTATCTTTTTGTGGGGCAGTTCGGCGCACAAACGCTGGTGGGGGTGTTCGAGGGCCAGCTTTTCGGCGAATGGCTCGTCCCGCTCACTGAGCGACTGCTGGCCTGGATTCCTTCCCAGTTCGTCACCGATGTGTTCGTTGGGGAATTCGGACTGGTGAGCGTGGGGCTGACGCTGGCGTTCGGCATCGTGATCCCCGTGTTGGCGACCTTTTTCTTTGCCTTTGCGATACTCGAGGACAGCGGGTATTTGCCGAGACTCTCCATCCTGCTCGACCGCATACTCCGTCAGATCGGGCTGAATGGGAAAGGCATCGTACCGCTGGTCATGGGCTTTAGCTGCATTACGATGGCGATACTCACGACTCGGATCCTTGAAACCAAGCGCGAGCGCCTCATCGCCACGTGTCTTCTGGTATTAGGCATCCCCTGTGCGCCCGTACTGGCGGTCATGCTGGTTCTGCTGGGGGGCATGTCGATTTGGGCTTCTGTGACGGTATTTGGTTTAATCGCCGTCCAACTTACCGTTATAGGCCTCATCCTGGGTAGGATCATGCCCGGGCGTCGCTCCGATTTCATTCTGGAACTGCCGCCGATCCGTATCCCCCGCTTTCGAAGTTTGATCAACAAGACTGGCGGGCGGCTTTGGTGGTTCATCAAGGAAGCGCTGCCCCTGTTTCTACTGGCCACTTTTGTCTTGTTCCTTCTGGAGAAAGTCGGAGTACTCGCCTTGCTTGAGAGGGCGGCGCAGCCCGTGCTCACCGGCTTTCTGGGACTTCCGCCGGAAAGTGTCCAGGTGGCGATCATGAAGCTTATCCGAAAAGAGTCCGCGGGCGCGCTCCTGAGTCAGCTCAGTGACGCGGGGTTGTTCGATAATGTCCAGATCGTGGTGTCGCTACTCCTGTTGACGTTTCTCTTTCCCTGCCTGAACTCAATTCTCGTCATGGTGAAAGAACGCGGACTAAGAGGAACCGTTTCCATTATTGCATTCGTATCATCGTATGCCCTGGTAGTCGGCGCTACGGTGAACTGGATCTGCCGGACGTTCGGCGTGAGTTTCAAGTGACCGATATGAGGATACTTCGGCACCGTGCCCGATGATGCCTTCGATTGGCTAAGCACATGGACAGCGAATATCTCAAGGCCGCAAAGCGCGAAATCGAGGAATGGGAATCTCAAGGCCCGGGATTCCTGGCGCACTTGGGGGATTTCGTGCTGCTGCCGGCCGAGAAGGCGGCCAAAGCGCTGGTCCCGGCCGGCCTGCAGGATGCGGTCGCCGGCGCCATCTACAAGCTGCTGTCCGGCCTCAGCTCCGCCACCCAGCTCACTAGTAACGAAGACAAGATTTACCATCGGCTGGAAGCAACGTACCGGGAATGTGGCGACGAATTGAAGGCCGCGGATGCGGTCGCCAAGCACTACTGGAACCGGAACGTGGTCTACGCCGTGGGCGAGGGTGGTTCGACGGGAGCCCTGGGGCTCGCCGGCCTTGCGGCCGACGTCCCCGCCCTGTTTGCGATAGCGCTCCGACTGATCAGGCAAATCGGCACGTGCTACGGTCACGACCTGACGTCTGACGAGGAGCAGGAATATGTCATGCATATTCTGCGTACCGGCTCCACGCCAAACCTCAAGGCCAAGATGGAGTGCCTGGTGGCCCTGAAGCAGATTGAGCAAATCCTGCTCAAGGTGAGCTGGATGAAGATGAGCGAGGCTCTGGCAACCAAGGAGATCAGTCGCCTCTCGCTGCTGGCGGCGATGCGACAATTTGCACAAAGACTCGGCGTCCAGCTTACGAAACGAAAGGCCTTGCAGCTCGTCCCGATCATTGGCGCACTGGTCGGCGCGTCGTTCAACGCCCTATTCGTGAACGATGTCGGCCGAGCTGCCTACATGGCTTATCGACGCCGTCGCATAGCGGAACTTGAAGGCCCGACCCCCGCACCGCTCGATTTGTCCTGAAGCCAGGGGAGCAGCGACTGAATGCGCGACCTTGCCGCTTGCCTGCGTTGCCGGTCCGGACAGGCCAGCCGGGGGATTCGCTGGGAAGGACGAGGATTCATGACCGTTTGGCGTGCGAATGAACCCGCCGGCCGCTGTCGCGGTCCATCGGCCTCGGCCTGTGGCGGATATCCGCCATGTTTGGCGCAACGTACCCCGGGGCGTTTTCGCCTGGTCTACCGCAGGATTCGGTGGGCCGCTCGTGTGATGAGCCCTTCAGCATTCCGGGCGGGAAACGGCCGGCGCCCGCGGAAAATCGCGGCCGCCTGGGCGTGGCATGCCGTTTGCACGACAGCCACGTGCACGCGCCGGCGTTTCAGCTTGACAGCGTCGTTGTGCGACGCCGGGAGCATATGCTCCCGCACTGCAGTGAGAGTCGTTCCCACGCAGGGAGATCAAACAGATGTCCGTTACCGATGAGTCGCGTGCCATTCTCATCGTAGACGACGAGGAGAGACTGCGAAAAGCGCTGGAGAGGTCTCTCTGCCAGGGACACTGCCACGCACAGGCCGTCGCTTCCGCAGAGGAAGCGCTTGCCAGCCTGACCCAAAGGAAGATCGACCTGGTCATTACGGACCTGGTCATGCCGGGAATGGACGGCCTGGGTCTGGTGAGACGTATCAGGAGCACGTATCCGGGCACCAAGACGATCATTATCACCGCCTACGGTTCGGCTGAGAGCAGGCAGGAGGCCAAGGCCCTTGGGGTAGCCTATTACCTGGCCAAACCGTTCGACTTGTCCTATTTGAGGTCGCGCGTGAAGGAACTGCTCCAGGTCCCAGAGGGTTGGGAGCTGGGTTGCCACGAATCACGCCGCTGGGCGGCAGGCCGGGCGTCGCATTCTGTCTGCAGCGCCGCCGGCAAGGCAGTGGGCGCGGTCGCCGGTCTATCTCGAAAAACCCTGCGCCGCCTCAGTCCCCGGAGCGCCACGGTCGCCGCCGGAAAAGTTACGGGGGCCGTATCAGGGGTTTGGCTCGCTATTGGACAACTCGCTTCACTGTTGAAGCACAGGAGCTGAGCACAATGATACACCTTATCGCGGGACTGGTCGTGCTTGTTGTTGGGGCCTGGGGGATCATCGCGTGGTGGGACGATTTCGGCGCGGTCCTCAGAGGGTTCCTCCCGGCTTGGCTCGTTCTGGTGGGGCTGGCGGCCATCGCGACCGGCTTGCAGAAGACGATGCACAAGGCGGAACACGAACAGGGAAACTGGGAAGAGCCGGGCGCCGACGCGCTTGCCCGTCCGAGCGAAGAGTGATTGGTGAGCTGGGAGAACGACCATGAAAGAATCGACGACTATGGAAGAACCAAGGGAAGAACCAAGGGAAGATCAGCTTGACGTGGAGGGAGACGAGCCGCTGGAGCGCGAGCATGAGGGCGCGCGCGGGGAGAAAGCGGCCCCCGCGGTCATGTGCGTCTGCTGCGGTGAGGGCATGGTCCGCCGTGAGTTGCCCAGATTCAGTCGCGGCCTCGGGATACTTGTTCTCATCATGGGGCTCCTGCTCTCGACTTTCGCGCTGTTACTCGTCGGACTGCCGCTGGTGGTGATCGGCGCTTACATGGTCGTCGCATCGAAGTCCGTCTGGGCCTGTCAGGAGTGCGGGGCCGTGGTGGATCGGCATGGGACGTGAGAAAAACCGCGGTTTCTGTGAGCGGAACCTGAAGCCCGTCTTCGCTCTGTTGGTGGTGCTGATTGCAGCCACCATCGCGTGGGCCATTGCCTCCGGAGAGCGGCGGGGCTCCAGTCTTTCCCGAGGGAGAGCTGCCGTGGCTTCTGGTAACAGGGTTCCGCAGCCGGCCCTGAGAGCCCCGCGCTTGCCGAACGGAACGAGCCCTACCGTGGATGCCGTGTCCATGGCCACTCCGGGCGGAGGTATACATTTCGTCGCAACGCCCGGAATTGGTGCATCGTTGGTCGGCCTGGCTACCCCGGGCGCA
>DATKYV010000252.1:0-2196 GCA_035528275.1 Terriglobia bacterium | reverse complement strand
GCGCCCTCCTGCCGCTCGGTGAACAGCGCGCGGACACCCAGGGCGCGCGCCACCTCATGGGAGACGATTACGCCCCCCAGCGCTGGAGCCGCGACCACTGTGGCGCCAAGGTCGTGGAGCTTCGCGGCCAGCTCCGAACACAACTGCTCGGCGATATGGGGATGTTGCAGGACCAGCGCACATTGCAGGTAGCGGTCGCTGTGCAGGCCCGAAGAAAGGATGAAGTGCCCTTCAAGAAGAGCGGCGTGCTCGCGGAAGATATCCAGGATTTGGTTTTCTGTCATTGGAGTGAGCTTCTCATGGGATGCCGCAATCAGGGGCGCTTCTACGCAGATGGGAGCGCCCCTTCGATTTCCGCCACGATGGTGTCCGCAGCCGTTACAGGATCGGGAGCACTGGTGATGGGGCGTCCGACCACCAGGAAATCCGCGCCCGCTTGGACGGCGGCGGCCGGCGTGGCGACGCGCACCTGGTCGCCGGTGGCCGCAGCGGCGGGCCGGATGCCGGGAGTGACAATCACAAAGTCGCGGCCCAACGCGCGCCGCAGGGAGGCAATCTCCCGAGGTGAAGCCACAACTCCGTCGAGACCGGCGTCCCGCGCCAGATGTGCCAGGCGAATCACCGCTTCCTCGGCGCCGCCCGCGACCCCAATCTCGCCGAGATCGGTATCCCCCAGGCTGGTGAGCACCGTGACTGCCACGACGAGCGGTCGCGGCCTGCCAATTCGCCGCGCTCCTTCCTCGGCGCCCTCCCGGGCCGCCTCCATCATCCTGCGCCCTCCCGAGGCGTGGACGTTGAGGATGCTGACGCCGAGCTGCGCCGCCTGGCGCGCCGCCGCGCGGACGGTATTCGGAATGTCGTGAAATTTGAGATCGAGGAAGACTTTATCGTCTTTGGCCACCAGGTAGCGGGCGAGCACCGGGCCCTCGGCGGCTAAAAGCTCCAGACCGACCTTGAACATGCCCACGTGCCCGCGGAGCTTCTCGGCCGCGAGCGCCGCAGCCTGAGCGCTCGCAAAATCGAGCGCCACAATCAGTTTTTCCCGGGCAGACATCCGCGTCATTGTAGTGGAAGGGGATGGAAAGTTGAATGGGTTCTTGTAACAATCGAGGTCGGCCCCAACCCGGCGCTAGCAATGGCCGTCGTGGTTCGAGAACCGCCGCTTGAAATCCTCCGATTGTTTGCGGATCTCGAGCCAGTCGAAAAACAGGTCCACGTTGTCCGCCCACACGTTGAACCAGAAAGCGATCTCCTCTTTCTCCTGCCGCTTTTGGGGATTGAGGCGGGGATTGGCGGCCAGGCTCCTGGCCCGATCTCTTCCCTTCAGGACCAGGGTACGGATGAGCTGAGTTCCCTCGCGGTCGGCGGTTTCGCGGTACTCGCGGTAGACGACATCCAGTTTCCGCAGGGAATCTTCGGCAGCCTGGAAGTCATGGAACTTGAGCAATCCTTGGAGCCGGCTGGCGTAAGGCTCCTCCATCCAGGGGTCCACGAAGCGGTCGTTATACTCAACCCGCTTCCCCGCCCGGCGGAGGACATTGGCGATGTAGGAAGGAGAGACGTGGTTGGCAGGGCCTAGCTTGCGGCACACTTCCGCCTCGACGGCCCGAATCTCACGGGCCCCGACGCGATCAAACTGCGCCCTCTCGCAACTTTCAAGGATCAGTTGCTTTTTGCTGTGATTGTTTGCCACCTACCCTCGAGCTTGATGTGGTGTCGGTTTCTCCGCGGCGCCCTGACGAACTAGAACGCGCCGAAACTTTCGATTCTTGCCGTTGAACGCGGCGAAGTGCCGCCACTTGTCTCCGGTATCGTGCCACGTTTCGTTGATGTTCCGCAAGAGTTTTTGAAAAAACGTGACCGCCCTGATTGTTGCTGACGAAGTAGAGGAAATCCCCCGAGTCCGGATCGAGCGCGGCGCGGATCGCGGCTCCGCCGGGGCTGGCGATTGGACCCGGCGGCAGTCCGGTGTGGGTGTAGGTGTTGTATGGGGAATCGAAATCCAGATCGCCTTGAAGGATGGGTCCGATGGGGCGCCCGTTGAGGCGCGAGGCATAGACCACCGTGGGATCGCACTGCAACAGCCATCCCTTTTTCAGACGATTCGCAAATACGCCGGCGATGATCGGCCGTTCGTCGGAAAGGGATGTTTCCTTCTCGACCATCGAAGCCAGGGTGATGGTCTCGTGCAGCCTT
>DATKYV010000251.1:0-2668 GCA_035528275.1 Terriglobia bacterium | reverse complement strand
TCCCGCCCAACCAGGTGGTGGTGAAGGAAGGCGGCCCCGGCGATTCGATGTTTTTCATCAACGGCGGGCTGGTGGAAGTTCGCAAGCGCGACCCCAACACGGGAATCGACTTTCTGCTCACCGAACTCAAGCCCGGCGCCTGCTTCGGGGAGATGGCTCTGCTCACCGGCAAGCCGCGCGCCGCGACGGTCTCCACCTTGGAGCCGACGATGTGCGCCGTGCTCGAGCAAGGCGATTTCGAAGAGTTGCTGCTCTCCAATCCCAAGATCGGTTTGGCGATGAGCCGCGTCCTCGCCGAACGCCTGGAGGAATCCAACGAGCAGGCAGGAATCGAATACGTCAACCTCCGGCGGCTGGCATTCGACCCACGCGTCCTGTCGCTCCTCCCCCAGCAGATGATCCTGCAACACAAGATCCTCCCGGCGGGCTTCGCCAACAACCGCCTGACGCTGGCCATGGTGAATCCCAACAACCTGATCGCGCTCGACGACGTCCGGCGCGTCATCAAGGGCGTCATCATCGAGCCGGTGGTGACCTCCGAGGATGATTTCAAGCAGTTCATGACCACCGCTTACGGCGACCTCCTCAAGAGGGAGGAGGAGAAGAAGGCGCAGGCCAGGGAACAGGCCATGTCGCTGATGAAGAGCGCGGGGGGCGATAAGGCCGCCGCCGAAGTAGGCAAATTGATGGCACAGAGTGAGACCTTGGAGGGTATCCTCGAATCCCTCCAGAACGAAGCGCTGAAGTCCCTGGAAGTGGATGAAACCCCGCAGCCCGTGGAATCCGTGACCGACCTCTCCACGTCCGCCGAAGAAGCGCCCATCATTCGCCTCGCCAACAACATTCTGGCCCTGGCCATCAAGAAAGGCGCCAGCGATATCCACGTGGAGCCGCAGGAGAAGGAAGTCGTGGTCCGCCTTCGGATTGACGGGGCGTTACAGCAGGTTCAGGTGCTCCCCAAGAAGATCCAGTTGGGCCTCATCTCGCGTTTCAAAATCATCTCCAAGCTCGACATCGCCGAGAAGCGCTTGCCTCAGGACGGCCGCATCAGCGTGCGCATGGAAGAGCGTCCCATCGATTTCCGTGTTTCGACCATCCCGTCGAAATGGGGCGAGAAGATCTGCATGCGCATTCTCGATAAATCCAACACCCTCCTCGGCCTCGACAAGCTGATTCTCCACCCGGAGGTCTTGGGCCTGGTGCGCGACATGATCGCGCAGCCCTACGGGATCATTTACGTTACCGGGCCGACGGGGTCCGGCAAGACCACGACGCTTTACAGCGGGCTCGCCGAACTCAACGACCCGGACGTCAACATCTCCACCGCCGAAGACCCCATTGAGTACGACCTGTCGCGCGTCAACCAGGTGCAGGCGCACAAGGAAATCGGCCTCGACTTCGCCCGCATCCTGCGCGCCTTCCTCCGCCAGGACCCGGACATCATCCTGGTGGGCGAGACGCGCGACAAGGAAACCGCCAAGATCGCCGTCGAAGCGGCCCTGACCGGTCACCTGGTTTTTACCACGCTGCATACCAACGACGCGGCGGGCGCCTTTACGCGACTTGGCGAAATGGGCATCGAACCCTTCCTGATTTCCAGTTCCACCGTCGGCGTCGCCGCACAGCGCCTCACCCGGCGACTGTGCCAGTCCTGCAAAGAGGCCTACGAGCCCGATGAGCTTTCGCTGAAGTACATGGGGCTCAAGCCGGACTCGAAACCCACCTTCTATCGCATCAAGGGTTGCGATAAGTGTTCGTTCACCGGCTACAAAGGCCGGGTGGGAGTTTACGAAGTCCTGCGTCTGAACGCCGAGATCCGCAAGATGGTGGCTCAGGGCGCGACCTCCGAGTCGATCACCGAAGCGGCGATCAAGAACGGCATGAAAACGCTCAAAGACTATTCCCTCTGGCTCATGCAGAACGGCTGGACGACGATGGATGAAGTCCTTCAGGTGGTCTCGGTGCAGGAGTAATTCCTGCCGGGGCGAAAGTCCTTGACCCGCTTTCCGGTTTGAGTATTCTTGGCCCGTCTCCGTCAGCTGACGGAGACGGGTTTTCTGTTTCCATGTCCTACGTTCTCGGCATCGACGGCGGCGGAACTCGGACAACGGCGTGGCTCGCCGATGAGCGCGGCAAAGTCTTCGCGCGCGCCGTCGCCGGTCCCTCGAACCCGCTCAAGGTGGGTTTCGACGCCTCCCAGCGCCAGATTCTGCGCGCCGCAAAACTGGCGATGCGCAAGGCGCGCCTGCCCCTGTCTGTACCGGCGCTCGGCGCCTGTCCCCCGGCGAGCCGGGGGGAGCGCCGGAAGCAAAAGGCAACCGCAGAACGACGGGGGAAGACGGCGGCCGCAGACCGCTACAGCCAGCTCGCCCTGGACGCAGTCGTCCTGGGCTTGGCGGGAGTGGACCGCCCGCCCATCTACCGAAAGCTGGACAAATGGCTGCGCAAGGCCATCCCCGCCCGCCATCACTTGCTTACCTCCGACGCCGCCATCGCCATGCACGCCGCCATCGGCGACAACCCCGGCATCATCGTAATTTCCGGCACGGGCTCCATTGCTTACGGCCAGGACGGCCGCGGTCACGCGCTGCGCTCCGGCGGCTGGGGCACGGTCTTCGACGACGTCGGCTCGGGCTACGACTTGGGGCGCAAGGCCATCATCGCCGCG
>DATKYV010000250.1:0-10134 GCA_035528275.1 Terriglobia bacterium | reverse complement strand
TTTTTGCGCGCCGGGCACCGGCTCAGCGGAGCGAATCTCGCCCGTCCGCATCTCGACCTTGGCGAAGTCTTCGATGGAAATCTTCTGTTCAGCAGGTGCCTCCACGGTCGTCTTTGCCTCCTTTGGTTTCGTTTCCGCGCGCGCGCGATCAGCCTCGGCAAGTTCCGCGAGCTTGCGCAACGTTGGTTCCTTGTCCAAGCGCGGGAAGATCGCCTCCGGCTTGCCAACGGGTATTCCGGCACTCACATTCGCCCAATCCAGGTCGTCAATTCGAAAATCCTCGACTCTTCCCTTCTGGCCCAGTTGTTCCCAAAGCTTCTGCGAAGATTCGGGGATGAACGGCTGAGCAAGAACAGCCACGAACCGCAGGGCTTCGTACGCAGTGCACAAAACGTTGGCGAGTAATTCCTTCTTGGAGGGATCGTCTGCAATAGCCCAGGGCTGAAGGTCATTCAGGTATTGGTTGACAGTTCTAATGAGATGCCAGAGATCCTCCAGCGCCTTCGAAAGCTCATAGCCTTCGAAATGCCGTTGGTAGCGCGCTTTCGCACCATTGGCGATCGCTAGAAAAGGAAACCGGCTTCCAACACCGAGCGGGTCTGAGGTGGTGGGCACCCGACCGTCGAAATACCTCTTCACCATCGTGATCGCACGGGAAGCAAGGTTGCCAAGATCGTTCGCCAAGTCGGAGTTGTAACGCCGGATCAGGCCGTCGTAGGTGAAACTCGAGTCCTGGCCGAACGGGATATCGCGCATCAGGTAGTAGCGCAGCGGGTCGGCGCCCAGCGCTGCGACGATGGGTTCGCAATAAACCACGTTGCCCTTCGACTTGCTCATCTTGTCCGCGCCGATGGTGAGCCAGCCATGGGCAAAGATCGTTCGGGGCAGCGGGAGATCGGCCGCCATCAAAAACGCCGGCCAGTAAACGGCGTGGAAGCGGATGATGTCTTTGCCGACCATGTGGCAATCGGCCGGCCAGTATTTCTGAAACTCGGGGCTGCCGTTTTCGCCCTCGGCGTACCCGATGCCCGTCATGTAGCCCGTCAGGGCGTCGTACCAGACGTAGAACACCTGCTCGGGATCGTCCGGCCAGGGAATTCCCCACTTGATCCGCCGGCGGCTGACGGAGATATCGCGCAGCCCGCTCTTCACAAAGCTCACCACTTCGTTGCGCCGGAAATCCGGAAGGACAAACTCCGGATGCTTGTCGTAGTGCTCGAGCAGCCGGTCCTGAAAGGCCGAAAGCTTGAAGAAGTAGTTCTCCTCGCTGATGAGTTCAGCGGGCCGGCCGCAGATATCGCAGTCCGCGGGCTCGGTGCCGTCGGAAATGTAGCGTTCGTCGGAGACGCAGTACCGGCCCTCGTAGCGCCTTTTGTTGATGTAGCCGTTGGCGCGCGCCCGAAGCAGCATCCGCTGGACCGACCGCACGTGATCGGCGCGGTCCGTGTAGATGAAGTGCGAATAACTGATATGGAGCTGCTTCCAGAGCGTGTAGAAAATCTGGCGCTTGGAGGCCACGAACTCGGGTGGCGACATGCCGGCTTCCGCCGCCGCGCGCTGCAACTTCTCGCCGTGCTCGTCGGTTCCGGTCAGGTAGGCCACGTCATAGCCGCACATGCGCTTGTACCGCGCGATGGCATCGCACACCATGGTGGTGTACGAGTTCCCGACGTGCGGCCGGGCGTTGGGGTAGTAAAGCGGCGTGGTGAGATAGAACTTCTTCATCGGGTGATTGAGCCATCAATCCATTGAATCATTGACTCATTGGGGAGCAGCTCTACGCTGGCCACCGCCTTCAATGCATCAATGGCTCAATGATTCAGTGAATCAATCCTTCTTCTGCAGGTAGGCAGCCTGGGCGGCCAAAATAACTTGCTTCAGTGGCACGCCTTTCTCGTTGGCAAGCTTTTGGCAGTCCTCGTACTCCGGCGCTGCGTTCACCACCTTGCCGTCGTGCTTGGCCACCTTCACGCGCACCGTACCGTAAGGCGTCTCCACGCTCACCTCTTCGCGGTCCAAAACCTTGCGCCGGGCCTCGTAGATCCGGACACCGATGGTGGTGGTCTGCTCGAAGAGGAGCTGCGCCAGCGCGTCGCATTTCTCCGGAGTGGTGAGGACTGTTACCTGGAGTCCCGGCCGATTCTTCTTCATCTGCACGGCATTGCAGGTCACGTCAAGCGCCCCGGCGGCCAGCGCCTGGTCGACGAAAAATCCGTAAAGCTGCGGGCTCATGTCGTCCAAATTCGCCTCGATGACGGACACGAGCTCCTCGCCGGGCAGAGCCGATTCGGCTTTCGCACCCTCGGCCTTCTCCCCCAGAAAAAGCCGGGCCACGTTCGGCAAGCCGGGAAAATCCTTCTCACCCGCGCCGTAGCCGATGGCGTGAATCTTGAACGCCGGCAACGGTCCGAAACTTGTCGCCAGCGTGGAAACGATGGCCGCACCTGTGGGTGTGACGAGTTCCCCCTCCACGCCCGAGGAATAAACCGGAATCTCCTTCAGCAATTCCGCCGTCGCCGGGGCGGGCACGGGGAGCGAGCCGTGTTCCGACTTCACTTGGCCGCCGCCGACGTTCAGCGGCGAGCAGACCATTTCTGAGATCTCCAGAAGCTCGTAACCGACACAGGCCCCCACGATGTCAATGATCGAATCCACGGCGCCCACTTCGTGGAAGTGAACCTCGTTGGCGGGCTGGTTGTGAAGCTTGCCCTCCACCTCCGCCAGGCGCCCGAAGATCTTGAGCGCCCGCTCTTTTACGGAGTCGGAAAGCGTGGTCTTGCCGATCAACTCCTCGATGTCCGAGAGCTTCCGGCGCGGCTGTTCCCCGCGCAGGAGAACCTCAACGCGCGTCCCAACCAGCGAGCCCCGCACCGCGCGCGTCCGTTTGAACTCATAATACCCCAGAGAGATTTTCTTGAGTTCTCCGAGAAGACGACGCGCTTCCAGCCCCGCGTCCAGCAAGGCCGCCAGGAACATGTCACCGCTGATGCCCGATGAGCAATCCAAGTATGCTTGTTTCATATCAACCTCGGTAGAAGCTTTCCGGATTCGCCTTTCAAGACCCAGTCCGCCTGGTGGTCGAGAGGAGTCGGCTGGGGATTTATCACCGCCAGCTTGGCTCCCGATCGGCGGGCCACTTCCGCCAGCCCCGCGGCAGGATACACGACCGCCGAGGTCCCAATCACCAGGAAAATCTCAGCCTGGGCGCTGGCGGCCAGCGCTCGCTCCCATTGGTCCGGTGGCAGGGGCTCCCCGAACCAAACAACCGCGGGACGCAACAGGCCACCACAATGGCAGCGCGGGGGCAACTCGAGAATCGGAACCTGCTCGTTCCGCTCTTCCCTGCCACAATCCAGGCAGCGTACCCGCCAGATATCGCCGTGCAGCTTTACGGGGCTCTGACTACCGGCGCGGTCGTGCAAGCCATCCACGTTCTGGGTAACCAGCGTGAAGCGGCCGCGCCTTCCCTCTTGATCCGCGGACTTTTTCCGCTCGAGCTCGGCAAGTGCTAAATGCCCGGCGTGAGGACGCGCCCGATGAATGATGCCGCGCCGCCAATTGTACCATTCCCACACCAGGCGAGGATCGCGCGCAAAGGCCTCCGGAGTCGCCAGCCTCTCCGGCGAATAGTTCCGCCAGAGTCCTTCCTTACCGCGGAAGGTCGGGACGCCGCTTTCCGCCGAAATTCCGGCGCCGGTCAGGGCGGCCACCGTTTTCGCCTCGCACAGCGCCTCCCGCAGTGCTTGAAGGGTCTCCTCCACCCAGCCTCACTGACAGCAGCGGGGAATAAGCCGAAAACGGATACTATGCTTTGCTGTCAAACCTTGTCAATTCCGAAGGGTGGCGATCCGCCATCCGGCCCCTCAGAGTGGGGCTCGCTCCTCTTGCTGATTGCGCACTATTGTTACCGCCCGCTGGTCCGTGAGATGCTTTGCATGGATTGGACTCGATTCATTTTTCCGAGCGAGGTGACCGATGGCATGCAACCCCGAGGTGCTTAAGTGCGTTCCGCTCTTCGCATTGCTGGACGACGAGGAGATGGCCGTCCTGGCCGGACAGGTCGAACTCAAGAAATTCGCTCCGCGCCAACGCATCTACAAGACCGGCGACCGGGACGGACAGGCCTACGTCATGGTCTCCGGACGGGTCCGCATTACCACCGTGGACGAGGATCAGCAGGAAGTCGTCGTCGACGAACCGGCGGATGGCGAGTTCTTCGGTTTTGCCTCCATGCTGGAGCAGACGCCCCATCAAACCGACGCCATCGCCCTGGAAGAAACGACCTGCGTCGAAGTGCACCGGGACGACATCGCCGTTCTGCTGCATCGCAAACCGATGGCGGGAATGGACATGCTGACGGTGCTGGGCCGGCAATTCCACGCCGCCCAGCAACTGGTGCGCCGTCGCGCCACGCGCAATCCGAACGAGGTGATCGAGAAGGAAGCGACTGTCGGGGAGCACATCGCCGACGCCGTCGCCCGATTCGGCGGGTCCTGGACTTTCATTCTCCTCTTCGGCGTGGTCCTGAGCTTCTACACGGGCGTCAATCTGACCCTGGGGCGCTCAGCCTGGGACCCTTATCCCTTCATCCTGCTCAACCTGTTCCTCTCCATGCTCGCCGCCCTTCAGGCCCCCGTGATTATGATGAGCCAGAACCGATTGGACACCAAAGATCGCCTGCGCGGTGAGCTCGACTACCAGGTTAACCGCCGCTCCGAGTCCCAAATCCAAGGCTTGGCGCGCAAGTTGAATCTGCTGGGTGAAAAGATCGAAGACGTCGAAGAGCTGCTGCGGGAAAAGCTCTCGCGCGAGGGAGGCGGCTAGTGTCGCGTTACAGAAGAAAGTGAAACAGTGTAGTGGCTGTCATCCTGAGCGCCAGCGAAGGATCTGCTTTTGAAGGCAGTCAATCCAGACGAGATGCTTCACATGCCGTAGATCCGTAACGCCGTCACTTCATGATGCCCCGCGGCACGAAACCCTGGGTGGCCCACCCTAAAGTCACGATACGATTCTCGCCCGCAGAAACTTGTCAATGCACGGCCCGTCGCGCTCACCTTGCGTCTTACTCCGCCGGTATAAAGTCCCGAATGAGGCGCCGGCAATGGCGCACGGTCAACCATTTTTCAATGGCGAGAATGCCCCCGAAAAACACCGCCACGGTCAACATCACAGTGGGACCATTGATCCCCTGGTCCGCCCCGCTGGGAGGCGCAGGTTTTGCAAGCGCGAGGAAAAGAGAGACCACCGCCAGAACGAGCAGGTAGGCTTCGACAATGAAGTCTCCGATTCCCAGGAACCAGTGACCTACGTAGAAGTAACCGCCACCCGGAATCAGGAGAGAGCGACGGACCATGGTCCGCTCATCCTTGAAGGCGAGCCCGCACGCGCTGCACTTGTAGACGCCGGGCGTGAGCACGGCGAGGCAGTTGGGGCACAATGAAACCATGCCTTGCGCCGCGCTCGACTCCAGCGCTCCCACCGAGAAAATTCTCTCGAGCAAGATTCTGATTTTGCGAGCGTCGCCGCCACCCAGCCGCCAGTACGTCTCCTTCTTGCCGGTGCGATGCTTGACCTCCAAGGTCCGGCTGAGCCACCCTTTGACTTTGGCTTGTTCTACGTCACCCCATTGGAGGGAGCGTAATCCCCTCTTCCAACTTCCGTCACGCTTCACCTGAAATTGCAGGAGCCGTCGGTTGGTGAATATGAGTACCGTCTGCGAGACATAATAGACGTACCAGCCCATCGTGAATTGCTCGAAAAGGCTCACCGGCGATTGGCAGCGGACCACATAGAGCACCGCTTCGTCGGGGCCGATAACCTTCTGCAGAATCCCTTGGAGCTTGTCGATCGCCCTTTCGGCGCGCTTTCGGATGCCCTTCTTTTCTTCACCTTTGTGGTTGGTGTAGAGCGCGTCTTCTCGAACCGGGACGCCATGCAATGAACCGAGACGCGCAGACTGTTGCGGATGCACGGAGAAATACTTATCCGGCATGGCGAGCCCCCTCTCCTGAGTGAGTCCGTAAGGCCCTATCCCTGATCGGCAAAGCGCAGCGGTCGTATCTCCAGGCGCCGGACTATGCGTAGATGTGGTAATCGATCTTCAGGACCTTCGCGATGGCGACGAATTCGTCCACCCAGTTCCCGTAGCAGCCGTGGATGTGATTTGAGTCGTAGGTAGCAAGGAATTCATCGGCCGAGACTTTCAACCGCGCAAAGGCATGCGGCCACTCCGGAGTGGTTTCCTTCGCCAGCGCCCAATTTGCTTCGGGTTCGAACAGCACGAATTCCGCCGGCACAATGGCCAGCCAGTAGCGGCCATTTTTCCGCGTCAGGCGGGCCAGGGTCACTTCCCCCGCTTGCGCGAAGTGCATCACGGACGCTCCGCCCGCCGGAAAATAGAAAATCTCCGGCCAGAAATGAACCAGCGGCAGGTTATCCTCCGGGCGTTTCGAGCGGCCCGCAAAAAACGTGGCGTGGGCGCCGGAGTTGCACAGGTCGAAGATGTGGTATTTTTCGAAAAAGTGCCGGACGTCGGCAAACAGCACCGGCTCGCCGGTGACGTGCTTGAAGAGCTCCATGGTGAGCGCGCCGTCCATATCGGCTTCCGTGGCGCAGACCACGGGCTCTTTCGGCCCGTCCCAATCGTAGGGGTCGTTCGAAAAGGCGTCGATGATGTCTTCGGTGGTGAAATTATCGGTGAGCTCCGGTTGCGCCTTGATCCCGAAAAAGTCGATGGCCTTTTCCCGGTTGATTTCCTGGCAGGCGTAGTAGCTGCGGATCTGGCGCTTGAGCAGATCGGGCGTGAGCTTCTTGCCGTCGTAATGAATGTTCTTCCCCATCAGCTTGGTGAGCCAATTGAAAGCGTTCTCGACCTTGTCCTTGGGAACAAGGTCCGAGCACCGGATGATCTCGTACTGGTCGATGTGCTCGACGTCGATGCCGAAATCGCGCTTCCACTGATCGGCGGCGGCCACCGCCGTGTACATCCCCATCGGCCGGCCACCGTACAGGCCGAAGTTCTCGCCCTTCAGGCGGCTCACCGCCACTCCGGCGCGCAGGAACTTCTGCACCTTGGCGAAAACCTTCTCGTCCCCGATATCCCCCTGGACGCGAAAGTGATCGCGGCCCACCTGGTCCATCCCTCCGGCGGCGGCGAGCATCCCCACCATGCCCGGGTAGGCGGGATTGATGTTGGAAAACATCAGGTACGGCCCGGGTGCGAATTCCGTGGCGATCATCGTGAGATGCGGGAAACACCAGACGGCGTAGTTCAGAATCGTGGCCTCGACGTCCGCCTGCAGCAGCCGCTTTCCCTCGCGCCGGGCGATTTCCGGGCGCCAGACGATCTCCTCGCCGGTGACGACTTCATACTCGCCCGTAGCTTCCAGCCGCTGGCGAAACTTGTCCTGAAAATCCAGATTCATCTGGCGCAGCATGTCGTGAGCGAACTTGCGCCCGTCAGAAAACGTTAAGAGTCCAACCTTGCGCTTGCGCATAGCAACCTCCTGGGGCGATTTCCGTTCGCCCGATAATAAGACTCCGGTCGAGGGCTTCCGGGGATTTGCACGATAGCTCAGCGGCGGCGAAATCTCAAGCGTGCGTTGGCCGGTCAATTGAAGGAGCGCTTAAGTCTTCGCCCGAGCGGCTTCAGGAGGGATGGGCGCGGTTCGACGCGGGATTTTCTCGTTTACGGAAACGGGCTGGCTGGTGTAGTTTGAATGTCAGGCGCCGCGCGCACTCCGACATCCGACCTGCCGGTCTCTTGCAGTTCCAAGCCGCAGGTTTGGCCCCCGAGTGGCACGCTATGGCAGATCGGGGCCGCTGGCTCGAGCGGGAGGGGTCGCCGAGACGACCCCTTTTGAGGCGTGGCCCAGCCCGAAGAGCTTGCGACGCGCACAGCCATTTCTGGGCCGGTAGCTCAAGCGGTAGAGCATTGCCCTTTTAAGGCAAGGGTTCTGGGTTCGAGTCCCAGCCGGCTCACGATCACCTTTCAAGCGATTGTGAAGCACCCCCGACAATCTCCAAGGGATCCGGTTGCTTTCGTTCCTGGCTCTTACTCGGGACGGTCTGCCGGAACGGTGGGGTGGATAGCCGATCTACGCTTCTCTTCGGTCTCCACATTGAACATCATGTAGTCCGAGTAACGATGCCGGTTGCGGAAGGTTCTGCCCTTCCATTGTACGGTCACCGTCACTTCCGTGGGGAGCCACAACGAAGACGCAACCTCCTTGAATCCCACTTCGGCGTATCGGATTTCCGTGGTCTGCTTCGTCAGGTGGGTCTCGGGCGGCGGTTTCAACAAGTCCGTATACAGGCGAAGGATCTGGAAGCTCTCCGGGTCAATCCAGGCCACTCCCTGGACCAGCATGGGGCTGGACTTGCCCTCCGCGTCAAAGCGCGCCAGCACCAGAGCATTCTCGGGCCGCTGGGCAAAAGCGATCACCCAGGTCCGCCGCTTGTCGATCATCTGGCGCCCCAGCAGCCGGAGATTCACTTTCGCCCGATAGGCAGGGTGCAGGTGGAGCGAGGTGCAGGCGAAGCCCGAGGTACGCATGTAACCCGACTTCAGCTTTGCGGACTGTGGCGCTTCCGCCGCGGTGGGGGTTCGGAATTCGCGAAGCCCGAGTTCGCTCCTCTCCGGGCGGGCGAGAAGCAGGTACTGAAACTTCTCGTCGAGAAAGTCTTTCACTTCACCTTTGCGGTTCAGGCTTTCTTCGTGGATTTCTTCCACCGAGACCGTATTGGGCATTTCTCGGAAAAACTTCTCCACATTCCGTTGCACGCGAGCGAGCACCGAGGGGAGAGGCTGCTGGCTCTCGGCTGGCTCCAGACCTTCGAGCGCCGGAACGGAGCGAATCAGCTCCTCCGGCGACCGGTCGATCACGGTGCGGGCTTGCTCGTAGGCTTTGAGTTCCAACCGCTCCTTCAAACGCGCATAGACCATGCGGTCTTCCAGGGGAAGGTCCATCGGCCGCCGTTCGCCGAGATAGGCTTTCATTTCGGATTCGGCTTCCGAGTTTTCGCCCAATTCGAGCAGCGCTTGGATTCTCAGCAACCGGGCTTCTGGGGAGGCCCCGGCGTGAATGGCCTTCTCCAAGTACTCGTCCGCCGCCTCCCAGTTCCTTTGCTCGACCAGGGTCCGGCCCGCCTCCAGGAGGACCAGCGGGTCCTCGGGTCGGATCTCCAGCCCCTTCATGAAGTATCCCAGGGCCCTCGGAAGTTCCTGGCGCCACATCTCGAGCACACCAAGAATTAGGAAGGGTTCGGGCCTCGCCGGACCCGCTTTCCCGGAAGTAGTAAGCTTCACGGCCTCGGCCAAGTGCTGAGAGGCGGCGTCCCAGCGTCCGGAATCGAGCAGCGCCAGGGTCAACAGCCCGCGGCAGGCTAAACAATCCGGTTCCCGCCCCACCGCGCTCTCAAGCGCTCCAACGGCGCCGGAGGAATCGTGGCGGTCCAGCATTCGCTCCAGGCCGCGCTCATAATCCGTCTTTGCCCCCGCCCGTGGGCCTGCGGTCCCCGGCTCGCGAAACCTCCCGGCCATACCTTCGATCAGAGCCGAGAGCGATGGAAGATTGGAGCCCCCGGAATTCTCCCTCAGCACCAGGTTGATTTCCCGGCTTCCCTGGGCCGCGGTGAGTTCTGCCGATCCTTTTGCGGTGGAAAAACCTTCCTTGGACGCAACCACATTGACCTCGAGCTTGGTGTAGGTCATGGCATCCAAGCGGTACTCCGCGTGGTACTCGCCCTTGAGGTTTGTTTCGATCTTCTGCGGCGGAAAGGCCGGCGTGCCGATATCCACCTGAACTTGAACTCCTGCCATGGGCATGCCATCGGGCGTCATGATGCGTCCGGCGATGGGCCAAATCCGCTCCTTGGTGAGTTCCGTCTGGTTGGTGGAAATCGGGGTCGGCGGGCGCGGAGGCGCCTGCGCCAGCCCAAAGTGAGGAAAGAGAATCAGTACCGAGAGGAGAACCGGGAGAAGGCTGGATGCTCGCGGTATCATTGCTGCGCCTAAGCCGCGATTGCGCACAACAACACCTCGCGGAAGGAATTCGCCGCACCCAAACCCGACGCCGCAAAGAAGGCTGGCTTCTCGCCAGCTCGGTGTTTCACCCTTCAACTGGGGCAATTCCC
>DATKYV010000249.1:0-5985 GCA_035528275.1 Terriglobia bacterium | reverse complement strand
CGGATACGTCGTCGAAGACCCCGGCGCGCCGCTGGTGAAGCTGAACGAGGAACACGGCCACCTCGACATCACGAAATCCAAGCACCATTTCCGCGTCGGCGAGGTGCTGACGGTGATCCCCAATCATGTCTGCACGTGCGTCAACATGCATGACGAAATCTTCTTGCGCCGCGGGGATGAAGTCGTGGGCTCATTGTCCGTCGCCGCGCGGGGTAAGATCCGGTGAAGGGAAGGGGCCGCACGCCCCGGTGCCTGCCCCTCCGTCTTGATTGACGATGATTTCATATCAGCACCATTCGAGTGAAACGCAACCGCTCGTGCAGTTCTTCCGCCGCGAGTCGGCGGGAATGCGCTCGCTCACCCGGGTGGTCATCAGTCCCGAAAAGGCCGTCATCTATGACGTGAACCGGAACGCCGTGGAGTTTCTGGGGCTGACGTTCGGAGACCCGGCGCTCGAGGCGCTGCTTTCCGAGCTCGGCGTTGTCTACGACGCGGACATTCTGAAAAAACTCGGGGCCGAAGGCCGAAGCGTCGAATACTCGGTCTCGGCGCGCTACCCCTGGGGATGGGACCGAGTGATGGGTTAGTGGCGCCGATGCTCCGTTGGCGTGCCCGCCTCCATTCGCTTCGGAACACTCGTGCTACACTAATCTCCGGAGGGATGGGTGAGCGGTTGAAACCGGCGGTCTTGAAAACCGCTGTGGGGGAAACTCCACCGGGGGTTCGAATCCCCCTCCCTCCGCCAGCCGTTTAGGCTACGAGCGTCCGTCTCTTGGACTGGAAGGGCCGAAGGCTTTGCAGACTATTTCCTGGTCAGTGTGTCCAGGGCGGCGCGCAGTGCGCAGGCCGGAGGATGGCTGGCGCGAGTAGCCTCCCGCCTGGACGGCGAAGATTTCGGTTCGTTCCCATCTCCTGGATCACTGCGCTCGTCAACTCAGCCTTGCCATCCTCGGGTGATTCGCTGTAATTTCCCAAGGACCGGTTTTGGCGGGGTAGAGGCCGGCAGGTCGGAAAACCCCGTGGCGGGCTCCCACCATCTGATGGAGAGACCCAGAAGTCTGGCAATAAGGCTGCCGCCGCAACCCGCGGGGGCCAGGGATCGTTCGGCCCCGCGATGGGTGAGGCCGGAGGGACGACCCAGGGAGAACTTGATGCTCAAAAAGAAGCTAGCGGTGGGTCTTGCGGCGGGACTTGCCGCTTTGATGCTTTCCAGTTGTGGGAACGGAGGCTCTTCCTCGCCGGCGACTCCGAAGCCAGGCACTGGGGCTCTGTATGTGTTGATCAGCGACGTACCGGCATGCGATGTCCTTTCATTCGGACTTCGCATAACGGGCATGAACATCAAGCCTCAGGGAAGCGACACGGTAATCCCGGTCATTTCCTCCGCCTCGCTGACCAAGCTTGATTTATCCTCGCTGAGAGATTCGACGACAGTTCTTGCCCTCACCACCCTCGACGAGGGAACCTACGACAGTGTGACCCTCGGCTTCTCAGCGCCTCAGCTCGGGCTCTACGATCCCGCCGAGGATCCGCCTAGCAGAATCCAGGGGATTGCATTCTCGACCCTGACACCGACGATTCCCATCAATCCTCCTCTCACCGTTGTCAAGAACGCGGTCAATGTCTTGCGGTTGGATTTCGACATGCTTCGTACCATCGAGGTGGATTCGCAGGGGCAGATTACCGGGAATGGCGCGCCGGTTATTACGGCTTTCCCGGTAGCGGCCAACGAACAGGGTTTCGGAGATCTGCGCAATCTGGTGGGCTTTGTGCGCTCCGTCTCACCCTCCCCGATTGGCGACACGTTTATCGGCAGCCTCAGCCTTCAACTGCTGAGCGGGACGGGTCCGACGGCGACCGTCAGCCTGACCGGAGAGACCACCCTCGCCGGCGTTCCCGCGCTCAACCAGCTTGAGACCGGCCGTTTCCTGGAAATCCAGGCGTTTCTCGATCCCGACGGCAACATCGTGGCCCGCACGGTCCAGGTGGAGGAGCGCTCCGTGATCGAGGAGAATAAACTGGCCTTTATCGGTTACGTCAATTCCATCACCCGCGACACGGACGGCAACCTGACCCAATTCCATCTGCACGTCACCGAAGAGGAGCCCGACATCGGTCTGACACTCCCTCTGAACGAGACCGTCGTGGTGAATGTTCTGCCCGAGACGACCTTCCAGATTTCGGCGCCGGATGCGAACTTCGCGGGCCTTTCGTTCGACGGCTCGAACCTCGCTTTGGGCCAGCAAGTGGTCGTCCACGGAACCTACACCCTCAACTCCGACGCTCTCAGCACGGTTGACGCCGCCGTGATCTATCTGCGGCTGCAAATGCTCCAGGGAAATCTCTCCTCGCTGGTTCGTGTGGAGTCGGATGGCAGGTCGGGAGCCTTCTCGCTGACGCCTTGCTGTTCGTTGCTTCAGGGAGCGCCCGTCCTGGTGATCACCAACAGCGACACGGCCTTTCTGAATGTCTTCGGACTGGCGGACCTCCGGCCCCAACCCACCCTGCTGGTGCTGGGATTGCCTTTCTTCCTTCCCGACGGTGCCACAATCAATAACGTCACGGTGCCGGCGGGTTCCATGGCCCTGCTTGCCCGGCAGGTTCACCAGCTCCAGTAAGTTCGGGGTGGTTAAAGGGTGGGAAGCTTTCCTCGGAATTGCTTTTTCGGATTCTTTCCCGGCAGGCGTGTGAATTTCAAATCGCGGCGACGCAGGAGTTTGGTGGCGTAGGCGATCTGGCCGGTGTGATAGGCGAAGTGTTCGGTGACGTGGGCGACAGCCTTGAGGCCGCTGACGCGAAACCCTTGAATCACCCGCCTCCGCGCGAGGTCGCGAGCAGAGAGTTCTTCAAGGGTTTGGCAGGCCTCGATCACCGTCCTTTTCAGCATGGCCGTGAGCTTCCGGCGGGGAACCGGGCCGCGCTCCGCGAATTCCTTGTCGCGTTGGCGGCGGTCCGGCGCGCCGCCCAGTCCCGAAATAATCCACTGCCGGACGTTGCCTTCCAGATGCAGCACCAGGTTGCCGACGCTGCTCGAGGCGGAATTCCCCCGCCACCAGATTTCTTTCTCGGAGAGCATTCCGAGACAGCGGGCGATCCGCGGCAGATGATGGCGGGCGAGCGAGTGGCGCGAATGGGTGAGGAATTCCCGGGCCAGCGTGCCGCTTGGCGCTTTCATGATTTTTTCCTCCGCCTTCTGGCCTTCAAATCTTCCATCGTCTTTTCGATCCAGCCGCGGTCTTCCCAAAACGTCAGCCAAAGGTAGAACGTGGCGTAGCTCCGCCAGCCCGCCCAGTTTCGCGCCAGCGCCTCGACTCGCGCCGGAGTGGGTTGCTTGCGGAGCCCGTAGAAGCGCTGGATGGCCTTTTGCAGGCCCACGTCGGCTGCGGGCAGGCAATCGAGGTGGCCGAGCGCCCGCAGGCCCACGTACTGGGCCGTCCAGGGGCCCACGCCCTTCTGGCTGAGAAGTTTTTCGTGGGCGACGGCGGGTTCCTTGCTCCGCAACCCTTCCAGGTTCAGGCTCCCGTCCAGCGTGGCGCGGGAGATGGCGATGATGTAGCGGGCTTTCGGCCCGGAGATTTGAATGCGCCGCAGTTGCCTTGGGGTCAAGATGGCCAGAGCGGCGGGCAGCGGGAAGGCGTTATACCGGCGGCCCTGAAATTCCGCGTGGTGGCCGTAGGTTTCGATGAGCGCTTTCTTGACTTGGTGAGCGAAAGTGAGGTTCACCTGCTGTTCCAGGATGGCGGACACCACCGTCTCGTAGACGCTCTGCGCCTGCGGGATCCGCATGCCGTGGAAGTGCCGGCCAAGTTCGGTGAGCACCGGGTCCGTCGCGGCGAGGCGGTAAAAAGGCGCGAGGTCCAGATTCGTCGAAAACTGCCGCTCGACGAGCTGCCTGACCGCGTCCATCACGTCGGGGCCGGACAGCCCGGCCAATATGCGAACCCGCAGAAACTTCTTCGGCCCCTGCCCCTCTTCCGAGACGCCGTAAAGGACCGGCTCGCCGCCGATTTCCGACACCCGGCGATATTCGCCATCTTCAAAATAGTCCAGCAACGGGGTGAACTTCCGGCCGTTCAGCAGCGGCGGAGGGCTGAGAATGAATCGCAGCGTGCGCGTGAAGCTAAAAGGTTCTCGAGGTTTCAAGAGCATCGATCACCCAACGGCAGCTGAAAATCCTCTATGCCCTGCGGAGCGAAGGGTGAGCGCGCTCGCCTCCTCGCCGGCTCGACATTCTCCAACGAAGGCCATTCATCGCGCAAGGCTCCACTTCGCGCGGTGCTCTTTGATGTCCGCGAGCGGTTGCACCATGCCCTGCGGCGCAAGTGGCGTGAAAAAGTGAGATAAGTTCCGGCCACAGGTCTCGCGCTACGATTTCTTCCGCGCGTTGACGTCGATCAAGAAATGCCGTGTGAAGTCTGCTCAGCCCGGCCTACGCTGCCGGGTAGTGGGCCAGTTTCAATCCGCGCCCGGATGCTTGACCGCTTAGAAATGGAAAGTAAATTGCACGGAGGGTTCGACGTGACAGAGCAAACAATTAGGGATGCTGAAAGGGTTAAGGCGGCCATTGGGGAAGCGCAGAAATTGTCTGCGGACGGCTATGCCATCCACCTTGAGAACGATTCCAAGGGGAATCTCATTTTGCGAGGAGAAAAAACTATTGTTTTCTAAGGTGCTTGAGTAAATCTGGCGCTTCGCCCTTTTCGATGCCTTCTAGATATCCCAGATACATTTGCATGACTTTTTCCGGCTCACCCCTGGGAGAATATTGGCTACCCTGTCCGGCGGTTAATGCAGTAATTGCCGTTAGGATGGCCGCAGCAATTTTATCTTCTGCCATTCTGTCACCTCAGGTCTGAGGGATTGTGGCGGGAATTGTGGCACGCGCTCAGAGAGAAATCAATTCTTCTATGCTCCATACGTGACCCGTCAGTCGCGCTTCTATTGCAGGCATCACGCGAAGCGTTTGGTGGATTCGGCAGAAATTGTAGTACATGAAGTGAAGCGCCACGGCGTGCATGAGGTTTTCAATCTTTTTTGAGAAGGCGTTTGTAAGCCTCGTGAAGCGCCGCATCCCCATGCGCATCGTGAGATTCTGGCGCTCAACGTAGCAAGTAGAAATATGCCGTGGATCGGGGCTGCCCGTAATCACGGCGGCCTGAGCGCCGATGCATTCGACTGGGCTATATTGCGTTCCGGCTTGCATGTCTGCCCCGTAGAGCTTAACCAGAGTAGCGTAATCCACATCACATCCGAATGCGCCCTCGACGCGCTCCCGTGACGCCTTGACAGTTGCGGTCAATCCAAACTACAATGTCGGTTTTGGCAGAGGCAAAGAAAGCTCACAGGGTGGTCATGGACAAAAAGAAAGCGGAATTTTACAGGAAGCGGCTCCTGGCAAAGCAAGAGGAGCTGCAGCGAGTGGTGGCCAAATCCGAGCAGGACGGCCGCGAGGCGGATGAAGAAATCACCCAGGACGTCGCCGACAAAGCGGCCAACTCCTACACCAAAGAGTTTCTATTCCACCAGAGCCACGACAACCGCTGCATCTTGCAGTTCGTCACGGAGGCTCTGGAACGCCTGAAGAACGGCGATTACGGGCTTTGCGTGGCGTGCCACGAAGAGGTCCAGCACAAACGGCTGGAGGCTGTCCCCTGGGCTCGCCACTGCATCGAGTGTCAGGAAAAACAAGAGCTCGGCCTTCTGTAGTCCGGACCATCCCACCGGAAAGCGAGGCTCGCCTTCCACCCATCGGTCGGACGCCAACCCTTTCCTCTCCCACTCTTCCAGGAGCTCGCCGGTAGTCTGTTCGCGGTCCTTTTCCCCACACCCTGCTGCCTCTGCCACCGAGAGCTCGAGCGCGCGAGCCTGGTGGACGTTTGCGGATCTTGTTGGGAGGGCCTCGAACCATGGCAAGGGGCTGCCTGCGCGCGCTGCGGCGTCCCGTTTGCCTCCTCGGCGGCGCTGGATTCGAATTCCCCGATTTGC
>DATKYV010000248.1:0-17255 GCA_035528275.1 Terriglobia bacterium | reverse complement strand
GCTCCACCAGCCGCGGCAGCTTTCCCTTTTCGGCCGCTTCGATCTCCCCGAGGTTTTCCCGAAGCTCGGGCGGGATCCATTCCAGTCCCAGCTTCTCGTAGATGTCCTCTTCCGTGCGGCTGGCGATGACCTTATCGCCCTCAAATAGCCCGTATTCGTTCAGCTTCCACCCCTTGCGCTTGGCGCGTTCGCGCAGGGCCACGTTGTGTTCCTTGGAGCCGGTGAAATACTGCAAGGCTGCGCCGTAGGACTGGCTTTCGAGCAGCCGGACGTCCACCTGAAGATCGTTCTCGAGCTTCACGCTTACCTTGTCCTTGCCCTTGGCGAGAATCTCGGCGACGCCCGGGAACTTCACGAAGTGGTCGGCGATTCCCGCGTGGTTACTCCCGGTGACCAGCAAGTCGAGGTCGCCCACCGTCTCGCGACCTCGCCGTAAGGACCCGGCCGGCGTGACCTCTTCGACCCCTTTGAACTTGCGGAGATAATCCACCAGGACCTCGGCCGTCCTGGAAGCCGTATCCAGCCGAAATCGGCCCACGGCGCGGCGAAAAACTTCGATGGCCTTCAGGACGTTCTCCTCGGACTTGGCGCTCATTCCCGGTAGTTCGCGCAGGCGTCCCGCCTTCGCCGCGGCCTCGAGGTCGTATACACTCTGGACGTTCAACTGCTTGTGAAAGAGGCGCACCTTCTGCGGGCCCACGGTCTGTAACTCGAGCAAATCGAGGAGGGATGCGGGTATCTTCTTGAGCTGCTCCTGGTGGTATTGGCATCGGCGGGTCTCGACCAGCTCTTTGATCTTGCCGGCGAGGTCGGCGCCGATTCCCGGGATGTCCGTCAGCTTGCGGTTGGGATCGCGCGCCATGTCCTCCAGGCGCTCCCCGAGGCCCTCGATGGAGCGCACGGCGCGGTCGTAGGCGGCGGCCTTGAACTGCCACTTGGGGTCGTCCTGAACAATCTTGATGAGGTTGGAGATTTCTTCGAAGACCGCGGCGATCTCACGGTTTTCCATGCGCGTCTCCCCGGGCCACGAGTCAGCGGGATACGGATTGTAGATTACCATACCCGGTGCGAGACGAAACGGCCGCGCGGTCAAGCGCGCGGCCGCGGGGTTCGGTCGGGTTGAAAAGAAAACAGCGGAAGTCGCCGCCATTTGGGGTTATCCTTTCTGGGACTCTTCCCTTCGGGGCGGCGGGAACGTCAAGGTAACGGCACGCGGGCAAGAGTGCAGCGGAACGGCTTTGCGCTACATCTGAACCAGGGCGGGTCACGCCATCGGTGAGGCGTACCATCTCATCAAGCTTGGGATCGCCGATGTGATGCTCGCGGGTGGAAGCGATGCGCCGATCACCTACGGCATGATTCGCTCCTGGGAATCGGTTCGGGTGATGGCGGCGGGAAATGGGGATGCGAGCCGCGCCTGCCGCCCGTTTTCTGCGGACCGCGATGGCCTGGTCATCGGTGAAGGTGCGGGCAGCCTGGTGCTGGAAGAATTGGAGCACGCGCGAGCGCGAGGAGCCAAGATCCATGCCGAATTGGCCGGCTACGGACTCTCCTCCGACGCGAGTCACATTACCCAGCCGTCTGTCGACGGCCCCGCGCGAGCCGTTCGCATGGCGTTGGACGAGGCGCGCACCAATCCCCAAGAAGTCGACTACATCAACGCGCACGGTACGGGGACGCGATTGAACGACGCCGTTGAGACTCGGGTGGTCAAGGAAGTTTTCGGGGACCACGCCCGCCGGCTCGCCATCAGTTCGACGAAATCGATGCACGGCCACGTGATGGGCGCCACAGGCGCAGTGGAGTTGGTGGCCACGGTGATGGCGATTGAAAAAGGCGCCATTCCGCCCACGGCCAACTACACTGAGCCGGATCCGGAATGTGATCTCGACTATGTTCCCAACCAGGCACGGGAGCGGCCGATTCGAGTGGCCATCTCGAGCTCCTTTGCTTTCGGCGGGCTCAATGCGGTTCTTCTGGTCCGCGGCTTTGAGTAACGGGGCCTTGCTCACCGCGTCGGGTCGGGTCCGAAGCAGGCAGAACGGTGCGAAAAAGGATTGCCATAATAACCCTCAGCGTCGGCTCGGGCCATGTGCGCGCGGCCGAAGTCATCCAGCGTGGGCTGAGCGACGGCGCGGACACCGTCGATGTAAGGACCGTCGACGCCGTCGAACTCGGTCGTCCATGGTTCCGCTGGCTCTACGTGGCGACGTACTGGTGGATGCTTCGCCACGCCCCGGGGCTCTGGCGATGGTTGTTCGAGCACCGTCAACGTGGGCGGCACCGCTCGACGGCCCCTCAATGGCTCTTTCGGCGGGGCTGCGTCGAAGTCCTTCGCCAGTTGAAAGCCTTCGCGCCCCATCTCGTCATTGCCACGGAAATCGGCGCGGCGGAGATCGCCGCCCTGGGAAGACGCGAGGGGTGGTTCAATGCGCCCGTCCTGGCCGTCCAGACCGACTTCCACACCGAGCCCCCTTGGGTGCAGCGGGAGATTGACATCTATTGCGTGGCGAGTGACGAGGCCAAAGCGCAGCTTATCGGATGGGGGGTCTCTCCCAACCGGGTCCTGTTGTCCGGCATTCCCATCGATTCGGCCTTCGCCCTGGCTTTCGACAAGCCCGAACTCCATCGTGCCCTCGGACTGGACTCGCGGCGGCCGGTCGTCCTGGTGATGGGCGGAGGAATGGGACCGGTTCCGCTGGATGAGATCGTCCGCAGCTTGGAGCTTTGCGGCCTGCCCCTCCAGGTGCTGGCCGTTACCGGTCACGATGAGCCGATGAGATCTCGCTTGGAAAGCATGCGAGGCCGAATCGCGCTGGACCTTCACATCTTCGGTTGGACGGAAACCATACCGGAGCTCATGGCCGCTGCCGATGTGCTGATCACCAAACCCGGCGGGGTGACGGTGGCCGAAGCGCTGACCGTGGGCCTGCCGATGATCCTGACCCACCCGATTCCCGGGCCGGAAGAACGACACGTCCGGTACCTCGAACAGAACGGCGTGGCAATCCTGGCGCGGAGTCTGGCGGAAATCACGCAACTGACGGGCAAGCTTCTGGCCGGAGGAGAGAATCTCAGGGAAATGGCGCGACGCGGTCACGACATGGCGCGTCCCGACGCCGCTCACGCCATCGCCCAGGTAGCCCGCGCGTTGCTTGAGACGGCGACGTACATCGACCTGCTGGCCGTGCCGCCCCTGCGCGCCGGCGATTCCGCTTACTTGATGTGATGATCCACGGAAAGGGCACCGGCGCCCTATACAGGCCGCAACCCTGATGTTTGGCACCCTTCGCCAATTCGTCGAGAAAATCCTGATCGGGGACTCTGTCCCGGCGCTGGTCCGTTGAGGAAAGAGCGTTCCGCGGTCCATCATCCGGAAGATCCAGGCCGATTCGTTCCGTGAGACCGTCACTTACGCGGCGCGGCATCAGAAGTTTTTTGCCGGCAAGCTTCGCGAAGCAGGCATCGACCCCGCCCGCGTTCGCCGGCCAGAGGACCTGGGTGGAATTTTCACCACGGCGGAAGACCTTCTCAGCCTCCCTCCCAAAGATTTTCTCTGCCGCGAGCCTCGGGCTGTTTTTGAGACCACCGGCACTTCAGGATCGCCCAAGCGAACCTATTTCGGTTACGACGAATTGGATTTCGCGGCGCGCTACCAGGCGGCGGCATTTTACGAAAACGGCATGCGTCCCGGCGACCGGGTGGCCTGCACCTTCGACGCAGGGTACTGGATCAGCACCTGGGTGACTTTTCTTGCCTGCAAGCAACTGGGCGTGTTCTGCTCGGCGCTGGGGAAGCCGCATCCGCGGGAGCTCTATTCACGCCTGGAGCGCTACCGCTACAACATCATCGTGGC
The DNA here is from genome assembly GCA_035528275.1 of Terriglobia bacterium. Lineage (GTDB taxonomy): Bacteria > Acidobacteriota > Terriglobia > UBA7540 > UBA7540 > DATKYV01. Next base: position 13,399 of record DATKYV010000248.1, on the reverse strand, counting down.
CGACCCAACCTGGCTGGTCAGCCTGAGCGAGATAGCGGAAAAGGAAGGGGTGTTTCCCCTCAAACTCATCTTCGCCGCCGGCGACCGCATGACGGACGTCTACCGGGACTACGTTCAGCAGGTGTAGAAGGCGCCGGTAATTCTCGGCTTCGGCTCGACGGAAGTCGGGGGCGGCTTGGGAATGGAATGCCGGCGCCGCGAAGGCTATCACCTCGACGAGTTCAACTTCTTCGTCGAGCTGCTCGACCCCGACCCGGAGGGCTACGGTGAGCTGGTGGTGACGACGCTTTCCAGAAGAACCATGCCTCTTATCCGCTACCGAATGCGCGATGTGACACGTTTCATCGAAGAAAGATGCCCGTGCGGGGCCACGTTGCGCAGGATCGCCAAGGTCTGCGGGCGGCGTGACGAAATGGTGGTGATGGGCGCGGGGAATATGTACCCGGAGATTTTCGAGCGCGTCCTGAGGGGCGTCGAAGGCATATCGGAAAACTGGCAGGTGGCGGTCCGCCAGGAAGGAAGGCGCGACGTCCTGGATTTTCGCCTGGAACTGACAAACGGCGTTGCCTTAGCGGCGGTTGAGAGAGCGGTTTGTCGAAACCTTGAAAACCTTTACCCGGATATTTGGGCGAATCACCTTTGCGGGATGTACGAGGTTGCGGTCCGGTCGCTGCCGCCGGGCACCCTGGCCTTGGGCCGAAACCCCAAACGGCTGCTGGATGAGCGCGGGATTGAATAGAGCGGCCTCCCGGACAGACGCTCCGGCAATCGAATGAAAGGCAACCGTCACTCCTCATGAACACTCGAACCAGGGGAAACGGCCGCGGAAATGCCCAGCCGAATCCAATTGTCTTCTGCGACTTCGACGGCACGATTACCCAGGTCGACGTGACCGACCAGATCTTGAGTCAGCTCGCCCACCCTTCCTGGCGAGAAGTGGAGCAGGAATGGGTGCGGGGCTCGATCGGTTCGCGCGAATGCCTGGAACGTCAAATGGCGCTCGTTTCCACGACCCGGGCGGAGTTCAATCTGCTCGTGGACGCCATTCCCATTGACCCGCATTTCCGGAGCTTCCAGGCGTTTCTTGCACGCCAGCGCGTGCCGTTCTACGTGGTGAGCGATGGTTTCGACTACATCATCCGACGCGTCCTGAAGCGGGCGGGGGTCAACGGGCTGCTGCGAAACGGCGCACGACTCTTCTCCAGCGGGCTGCGCTTTGACGGGCGCCGCCTGGAACTTTCCTTTCCTTATTCTGTGCCGCCCTGCGAACACGGCTGTGCGACGTGCAAGGCGGCGATCATGCGTCGTCTGGGGAAAGGCAGGCGTCCCGTGATTTTTATCGGTGACGGTTTTTCGGACCGCTTCGCCGTCGAGGAAGCGGATGTGGTTTTTGCCAAGGGACAGTTGCTGACCTACTGCCGGCAAAAAGACATCGCCTGCCGGCCGTTCGACACCTTCGCCGACGTTCAAGGGGCGATGGAAAAGATTCTCGGAATCCGGAATTCCCGGCGTTCGCGACGGATTCCGGCGGCTGTCGGGTAAGCGCACCCGGGGGCGGCGCATTCTTCCGCCACGCGCCAACCGATGGGATTCTATCGCACGGGAAAATTCTGGGCGGTGGAACACCTGGGGATTACGCCGGACATCATCGTCTTCGGGAAAGCGCTGACGAACGGCCTGAATCCTCTGTCCGGCATCTGGGCGCGCGAGGAGCTGATTACTCCGGAAATCCTCCCACCCGGCTCGACGCACTCGACGTTTTCTTCGAACACGCTGGGAACCGCGGTAGCGCTCGAGACCTTGAAGGTGCTCGAAGAGGAAGACTACGAGAAGCTGGTCAACGAGAAGGGCGTCTATTTTCTGTCGGGATTGCGTCAGCTCCAGAGCCGCCATCCGGGGATCATCGCTGACGTCAACGGGCTTGGCCTCGCCTTGCGAATCGAAGTCTGCAGGGAAGACGGAATCACGCCGGACCGCGAGCTAACGGACCGCATCTTTTCCGAAGGGTTGAAAGGGGACCTCGAGGCCGGCGGGCGCAAATACGGCTTGCTTCTCGACGTCGGCGGCTATCACAAAAACGTCTTCACACTCTCTCCCACTTTTACCATCAAGCGCCAGGAAATGGATTTGGCGCTCGACCTGCTCGACCAATTGTTCCGCCGCTGCCGCGCGCAGTAAGGTCCCTGCAGGAGAACTCCGTCGATCCAATTTCGATTTCATCGACGAATATCTTGGAGGGGCCGCGGGCTTCTCTATCAGGTTCGCAGGGAAGCTTGATCGAGATAGGCGTGGACGTAATTCGTAAAAGCGTTCTCAAGTGCCTGCGTTGTTTTTCCCGGCGCGGGGTAAGTCCAATTGGGGCTGATTGTGCCCACCGCCGCCACTTCGCGGGTGGTGGAACTGACGAAGACTTCATCGGCCGAGGAGAGGTCCGCAGGCGTCAGCTCCTGCTCCACGAGCTCCACGCCCGCGAGCGGCGCGACCTCCAAGAGGACCTCGCGCGTGATCCCCGCCAGGCAGCCCGAGGATAGCGGCGGCGTCAGAACTCTACCTTCCCGGACAAGAAAAATATTGGCCGAAGTGCACTCGGCAAGCTGGCCTCTTTCGTTCAAGAGCAAGGCATCGTCGAATCCTTCGCCATGCGTTCGCTCCAGAACCGCAGCGTGCGGCACCCATGACAGCATCTTCGCTCCGGCGTACTGCCCGCCTGCGAAGATCCCCATGGGTTGGAGGCGCAGGCGGTGAGACACGGGCCAGGCGGTGAGTTCCCGAGTGAAGATGAGCAGGTCGGTGGGCGGCAGATCGTCCGCCTGCGACCACAGACCGCCGGAGTTCTTCACGAAAGAGACGCGCGCCATGCCCTCTGGGCGATGATTGGCCCGCGCTAATTCCTCCACTGCTCGGCGGACGGTTTCCTCGCTGTATTCAATGGAGAGCTGCAGCCGCTCGGCATCGCGCCCCATGCGCTTCCAGTGGCGTTCAAATGCAAACGGGAGGCCGCGATAAATGCGCAACGTCGTGAATACGCCCCACCCCGTTAGCAGCCCGACCTGCCCGGGCGAAAGGTGCACTTCCTTCAGTGGAACGATGCGGCCGTTATGAAAGATCAATGAGTCCATCGGTGTGAGTTATCGCTCCAGCGCGCAAGCCTGCAGCATTTGGGGCTCGAAAGCTCTGGAAGCCCCCAGCGCCTCGAGCAGCGGCCGCGCTTTCAGCATCATCTCCTCGCGCTCCGTTTCCGCGCGCGAATCAAAAACAATTCCGCCACCCACATTCAAGGTTGCCACGTCTTCTTCGATCGTCATCGTCCGAATGGCGACATTGAAATCCATCTCGCACCCTGCGGTGCCGGGCTGGCCCTTGATGATCCCGATAGCGCCCATGGAAACGCCGCGCGGAACTTTCTCAACCTCCGCCAGAATCTCCATCGCCCGGATCTTGGGCGCGCCGGTGATGGAACCGCAGGGAAAAAGGGCGCGGAGGATGTCGACCAGCCCCGTACCTGCCCGCAGCGTTCCTTCAATATGGGAAACGAGATGAAAAAGGTGGGGGAGGGTTCGCACTTCGAACATTCGTGTCCCGATCGTTTCATAACGGCAGATGCGCCCCAGATCGTTTCGAAGCAGGTCGACGATCATGACGTTCTCGGCGAGATCCTTGCCGCTCGACAGCAAAGCGCTCACGCACTGCGCGTCAAAGGCCGGGTCGGGCGGGCGCGCGATTGTGCCCTTGATGGGACTGGCCAGAATACGGTCGCCCATGACGCGGAAGAAGCGTTCCGGCGAATTACTGATGATGGTTCGCTGCGGGCCCTTGAGGAAGGCCCCGAACGACGGTTCCAGGCGCGACAGGCGGCTGTAGATTCGTTCCGGCGAAACGCCAGCGAGCCGCGCGCTGAACTGGCAGGTGAGGTTCGCCTGGTAGATGTCGCCGGCGGCGATGAAATCGCGGATCGTCTCAACGGTTTCGGCGTAACTCCGTTCGTCGAAGTTGCTGCGGATTTCGGGCGGAGATGATAACTCCGCGTCGGCCGGTTCGGGTTCCAGGAGCGGCAGTTTTTCAAAGCGCGGGTAGTAAGCGAACGAGAGATCGGGCAGGGATGTGCTCGCCGTAAGAGGCAACGTCTCAAAGAATCGTGCTAGCTCGTAGGATAGATAGCCAACGGCGGGCCCGGTGGGATACCGGTCGGCGTGCCAGCAAATCCAACGGGGCAATTCGGCAAGAGCGTCTCCACTCCCTTCCAAGACGCTCACCGGATTTAGTGCCGCGAAGGCGGCGGTCGCCCCGGCATCAAGCCACTGGCCCTCCAAAATGGCGGGGCGTTTATTCGGCGGGGCGTCCAACACCTCAGCCAGACGATTGCTCGGCATACTTCCAATATACCATTTCGCGGCGCAGTTGAGCGGGGCACGCTTTCGCCGCAAAGACCCGTGCACGTCGTCTGACGGTGCGGGCGAAGGTTGGGTTGAGGAACTGACAGTTGCGGCTACCAGTGCACGCGCACCGTCAAGTCGTCATGCAGACGGACGCGCAGGCGCGTATCCGGCGGGATATGGACGTCTCCTCCCCGCGGGAGGATCAGCGCATAGCCGAACACCGCCGAGCCGCCCACCGGCAGTATTGTGGCGAGCGCGGCGGTCCCGGCCGCGGACACCCCGGCGGTGGAAACAGCGCCCAGGGCCAGGAGTCCCCCGGCGATCTTCTTCCAGGTGGACGCCGCGGGGCCTTTCAGATGGCCCTCCGAGTCCAGTCGGGCTTTCCCCGCAACGGCATCATCCAGCCCGGTCAGGAATGCAGCAATGGGCTGCTCTTGCCCGTCGGGCAGGGTTATGGTCTCAAAGCGGAAACCGATCTCCGCAGCACGGCCCAGACGGCCTGCGGACCGGATCTGTGTAACGCGGCCGTCCAGCAGGGTTCCTCGGGGTAGAGCCACTCGCCCGTTGACGTAGATCGGGCGAATGAGTTCCGCCTTAACGGGATCGTCCACGCGGCTGACCTGAGTGTGCAGTCCCGAGAGGAGTTGCACGGACGCCTCGGTTTCCGCGGGAACCGTGAGGGTATCATCAGCCTTCTGCTCCGCAGTGGATGTCGAGGCCGGGTGAATACGCGCTGTGAGGGAGACGGCGGAGACTTCTTGCGCGACCGATACCATAGACGAAAGGAACAGAATTAAGGCAATCCCAGCAAGTTTCCTTGCCATTTCAGTGTACCTCCCTCTGTGGAACGGTGCTCCACCTCGCTGCGGCGGCTGGATTGCCCTATTCTCCCCCCTTTCGGGGTTGGAAATCAAGGGCCCGAGAAAAGCCTTGCACACCCCTGTCCGTGCAAAGCCGGCAGTCTCCGGGGCGCGCAAAACAAAAAGGCCCAACCAAAAAGGTTGGGCCAGGGATAATTCAGGCGGATGCGGACTACGCCACCTTGGTGACCTTGTCGGCTTGAGGTCCTTTCTGGCCTTGGACCACCTCAAACTCGACGGTGTCGCCTTCCTGCAGGGTCTTGAAGCCTTCACCCTGAATGGCCGAGTAATGAACGAAGACATCCGCTCCGCCATCCTGGCCGATGAAGCCGTAACCCTTGGCGTTGTTGAACCACTTTACTTTACCTTGAAGTCTTTCCACTTGCGTTCCTCCTTGATCGGCTACGGGGTTGCCGGTACATCAGTATGCCCCAAAAAGAAAAAGCCGAGAGTCGTCTGGACCCTCGGCACTCCCTTCACGTACGCGTTCCCGATGCGAACACCGTGCAAACTCCCGTCCGAAAAAATAGATGGAGCCGAGTTGGATTGTCAAGAGGATATTCGAATTTACTGAACCGGGACTGACGAAGGTCAAATACTGGGGGTTCTCCGCGATAGCCGCCAAAGGAGCCCGACCAGCGTCTTGCCGTCTTCGATCTTCCTGGCGCGGAGCATTCGGCGAAGCTGACTTTCTGTGAACCTCCCCAGACGGATCCGCTCGTCGGCCTCCGGCTGGGCTTTGGCCCGTGTCAGACCACGCGCCTCCAGCAGATGCATCCTTTCGCTGACGAAGCCCGGGCTGGGGAAAAAGGTAAACAATGGCCGGAAAGTGCGCGCCCGGTACCCGGTTTCTTCAGCGAGTTCGCGCCGGGCCGCTTCGAGCGGGGTCTCACCGGGTTCAATCCCTCCTGCCACCAATTCCCAGAGCCATCGCCGCGCTGCGTAGCGGAACTGGCGAATGAGCAGCAACCGGCCGTCAGGAAGCTCGGGGAGAACCACCACGGAACCCGGGTGGCAGACGATTTCGCGGTTCGCCACGATCCCGCCCGGTTCCACGACTCGGTCAACCTTCAGGCGCACCACCTTGCCTTCGAAGATCGTTTTGCTCCTCAGCACGCGATAGCGACGTGACACCTGGGGAATCCTCTCGAGAGAAGACGATCGGATGGTGGTGCGGAAATGGCGCGCTTTTATCCCTGCAGTTTTGTGCTGCTCTCTAACGCAGCGGCGCTGAGACCTTCCCGCTCCCCTACTTGGGCAGATCAAACTTTGCGATCAGGGCCTTGGCGTCTTTCGGGGAATCAGCGCCTTTCAGCTCTTTGCTGTATTCCTCCGCCTTGGCCTTGAACGCGTTATAGCTCTGCCGCTTTGCCTCAATGTCTTTGCCCTGATCCTTGGACGTCGCCGGGTCTCGACTGGCTTTTTCAAGGCACTCGTTGGCGATGTTGACGATGCTGGAACAAAGGCTGAGTTTGCTGAGGCAACTTTTCTGGTGATAAGCCCTCGTAAACTCCTCCAGGCTTTCCGCCTTCACCTTTTCAACCATTTCAGTGAGACCTTTCCTGTAATCCTCAACCATCGTCTCTTCGTCCTGGCAGGCCTGGGCCAGGAGCGTTCGCCCGGAAACGCTGATGCTCAGGAGCGTACCCACGAGGAGAATAGCCCCGGTTCTCCATTTCATCGCAGCACCTCGCTGGATCGTCGGAAGTCCACTTTCCTGCGCCTGCCGCCAGTTGCTCGGGCAGGCGTCTCTCGGTCCATTTGTCGCCATACTAGCACACGCCGGAGGAATTGTCGCACGATTGGTATGGCGTCCGGCCTCGCCCAGGGGCGGAGGGGCGGCTTGGTCGCGGGAGACGAAACTGCCATCCCGGAGTGCACGGAACAGGCCTTGATTGGTATACTGGAGGGCATCGGACGCCGACACAGGGGAGGAAAGCCGCTGAATGAAACTTTCGGCCCTTATCGTTGATGACGAGCAGCCCGCCCGCGACGAGTTGGCGTTTTTGCTCAAAGGAATCTCGGACGTGGAGGTGGTGGGTCAGGGCAAGAATGGCGTGGAGGCCGTGAACCTGATCCGCGAGCTCAGTCCCCATGTCGTCTTCCTGGACGTTCAAATGCCGGGCCTCGACGGCCTCGGGGTTATCAAGAAGCTGCTCGACAAGAAAGCCCGCCTTCCCTATTTCGTCTTTGTGACCGCCTACGACCACTACGCCGTGCAAGCTTTTGAAGTCAATGCGATTGATTACATACTGAAGCCCATCGCCCGGCCGCGGCTGGAAAAGGCCATCGCCAAGGTCCGGCGGATGGTGGAATCCACGGAGCCGGTGCACGAGAAACTCGACCGACTGGTCCAGATGTTTGAAGACCGCCCCGCCGCCCAGACGAACAAGCTGCTGGTGAAGAGCGGGGGCCGCCTGTTCCTCGTCGATTCCGAAGACATCATATACGCCAGCATCGAGGACGGGGTCATCAGCGTTGTGACGCGGGAAATGGAAGGGCAGTCCAACTTCCGCACCGTGGAGGAGCTTCAGAGCAACCTCGACCCCAACGTCTTCTGGCGGGTCCATCGCTCATACTTGGTGAATATCAACCGCATCAAGGAAGTTGTCCCCTGGTTCAAAAGCTCCTACCAGCTCAGGATGGAAGACAAGAGGCAGACCGAAATACCCGTCAGCCGCGCTCAGACGCGCAAACTTCGGGAGCTGCTCAACCTTTAGCAGTTTGCTGATCGCGATGGGATTGAAAGTAGCCCTCGACACTGCGGACCAGCCCCGGGATTGTTGACTCTGCCGCCTCCACGGCTACGGCGGGGCCATCGTAATCCCCTGCGGCCTCGTGGAAAATGAAATAATCTTGAACGGCCTCGAAGTTCCACACGAAGAAGGCCTGCTTGTAACCTCGAAGCAGAGTGCCGTCGTCAACGACTCTGTTATATCCGAGGCATCGCCCTGCCACCGCACTACCAGCTGCGCCAGTGCAAACTGACCACAAGTAGGACTCTTTACCCTCATCGCTAATTGATGATGTTATAATGCAGATGGAGTGAGCGCAATGACATCCTCGTCCGAGAACTTCAAATCGCTAGTGTGTCAGCTTGTTGAACAGCTTCATCATAAACCACCTCGTGAGTTGGAAAGAGCCGACTTTGAAGTGAAGGGATGGTGCAGAAGCGAGAAGGAGTTGCGCAGAGAAGTCGTTGACACAGCTGTCTGTTTCGCGAATGCGGAGGGGGGAATACTTTTGGTTGGGCCCGACGATACCAAGACGATTGACTTCACGCCTTCGTGTCACCACGGTGGTGTCACGCCTGAATGGTTGGCGGAAGAGATTCGAAAGTTCAGCCACCCTCCGGTGGACTGTACTGCAGTATGGCTTCGAGAACTGGTCGATTCTCTTCCCGCTCCTGTGGGTAGATGTGTCGTAATCAATGTGCCGAAGAAAGGAATTTTGGGGAAGCACACCACCCACGCGGGCGTTTGCTTGGTCCGTCATAAGGACACCTGCGAGGTTGACTATCTGGCTCACGAAGATGATTATTCCTCAATTCCATTCGAAGCGGTGCCCCTTGATTGCCTCGCGCAAGAGTCCCTCTCCTGGGCGTTTCACAATACGGTTGTCAGACCGAGGACTCACGCCAGATGGCGCTCACTGCACAGGTCAGTAAACGACCTGCTGGCTGACTTCAACTTAGTTTCTCTGAGGGAACCAGGAAAAGACTGTATTACTCTCGCTGCTCTTCTGCTATTCGGAAAGTCCAAGATATTGGAGAGGCATACGGATGGAACATTCTTGCGAATAACTGTGGTTGACCCAGCTGGTCCTTTGCGCGAACCGTACACATACACGTGCCAGCAGAACATAATTGACAGCTTGAGAGACTTGTGGACGCATCAAGGTACTATATGGGAATGTCTCGGCGGGTCAGCTCCCGAACGCTGTTTGCAGGAGTTGGTGGTCAATGCCCTGATCCATCGCGACTATAGAATCTCAGGTCCCATCAATACTCGCCTAGTCCCGGCGGGAAGCTTAGAAATTCAAAATCCTGGAGGTTTCCTGCGCAACTTGGGACCGCATAATCTCATAAATGGGAATCCTGTCCACAGGAATAGACTTCTAAACTGAGGCCACTGCGCTTCTGGGTTTTTGTGAGAAAAGCGGAAGCGGAATCGACCTTGTCTACCAGGAAGCAGTGTCCAACGGTCTGGATTTTCCGCATTTCGCGGGCGACACAGAAACATTCTCTGCTGTTGTGTCCTTGGACAGGAAAACCAATTTTGCGAATTTCGTCCAACGGCGATCTCGGGATTTTAGACTCCTGGAGAGCTTGCTGATTGTGCGGCATCTTTATAATTCAGGGCCTGCTTCCGTGAGTGAATTGGCAAAAGTTGTTCAACGGCCACGTGAATACACTATGGCACTCGCCCAGGATCTTGAGCAAAGACTGATACTTACAAGGCATACGGACGCCCTATATGCGATTTCAGAGCAGGTCCTTGACGAGACATCCAGCATCCAATCGACCTAGATCAAGGCAACCTTTTCAATTGAGTTGAAATCCTCGATCCATCAATGAGAAGGAAAAAAGCCGGAAGAAAAAGATCGATGTGCAAGAGGGTCTCGGACGGTTCCGGTTCCATCTGATTTATCAAGCAAGCAGATGGAAGTACCCCCTGATTTCGTCGATCAGCCCTGAAATTGTCGAAACCTTCGCCTCCACCGCCACCGTGAGCCCCAGTTTGCGCACCGTCTCCGATGTAATGGGCCCGATCGAGGCCACGGCAACACCCGTGAGAAGTCTGCGGATCTCTTCCTGTCCGACAATCTTCGCGAAATTCGACGCGGTCGAGGAACTAGTGAAGGTAACCATATGGGGTGCGGGAGTGAGGAGGCGTTCGATTTCTCCTTCCGCAAACTGCGGAGCCACCGTTTCGTAAGCTTCCACAACCTCGACACGTGCGCCGCGATCTTTCAGAGCCCTCGGAACCAGATCGCGCGCCACCTTGGCACGAGGTATTAAGAAAGCCTTGCCCGTCAAATCGTGGCCACTCAGGGATTCAAGCAGTCCTTCAGCGCGATATTCCTTCGGCACGAAATCAACCTTGACCCCGGTCCGCGCGAACTCGGCGGCCGTCGCCGGGCCGATGGCGCCAATAGTCAGCCCTTTCAAATCCCGCACGTCGCGCCCGCAGCTGTGAATGCGCGTCAAGAAATTGCGCACACCATTCGTTGATGTCACCAGCAAATACTGGAATTCTTCCAGTCTTCGAATCGCGCCATCCAGCGGCTCCCACGAGGCGGGTGGCCGGATTTCGATGGTTGGGATCTCGACCACCTGGGCGCCCAACTCCTCCAGCATTTCGCGCAAGCGGCCCGCCTGCTCGCGCGTGCGCGTGATGACGATCCGCTTGCCGAAGAGCGGCAGGCGCTCGAACCATTGCAGGCGCTCGCGTAGTCGTACCACCTCACCAACCACAATCACCGTGGGCGGATGCATGCCCGCCGCGCGCTTGGCAATCTCCGAAAGCGTTCCCGTCACCACCTGCTGATCCGCTCGCGTGCCCCAGTGAATGACGGCGGCGGGCGTTTCCGGCGCGCGCCCGCAGTCGATGAGCTTCATGGCGACCGCTGCGAGATTCTTCGTTCCCATGAAGAAGACCAGCGTCCCGCAGCTTGTGGCGACCGTGGACCAATCGATCGAACTTTTCCCGGTCGAGGGATCGTCGTGCGCGGAAATGAAGCAAACGGAAGATGTGAGGCCACGGTGCGTGACCGGAATCCCCGCGTAAGCCGGCGCGGCCGTGCCCGAAGTGACTCCCGGGACGATCTCAAAGGGAAGTCCCGCTTCGACTAGCGACTCAGCTTCTTCGCCTCCGCGTCCGAAAACGAAAGGATCGCCACCCTTGAGATGCGCCACGGTCTTCCCCTCGCGCGCCTTGGCGATGACGAGCGCGCTGATCTCTTCCTGCGGACGCCGCGGCCCGCCGCCGCGCTTGCCAACGAAAATCTTTTCGGCGTCCGGGCGCGCGTAACGCAGAAGCTCCCGGGCGGCGAGAAAGTCGTAAACGATGCAATCGGCGCGCTCGAGGATCGCCCTTCCCTTGAGGGTGAACAAGCCGGGATCGCCCGGCCCCGCGCCGATGAGATAGACCTTTCCGGGCATGAGTTTTCCAGCGACGAAGCGTACTAGATTTTCACTGATTCAAGTATCGCTCGCGCCCCCTGTTCGAGGAGGCTGCGTGCCACCGTTGCGCCGAGGGCTTCGGGTTCGTCGGCCGGGCCGAAGGCGGAGGCGCGAACGATCTCCGACCCATCGAGGCTCCCCACAACGCCTACCAGCCGTAATTGTTCCGACGTCAAAGTGGCGTGCGCAGCGATGGGGACCTGGCAGCCGCCGCCGAGATGGCACAGCATCGCGCGCTCGGCGAGAACCGCCCGGTGAGTCGGAGAGTCGTCGAGCGGCGCGACGAGTTTCTGCATTCTCTGGTCGTCGGCGCGGATTTCGATTGCCAGCGCCCCCTGTCCTACAGCGGAGCACAACTGCTCGGGCGAAAAATACTCGGTGATGCGATCCGCGAGCCCCAGCCGACGGACGCCGGCAGCGGCGAGCACCACGGCCTCGCAGTCGCCGCGGTCGAGTTTCTTCAGCCGTGTGTCGAGGTTGCCGCGCATGGGAACGATTTCCAGGTCGGCGCGCAGCCGTCGCAATTGAGATTGCCGCCGCAAGCTGCTGGTTCCCACGCGCGCGCCGGGCGGCAGCTCGGAAAAACCGCGGCCGGCTTTCGAAATCAGGACGTCCCGCGCGTCTTCGCGCTCGGGTACGGCGGCCACCGTGAGCCTCTCCGGCTGCTCGGTTGGCAAGTCCTTCAAACTGTGGACGGCCAGGTCCACTTCCTCTGCCACAAGTGCCTCTTCGATCTCCTTAATGAAGAGCCCCTTCGTCCCAGACTGAGTCAGGGGGATGTTCGCCAGCTTGTCACCGGTGGTTTTGATGATTTTGATTTCGAGTTCGTATCCCGCGGCCGTGAGACGCTCCTTTACCCAATTGGCCTGCCACAGCGCTAACTGACTTCCGCGCGACCCGATAATGATTCTCATAGGACCAGTGGCAAGTGGCAAGTGACAAGTGATAAGTAAGGGGAGGTAGGCCCGGCCTTCTAAGCTCCTCGCCACTTGCCACTGAAAACTTGCCTTCTCAGTCTCCCACGCCGAACATACGGCGAACCAACTGGACCAGGTGGCCGTGCTCGGGCTGGCCGGCGCCGCTCTTGAGTTCGGTGATCGGCCCGTGAAGAATCTTGTTGACGATGCCTCGCATCAACGCATCTACAACCTCGCGCTGTTCCGGCGTCAAACTGGAGAGCTTGCCCCGATGGCGTTCGATTTCGGCCTCGCGGATGCGGTTCAGACGGTCTTCGAGCGCCACGATGGTGGGCACGACCTCGCGGGAGGCCAGGCGGCGCATCATTTTCTGGACTTCCTCCTGGACGATCTCCTCCGCCCAGACGGCCTCGCGATCGCGCTGCTTCTTGTTCGCGTCGACCACCTGCTCCAGGTCGTCGATATCATAAACATAGGCGTTGTCCAGCTCGTTCACCGCCGGGTCGATGTCGCGCGGCACGGCGATATCCACGAAAAACATCGGCCGGTTCTTGCGCGCTGCCAGAAGTTTTTCGGCCTGCGCCTTTTCGATCACGAAATGCGGCGCGCCGGTGGAGCTGATGACGATGTCGGCCTTCTCGATCTGGGTGAAGAGCTCCTCGTAGCGGAGAGCAGTGCCGTGAAACGCCTGGGCAAGCTCCACAGCGCGCCCGTATGTGCGGTTGGCAACGAAAATGGCGCTTGCGCCGCTGCGCAGCAGGTGCTTGGCTGCGAGCTCGCTCATCTTTCCCGCGCCGATGACGAAAATCGTCTTGCCGTTGAGGCTTCCGAAGATTTTCTTGGCCAGCTCGACGGCGGCATAGGAAACCGATACCGCCGCCGTCCCGATGGCGGTATCCCGCCGCACCTTGCGCGCCACGGCCAGCGCCTGGTTCACTACTTCGTTGAGGGGGCCGTTCAGCGCGCCGACTTCGCGCGCTACGGAGTAAGCCTTCTTTACCTGCCCAAGGATCTGCGGCTCACCGACGATCATCGAATCGAGGCTGGAGGCGACGCGAAACA
>DATKYV010000247.1:0-11789 GCA_035528275.1 Terriglobia bacterium | reverse complement strand
GGGCGCGGTGCACGGCCACCGTGTTGACGCTGATCTTGAGTAACACGGCGATTTCCTTGTTGGATTTTCCCTGGGCGATGAGCTGTAAGACTTCCTTCTCTCTCAAGGTCAGCCGCTCGTACGGGTCCTTGCTGGCATCCTCGAACGAGCCCGCCTTCAGGCTTTCGATTACCAGGTTGGAGATTCCGGGGCTCATGTAGGCCCCGCCCTCGGCCAGCGCCATGACCGCGCGGTTGAGATCAACTTCGATGGCGTTCTTCAACATGTAGCCCTTCGCGCCTATCTCGAAAGCCTTCCGGACGTAAGCCTCGTTGGAATACATGCTGAGGATCAGAATCTTGGTCTCCCGATTGACCTTGAGAATCTCGGCGCTTGCCTCCAGACCGCCAAGCTCGGGCATCGCGAGGTCCATCACCACGATCTCGGGTTTGAGCTCCCTGGCGAGCTCGATGGCTTTCAGACCGGTGCTGGCTTCTCCCACCACCACAATGCGCGGGTCGTCTTCGAGGATCCGCCGGAAGCCCTGGCGCACCAGGGTATGGTCTTCGGCAAGCAGTACGCGAATCTTTTTTTCCGGGCTGTTGGATGGCATTCTTCAGCTCACCTTCTCGGCGGCGGGCCGCGCCGCGGGTTTTTTGAGAGGGATTCGGACTCTCACCACAGTCCCCTTGTGAGGGGCGGAAGAAATGGCGAAAGTGCCGTTCAAGTGTTCGGTCCGTTCGCGCATACCCATCAGTCCCAAACCTTCGCCCAGGCTGCGGTTCAACTCTCCGCCGACCTCGAACCCGGTGCCGTTGTCGCGGACCTCGAGATGCAGCTCGCCGTCCGTCTCCTTCAGAAGCACCCAGGCTTCGCGAGCCTTGGAGTGCCGGGCGACATTGTTCAGGGCCTCCTGGACGATGCGATAGAGGTGAATGGCGTCCTCGGCGGGGAAAAACCCATCCGCCAGCTCCCGCTCGAAGTTGACGCGGATTCCGGTCTGATTTGAGAACTGGGTGACAAACCAATCGAGCGTCTGTTCCAGGCCGAAATCATCCAGGATGGCGGGGCGGAAAATCTGCGAGCTGTCGCGCACACTCTGCAGCGCGTTCTCGACGATCTTCTTCACCTGCCGGACGTCCTCAATGAACGGCGAGCCTTTCTCCAGGCCCTTCTGGCCGGCCCGGCCCAGCATCACGCCGATGGCCGTGAGGATCTGGCCGAACTCGTCATGCAGGTCGCGCGCCACTTGGCGCAGTGTTTCCTCCTGCACTTCGATCAGTTTCCAGGAAAGTTTCCGAAGCTGCTCCGACTGGATTTTCAACTGCGCCAGGAGCCGGGCGTTCTTCAAGGGGCCGAGGGTCGCCTCGACGATCTTGGAAGCCAGCCGCAAATCCTCCTCGCTCGAGGCCTCCGAACTTTCCTCCGGCAAGAGAGTGAAGATTCCGTGCAGCGAATTCCCAACGCGCAGCGGCAGGGCCAAGGCTCGACTCGAACTTTGCGAGTCCTGTCCGAATGGCGCGTTTCCGTCGGCCGGGGCGAGATAAAACGGTTCGATTGAATCCGCAGCGGGCGGTGAGGACGCCAGCACTTTCCGGAGGGAGCCGGCGAGCTCATCCTTCTCGTCCAAGCCACAGGCTGCTTCCAACCGGTAACTGTTCTCCTCCGCGTCGTGGCGGAAAAACAGGACGCGGGAGATTCCCAGCGCCCGGGAGAGTTGCTCGCAGGCGTCCTGGAGGACCTTGTTCGGCTCCTGCTCCTGGCTCACCGCGTGGATGGCGTCGTAGAGCGCGGCAAGCTGCTGGTTTTGAACCTGGAGTTTTTCCGCCAAATGATGCAGCTTCTCGAAAGTCTTTCGGTTGGCCTGAAGCGTGTAAAGGCCCGTGCCGAGGGCCAGCAGCAACAAAACCGCGATGAGCAGAAGGATATCTTTCTTGACCTCTTCATACACGGCGCTGATTTTTGCGCCCGCTTCGGTCTGGGCGCGATCGTTGATATTCAACAGACGGGCCACGATTTTCGAAATCACCACCCGTTTGCGCTCCAACTGGGTCTTGATCAGATAGCGCGCGCTCACCTCGTGGCCGTCGTCCGCCAGGCCGAAGGCGACATCGGCGATTTCCCAGATGTCGGCCAGGATTCGTTTCAACTGGACTCGCTCCTGGTTGGCGGAGGGGTCCGCCACCGCATACTGCTTCTCAAGGGCCAGGGCTTCATCCATGTCCTTGTGCAGGCGGGTGAATTCGGTCCGATAGTAGGCGATGGGATAGCGGCTTTCCGGCAAGGTCATGTCACGAATCAAGACCGCCAGCAGATAGGCATCGTTTTGGAGGCGCAGCAATTGCAGGGAGGCTTGCCGGTTCCGCTGCACGACGTTGACCTGAAAATCCTCCAGCCAGCGGATCTGATGGATGGCATACATCACAAAAACCACGAAGATCACCAGCGTGATGCACAAGCCTACCCACAGTCGCCGGGAAGGCGACGGGATTTCACTCAAGAGGTCGTGTTGGGTCCGTGATTTCGGCATGGACTTCAATCGCCCCCGGTGGGCAGCGTCGCGGTGCCCGCAGCGCCGCGCGGCCTTGTCGGGCAAAGGCTCGTCCGCCGCTTACGTGGCCGGCGAACATTTTCACTCGGCGCGCAGCCGGGCCTCCGCGGCCCGGGCTCTGTTTACAATATCCCACCGGCGCGCAGACATCAATCCGAAGAGAACGGCGGCGGGCCGTGGCGAGAGGGTAGGGGCAAATGGGCTGGCCGGCCGCAACGAATCATCGGATTTCCAGAATAGCTGTCTCTCCGGCCGGGAGCCTCAATTCGGGGTCGGCAAGAACCGTCTCCGTCCGCCGGTCGGTGATTAGAGAGAAGGGAAACTGCGGCTCAATGCGGAACCGAAGGGGACGCGGCGAGCTATTGAAGAAATACGCCAGGCGACCGCCGGAATACTCCGTCACGCGATACTCGAGCCCGGCTTCGTCTGTTGGATCGCTCATCGTAACGCGGAGCCCCGATCTGAGGCCGGCCTGCGCCGCGGCCGCGGACAGAAATCGCCCCCAACTCTCGGGAGTGAGGGGCGATGCGAGCCAGTAGATTCGTCCCTTGCCGCGGTCGATCTTGAGGAGTGCCGGGGAGCCATCCGGAAAGGTCGCCAGGACAAGCCGCGGGTCGCATTCGATGATCTGCCGGACGCCCGCCGATTCAAGGTCCAGCGGCTCGCCCGCGAAGATGTCGCGGCGCGCCGCTTTCAGGGGCATTCGCGGAAGGTCGGCCAGATTGTATTCGGTCACCAGTTTCTCGCCCCGTTTGAGCGCCGGAGGCTCGCGCCGCACGATGCGCAGGCCCAGCGACTGCATCACCTGGGAGGGGCGAGCGTACTCATCGCCCAGCAAAGAATCGGGGACAACAATCATCGTCCCGCCTCCTTGCACCCAATCCAGAACGTTTTCCACCACCGGCTGAGGGACGAATTCGGCGCCGGGCACGACCAGAATCCTCCTCTTGCCCAAATCCCCCCCCAGGATTTTCTTTTCCGTGGTCAGGCCGGCATAGATCCCGACGGGCTGGGAAGCGTTGTAGGTCTGGCGAAGGGAAACGAGGTATGGACAGGCGTCGGCCTCGCTCGATTCCTCGGGCAGATGCTGAAGCATGGATGTCTTGGAATAGAGCAAGGCGACGGGGCGGGGCGCGCTGCCCAGGGCGGCTATTTCCCGGCTCAGACGGCGAAGGTCCAGCGCGTCGCGCATCGCTTTGGCCACGTCGCGGAGAGGAATCGTGTAGCTCTGGGGAAGTGAAGACGCCCATTCGTTGATGGGTTCGTTGGGAGTCCAGTGCTTGTCGTCGTTCCACCACCACATGGAGATGGCGGCGTCGCCGTGCAGGAAGCTGGGCAGTATCCATTGGACCACGCCGTGATATTCAAAATCCGCCACCGGCTTGCCGCCCGCCAGGGCGTGCAGGTACTCGGGCATGAGCGTGTCGAGAGCGTAGTTTTCTTCCAGGACCACGCCCGTCATTCCCGAATCGGCCAGCTCTTCTTCGTCCATGGCGGTCCAGAAGCGGGGGCTGAATGCGTAGTAAGGCGAGCCGACGGTAAGGGGAGCGGAAGGTTGCCAGCGTCGAATCTGATCGTGGGTCCAGCGGATTTGTCTCAGAAACCGGTCCAGGTTGAAGCTCGACCAGTCGAACCACAAGGCGCGGTTTGAGGCCGCGGTCTCGATCCGCATCATGGGCACTTCGGCAAAACTTCCGTAGCGCGTTCCCCAGATGTCGTTCGCGGTGGCGATATCACCGTGCCGGCGCGCCAGCCACTCCGTCCACATTCGCCGGGTAATGTCGCAATAGCAGACATAGAAGTATTCAAAACCGAGATTCATGACGAGATGATTCCCGCGCCCATTTCGGCTGCGGAGGTAATTCTCAATGGCCTGGGCGACGGCCTGGCGAGTCCGGGGACTTTCCAGGCAGATATTTACCGGCGGACCGACGACCTCCCAGGAGCCGCGGTCGCGAATAATGTGGTCGGCGCGCTCCCACCCCACGCGGTGCGTCTCCGGATAGCGCTGGTAGGTTTCCCAGATGGGTTGGCGCTCCACGTTATGCCGCGTCGCGCCCGCCACAAGCTGCGTGCCGTAGTCCGTCTGGCTGTGGGCGAACCAGCGCAGCAACGGCCCTTGGCGGTTGTAGAGCATTCCAAAAATCAACTTCGGCTCATCTCCCAGGCGGAAATAGCCGTCGCGAGGCGAGAGTTCGTTGTAGGCAGGCAGGAGCGGCGCGACAAGCGGTTTCCTTTTTCCTTCCAACACCTCGCGCAGTTCCAACGAAGCGCGGCGCGATTCGAGAAGCAGGGATTCCAGCGTCTCGCGCTGCTGCTCAACACGGTCTTGCCAGAAGGCGACGAGCCGCTTCTTGAATGCGATTTCAGCGAGGAAAGGAGAGATTTCCTCGTAAGCCGTGTCAATGCCGCGCCGCTGCGCTTTCTGGATGAGGTCCCGTAGTTCGGAAACCGATTGCTCAACTTGCCGTCGCAGGCCGGCTAATTCCGGGGCCGTCTCTTCGAAGAGCGGCTCCGCGTAAGGTTGCTTTTGAAGTTTCGCCGCAGTGGTGTCGAGGCGGAAATTGGAGAGCTGGAATGTCTTGTCCTCGGGAAACTTCAAGTCCATCCCATCGCGCAGGAAGAGCGGCGCGAAGAAGATGCCCAGATAAGCCACGCGTTTCGGGTCGACGGCCCGCTCCTCGGGCGACTGCATCGATTCGAGGCCAATCTCCACGATATTCTTCCCGGGTGCGACAACCAAGCCATCGAACGTGCCGCCTGTGTAGGTCAGCTCGGAAGGATGGTCCGGATCATTGGAAATGCGGACATAGACGGAGAACGGTTCTTGATAGGGATTCATTACGTCGAACTTCAAGGATTTCCAGGCACTCCAATCCGTGAGGGGCAGGGTAGCCGTCTCAAAACCTGTCGTCTCGTAGCCCTTCCAGAACGTGGCGGTCACAGCTCCGGGGCCGGTGGGCTGGAGATCGCAATGATTCGTCTTCCAAACCCGCCGGATTTTCTGGGGGGAAAACAAGCCCTCGAGGGGTCTCGTGCCTTGAACGGCTGCAAGCTCGAGAAGGCAAGGAGCCGCGCCAGCCAAGAGCATTACCAGTCCGCAGAGCTTCAGCTTCCGCATGGAGCCACCCTCCGTCAAAATGCCACCGGCGATTCCGCCGGTCATTTCACTGAGCAATTCGGCAGCCGGCGCCAACTACGCACACAAGAAAAAAAGCGGCCCGTCAGTTGACGGGCCGCAGAAGAAGTAAGGTAGCAGTGTTAGCGCCGCTCAAAAATCAAGACGCAGCCCGAGCTGGATGTTGCGGGCGCCATGTGCGACCCCGAAGATTCTGCCGAATTCAGTGGAACCGCCGAAGTCCTCGGTGAGCGCGACGTCCGTGTTGGGGTTGCCGCGGCCCGTGCGGTTCAGTGCGTTGAAGAAATCGGCTCGGAAGTTGAGGTTGAATCGTTCACCGATTTTCGTGTCCTTCATGAGCCCAAAATCTTCACTTTGGTGCGCGGGGCCGCGGGTTGTAGGAAGCAGCCGAGGCGCTGTGCCGGGTCGTAAGGCGTAAGCCCAACTGTCCGATACCGGCGTCACGGCGAAGGCGGCAGGGTTCAGGTACGGGGTGCCGTTGTCGGGATCAACCGTTCCTTGCCAGGGCACTAGTTGGTCGACGCCGTCGACAACGTCGCCGCGAACGATTCCGCCTCCCAGAGCGCTCCACAGCCAGTCATTGTAGATTTGCAGCGGATCGCCCGAGCGGTACTGGTGAATTCCCGTGATCTTCCAACCGCCCAGAAGTTTATCGGCGACTCCCGTGGTGTTCAGCCACTTCTTCCCTTGGCCAAACGGCAGCTCGTAGATCCAACTGAATTTCAGGAATTGGGGATAGTCGAACGAGGCGATGGATTTCTCCAAGCTCGGATTGTGCGGGAACTGCGTGGCGTACGCACCCCAGTAACCGGCCGCGCCTCCACCGTAGTAGCCGAAGACATCGTCCGCGTTGGTGAGGGTCTTGGAGAAGGTGTAAGCAGCGATGAAGTTCAACCCATGACCAGCGCGCTTGCGGACCGTGAGTTGAAGAGAGTGGTAGGACGAGTTGCCGGTGTTATAGAAATGGTTGTTGATGCTGTCGTATTGGGGATAGGGGCGAACGGCCTGACCCACGACGCCGGAGAAGCTCGGGTATGGCATTCCGGTAACCCCGAGCGTCGCCAGGGCCGCCGAGGCATCGGGATCGGCGAGAGCTTCCTCCATGTCCCAATCCACGTAGTCTCCCAGGGCCATGAACTTGTTGTCGGCCATGTTGAAATAGCCGCCCAGAGCTGTGGCGATAAGATGCGTACCTTTGGAACCCACGTAGTTGGCTTCAACCAGAACTTCGGCCGGAAGCAGATATTGGAGGCCGAAATTCCAGTTCTGCACGGACGGCTGGGCGAGAGTTGAGGGGAAGAAATCAACCCCTTGCCCGTTGAATCCATCCGCGGAGCGGTCAGGAAGTGTTCCCGTGAAGGGAGGAACTCCAACCATCGCGCCCGCGGGGATGGAAGCCCCACTCAACGGCCCCCAATAAAGCACGGGGTCCGCCCGGTCCCCAAACTGCGTGGGGTAGAGGCTCCGGCTCCCAAAAGGCACAGAGCTGTCGAAGCCTGGCGATGCTCCGATCCAGCCATTCATGATGGGAGGGCTGTAGGAGATGCCGTACCCACCGCGAATGACCAGCTTCTGGGTGGCGCTGTAGGCAAAGCCGATGCGCGGCGCAAATTCGCGATAGTAGTGATCCTGGAAGGAATTGCGTCCGTTGCATTCCGGGCAATCCCCGACGAACGCCAGTGCCCCGAGGATGCCGTCAGCCCCGGGATTCGGCATCAGAGGATCGAAGCTGGAAATACGACTGTAGGCTTCCGTCCTCGGTGTGGGGATGTCCCAGCGCACGCCTATGTTGAGCGTGAGTTTCGGCGTGACTTTCAAATCGTCCTGAGCGTAGAAGGTCAGCAAGCCTTGGCGCCATCCAGGAGTGGTGGTCGTAACGCCCCGGCTGCCGCCGTCCGCGGCTCCCAGGATGAAGCTCGCGAAGGGATTGCCCGTCCGCCGGCTCAAGCTTCCCGGCAAGCCGGTTTCCCTTTCGTCGAAATTGAAACTCCCGGCCCCAGAACCGATGTAACGATCGTTCATTCGGTACCGGATGTATTCAGCCCCGAACTTCCAACTGTGCTTGCCGCGCACGTAGCTCAGGGTGTCCTGCGCGACGAAGCTCTCGTTGGCATTGAATCCCTCAAAACCCCAGGTCCCGGCTCTGTACAGTTGTCCCTTGCTGCTGAAGATGATGGCCGGGAAGCCAGTGTCCAGAACTCCCTCGATGCCGATGACGCTGGGGAGCCAGGGTCCTGGATCTCCCGCCGGCTGGCCATTGTTATTGCCGAACCGGTTGTATCCGAAGGCAAAGTGGTTCAGGGTGTGGTCGTTGATGGTCCAATCCTCCGAAAACCGGAAGATCCTGCCCGGGATTTCCTGGATCTTCGTCCGGTTCATTGGGTAACCCGGCAGCGGGAGGAAGTACCTTCCCCCCTGTCCCATGAGCCGCTTTCGGTGACTGTAGGTGAAGAACCCGGACATCCGGTGCTTGTCATTCACCACGTGATCGATCTTGCCCGAGAGCTTGGTCCAGTCGAGCTTCGGATGACCGGTGTAAGCGATGATGTTGTTGGTGAGGTTAGCGTTAATGGGATTGGCGAACTCGGGCAGCATCGTCGCCGAGGCCTCGCTGAAGTACTGAGGAGGAATAATATTCGCGTCCGCGCCCGGCAAACCGGTTACCGGATCGAACCCGAAGGCATCGCGGACCAGCCCGTCGGAAACTGCGGTGACCCCAGTGACCGTGTCCACGGCACCGGCCGTGACTTCACGCGTGGAGAGGGGGTTGTAGATGGCATCTTGGTAGACGGGGCGGCCCAGCGCATCCGTGCCGATCTCATCTCCGAGAAACGCGCTGAAATCACCGTCGCGCATGTCCAGCGTGGGCACTGTGCGGTATCGGTTCGGGCGGGCAGCCCGCAGGTTATCCCCTTCGTAGGTGGCGAAGAAGAAGGTCTTGTTCTTGCGAATCGGTCCCCCGATGGCAAATCCGTAGTTGTTCTCCCGGATCGGCGATTTCATCTTGGTTGGGGACCCTTCGGGTTGAATGTTGACGCCCCAACCGAGCGCGTTCAAGACGGGGTTCTTGACGTATTCATACACCGTGCCGTGAATGTCGTTCGTTCCTGACTTCATTGCGAAATTGGCGACACCGCCGCCCGTGTTGCCGTATTCCGCCGAGAAGCTCGACATCTGAACCTTGAACTCACTCACCGTGTCGGCGGAGGGTTGGAGCTCGGCGATGCTGCCTTGCAGGTCGTAGCGGGCCATCGGCAAACCTTCGATCAGGATGTCGGTGGTGAACATCTGGCCGCCATTGATCGAACCGGCCCATGAATCTCCCACGGCTCCGGGGAGACTGGAGTAGATGAACCCCATGAGTTGCCGCGCGCCGTCATCCACGGGGAGGGGCAGCGTCTGGAATTCGACGGTGGAGATGCTGTTGCTGACCTCCGAGGTGGAGGGAGTGAGCAGCGGAGCTTCCGCCGTCACCGTGACGGATTCGGCGACGTTGCCCATCTGCAGCGTGAAATCAATGGTTACGACCTGAGCCACGGGGACCTGGATGTGCTCCGCGACGGCGGTCTTGAATCCGTCTTTTCGCGCTTCGAGCCTGTAGATCCCCGGGGATACAGGCAGACGATAATAACCGGCAGTCGAGCTTCTGGTCGTCGAGACAACGCCCGTATCCGTATTGGTGATGGTGATGATAGCCTCGGGGACGAGCGCGCCTGTGGGATCAGTGACGGACCCCGTCAGTGCGCCTCGTTGGCCCTGGGCAAAGGCGTACAGCGGTAGCAGCAGGAGCAGGGCTACGCATGCAGCCCGGAAATAACTTCTCATGTCAACCTCCTGTAGACTTCTCCAACTGAAACCGACGCTAATGTGGTTAAGCCCGCCCACGGATCGTGTGGGTGTCCGTTGGTGCGGCTGTCGTGCGGGATGAGGGAGGACGCGGCCTCCTTTCAATCGTCAGGAAATAGTTTCTTGTTCTCGACCTACCAGAATTGCAGGTCTTTCGTATCCTTACGAAACCTTCTGCTTACTCTCGTGGTTGACGAAAGTCAAGCGAAATCGCTAAGAGGTCGGAAAAATGGCGTGCTGCCGTAATGTCCGCCCTTCTTTTGGCGATCTTGCGAGTGGAAATACCTTCCTCATTTCATGTATTCGGAGGCTTCGTCATTGCTCCGGAAGATGCAAGCGCTATCGGTTCCGTATGAGGGAAACCTTCCGTAAGATGCTGAACTCGTGAAATCCCTCAAATACGTCGAGGGATGGGGGGCGTGAGGAACTCATCGAGTAACCGGAGACTTGGGCAAATCGCTATGGGGAGGATTCCTCCGCGGCGATCGGTGGTGCGAATCACGCCCCGTGTCGCAGCTCTTCAATCGCTTCGCGCACTTGGGGAAGAAGGTGCCCGTAGTCCTGCCGCGGAGCCTTCTCAAGAAAGCGCCTGTAATACCGGATGGCGAGTTCTCGATTTCCGGTCTTCTGATAAAGAAGCCCGAGGTTCAGCAGCGGTTCTACCTCATCCGGGTTCACTTCGATGGCCCGGGCAAAGTTGGTGCGCGCGGTTTCTGCGTCGCCGCGCTGGACAGCGACCAGACCCAGGCCATTATAGGCGGCGGCGTAGTGGTCGTCCTGAACCAGAATGGCCTTGAAGGCCCTCTCCGCATCGGGCAGCCGCCTCATTTCCAGGTAGGCGATGCCCAGATTGCGGAAGTTATCGAGGTCCGTCGGGTTCGCGCGACCCGCTTCTTCCATCGCCGCGACGCCCTTCTCCAGATCGTGCACGCGCAGGTAGGCTTTTCCCAGGCGCGAGAGAATCTGGTCGCTGGCCACGCCGATTTCCACCGCGCCGCGGTAGGTTTCGATGGCCCGCCCCCATTCATGCATCTTCTCGTACGCGGTGGCGAGGTAAAGGCGCGCCAGGGGATTGGCCTTGTCGTTTTGCACGGCCCGCTCCATGACCCGCGCCGCCCGGGCGTAGGCGCGGGCTTTCATCGCCCGGCCGTGTTCCTGGATGGCCTGCAGCGTTCCCACGCGGTCCTTGGGGTCGGGCCCTGACCTGTTCAGAATGATCTCGCGCGGGGCCCCGGCGCTGACGTAACCGAGCGATTCCAATTCTTGGCGCGTAGCGCGATTCATCGGCGTGTAGGCGAGCTTCTGGTCCTGCGCTGCCGGACCAATGACTTCCCAGATCTTCTTCTGCAGGAGATCGGCTTCGGCGGGGTAGCGGTCGATGACGTTTTCCGTCTCGCCCGGGTCGCGCTGCAAGTCATAGAGCTCCGGGTGCGGCGCCAGGATAAATTTCCAGCGGTCGGTGCGCATGCCGCGCAGTTCGGACCAGTTCATGTAGGTTTTGGGATAGAGCGTCTCGACATAAGCGTAATTCGAGTTCTTGCCGATGATCGGCTGGCCGCGCTCGATGAGCGGCAGCAGGCTCACACCCTGCGCCGCGGGGTTGGGGGGGAGGTGAAGGTACTCCGCGACGGTGGGGAGCAAGTCGATGGTGCGCACCTGTGTGGGGATGGCCTTGCCGGAGGGGATATCGGGACCCGCCATCAGGAACGGGACGTGCTGCGTATCATCGTACACAAAAATGCCGTGCGTCTGCTCCCCGTGATCGTTCAGCCCTTCGCCGTGGTCGCCCAGAACGATGACCAGCGTCCGTTCCCGGAGTTTCAGTTCGTCGAGCGTTGCGAACAGCCGACCTACCTGCTCATCAGTGTAGGCGATTTCGCCGGAGTAGGGGTCCTTCGGGTAGGCGCTCTTGTAAGGTTCGGGAGGATCGTAGGGATCGTGCGGATCATAATAGTGGACCCACAGGAAGAATTTTTGCCGGCCGTGCTCCTTGAGCCATTCGGTCGCCAAGTCGGAGGTGACCGCGGCGCGGCGCTCGAGGAAGACTCCGGGGAGCTTTCCCTCCTCCTGGCTGGGAGAGGGCATGCGATCGTCGTAAACGTCGAAGCCCTGCTGCAAGCCCCATTGGCGTCCTACCGCTTTCGAGCCCACAAAGGCTGCGGTGAGGAATCCGGAGTTGCGGGCCATCTCGGCGAGCGTCAGGTGTTTGGGGTCGAGGACGAAGCCGCCCATGTCGCGCAGTTGGTGAACCTCGGGGTAGGTGCCCGTGAACAT
>DATKYV010000246.1:0-42569 GCA_035528275.1 Terriglobia bacterium | reverse complement strand
GAGGAAATATGCGGCTCGGCCCTTGGTCCGGCGACAGGCGTAAGGAGGAGCCCAAGGCCCTTCCCGCACCCCGTACTAGACCGTAACCGCGGAGATGCGCTGGAGCAAGTCCACCTGTTCCGTGCGGCTCTCGGCGCCGATCGTAAACGCGTCGAGAACCCCTTGGGAAAGCGCGAAGCTCAGCGCTTCATCGGCGCGGTTTCGCATGTCGCCCTGCCCGAGGATTTTCATTCCGATGACCGCCTTCCCTGCGGCGCGCATCTTCCACAATTCCTCGAGAACGGTCTTCGGATCGGAATCCATGCGCGAACCGATGGGATTGATGCGGGCCAGATCCACCTGGACCCAGGCCGTCCGCGCGGCGGCGCGCAACGCTTCGATCGAGTGGCAGGAAACCCCGTGGGCGCGAATGATTCCCTTCTCCCGCGCCTCGGAGAGCACGTCCATCGCGCCCTTGTAGCGCGTCGGCCAATCCCCCTCGGTCAGGCAATGCATCAGCACAATATCCAGGTAATCGGTATTCAATTCCTTGCGGAAGCGGTCGAGGTCGGCGCGCATGCCCTGGGCGTCTCTCGCCCAAGACTTGGTGAGAACCGTGACCTTGTCTCGCGGAATTCTCTTGAGGGCTGCGGCGACGTGGGGGTGGGTGCCGTAAGAGTCGGCAGTGTCAAGGAACCGCAAGCCGCGGTCGTAGCCGTGACACAGCAGATCCGCCAGCCCCTGGATACCCAAGGAGGATTGGTTGGAGCGGTGGTTGAAGCCCACCGTGCCCGTGCCGCATGCCAGGCGCGTGGTTCGAATTCCCGTTTGTCCCAGCGTAACCATATCCGTGGCGCTGAATTTCCCCGGTGCCGCCACCCCGACTGTTGGGATCATCTTCGAGCCGAGCCAGGCTGCGCCCAGGCCGAACGCAGTCTTCCCCAGAAACTCCCGTCGTCTCATCTCATCACCTCTCAAATTCGCAGGCTAAATACTCAGGCCCGGTAAAACCACCACACCCCCACGCTGTGGGGTCCCAATACAGACAACCACGTTAACACCCGGGGACTCCGGCTGCAATAGTTCCGTGAGCTTGCCTTGTGGAAAGCTTTCAAGCACCCGGGGCATCAATATCTGAGAAGCTCGACCTAGCCTTCTCAGGCGGTGAGTTCCCTTACGATGCGGACGTTTTCGCTGATCTGATCCGAGAAGCGCGGATACATGCCGACAATCGTCGCGTCCCCGGGCTTGATATTCTTGAAGGCGAAGTTGAAGGCCTCACGCACCTCCTCTGGAGAGCTGCATTTTCGGCCCGCGGCGAGGATTTTGAATCCCAGGCAAGTCTTCCGCGCCTGGCGCACCACCTTGCACATGCGCTCGGGGTCCGTGGAAAGATACGTCTCGCCCACCGGCACCACGCCGATTTCCTTCTCGAAATCCTCGGGTTCGCGCGTGACGCAATAGAAGCAGGTCATGTAAAAGTCGTTCGACCAGCCTTTTTCCTCAACCATCTCGACAACCTTCGGATTGTGTGTGGAGATTCCCGCCGGGAAGCCCATGTCATGGACCTTGTTGATAAAGGTTTTGATCAGGTCGAGCTTCCCCGCCCGAAACAGTTTGTCGGTGCCGCTGCCGTGATGGGCAAAGCCGATGGGCTTCGACGGCGCGGCAATGTCGACACACTTCAGGGTAGCGTCCCGGATTTCGTCGGGCGTATTGGCTTTGGGGTTCACGTCCCAAGGATCGGACAGGCAGATCCAGTGCATCTTGCAGCCAGCTTCGCGGATGAGCGCTTGCTGGTGCCGGCTCCGTTCCTTGAAGTTGGTCTGAAAAGTATTGATGCCGGCTTTCTCGCAATCCAGCAGGAACTGCACCACACGCTCGTCGGTGAAGTAGTCCCGCATGAGCCGGTCGAGAATCGGGTTGAAGTGAGAATATCCGTAGAGCGGGTTGCCGCCGGCGATCAGCCGGGTGATCCGATGCGGGCCGAGGGGCACGGTCGGCAGCGTTGAAGCCACCTCGCCCGAGGCGGGTGAGGTTGCCATCAAACCTGCCGCG
The DNA here is from genome assembly GCA_035528275.1 of Terriglobia bacterium. Classification (GTDB taxonomy): domain Bacteria; phylum Acidobacteriota; class Terriglobia; order UBA7540; family UBA7540; genus DATKYV01. The sequence continues at coordinate 40,532 of DATKYV010000246.1, read as the reverse complement.
ACGGCCGCAGCGCCTTTCAAAAAGTCACGCCTCGTGGGATCGCCGGGATTTACTCCTTCCCTGTGTTGGTGTTTTCTCCTGGTCATGAAGGCTCCATGGTCTGAGATATGATTGTCTTGCTTCCGTTCGCTTCAGCTGAATGTCTACGCACAAAGTTGGCGCACGGTCTGAGTATTCTCGGCAATCTGGTCGGACAACTTCGGGAACATCCCCACGATCACCGCATCCGTGGGCTTGATGTTCTTGAACGCGAACTCAAACGCCCGGCGAACCACTTCGGGCGAGTCGCAGCGGCGGCCTGCGGCCAGAATCTTGAACGCCAGGCATGGCTTGCTGACCTTACGGATCACTTCACACATACGCGCGGGGTCCGTGGCCAGGTAGGTCTCGCCGACCGGAGTGACGCCGATTTCTTTTCTGAAATCCTCATCCGTCCTGCTGACGCAGTAGAAACAGGTCATGTAGAAGTCCACCGGCCAACCCTTGCTCTCCACGGCTTCGATGGCCGCGGGGTTGTGGGCGGAAACTCCCGCGGGAAATCCCAGATCGTGCACGGCGGCCAGGAAATCCTTGACCACGTCGAGCCGGCCTTCCTTGAAAAGCAGGTCGGTTTCCACGCCACGGATGGCGATGGCAATCGGTTTCTGTTTCGCCGCCCTTACCGCGCATTTCCTGGCGGTGACCGCGATCGTGTCCGGTGTCACTGCGCTCCGGTCGATATCCCACGGGTCGGCGAGTGCGAGCCACTGCAGCGCGCACCCGGCCTCGCGAATGAGCGGGAGCTGACGTTCCAAAGGGGCCGGGAAGTTGCTCTGCCAGGCGGTGATCCCCGCCTTCTCGCAGTCGAGCATGAACTGGACCACTTGCCGGTCGGTGAAGTACTCGCGCATGTGCCGGTCCAGGACGCCGTTGAAATGCGAATACCCGAATAACGGATTCCCTCCGGCCACCAGCCGTGTGATCCGATGCACGCCCAACGCAACTGTGGGGAGTGGAGGCGACTGGACCGCGGCACTTGGTGGCGCGGCGAATGTCCCGGCCGCCAGCCCCGTCGCGCCTTTCAGGAAATCCCGTCGCGTGGGTTTCTCGGGGTGGGGACTACTCGGGCAATCTGTCGTAGCAACCATCATGTCGGACAAGAGCGCCTCCTCACGCGCGGGAGGAACTCTCGGATCGGAGAACCGATACTCCTATTGGTGATGAATGTCAATGACGAGCCACAGGAATTGAAAAAGCCCGCCTGAGGGCCGAGGGCGACCACCAAGAATTCACGCCAGGATTTCGCGTACCATCCGCGTGTCTTCGGCGATCTGGTCCGGGTAGAACCTCGGATAGAGGCCGACGATGGCGGCGTCGATGGGCTTGATGTTTTTGTACGCAAATTCGAATGCCGCGCGCACGTCCTTGGGAGAGCCGCATTGACGCCCCGCGGCCAGAACCTTGTACACCAGGCAAGGCTTCTTGGCGCGGCGCACGGCCTCGCACATCTTGGGGGGATCGGACGTGATGTACAACTCGCCGAACGGCGTGGTGCCGATGTCTCTTTTCCAGTCCTCCGCCCGCCGCGAGAGGTAGTGAAGCGATGCCATATAGAAATCGTTATCCCAACCTTTGGATTCCATCGCGTCGAGGATTGCCGGGTTGTGCGTGGAGAGGCCGGCCGCGATACCGAGGTCGTGGACCCGATCGACAAATTCCTTGAGGCGGTCCAGCTTGCCGTCGCGGTAGAGCATGTCGGTAGCCCAACCGTGAAACGCGATGCCGATGGGTTTCATCTTCGCGGCGGCCTCCGCGCATTTGATGGTGCCGTCCACCACCGCGTCGATAGTGCGCGGCAGTTTGGGGTCCAGGTGCCAGGAGGCCGCCAGGCAGATCCACTGGATGTTGCAGCCCGCAGCGCGAATCTTGGGGAACTGTTCCGCCATCTCGTCGTTGTAACTGGCCTGCCAGGTGTTGATGCCGGCGCGCTCGCAATCCAGCAGAAACTTGACGATGCGGTCGTCGGTGAACCACTCCATCATGTGCATGTCGTACTGTCTGTTGAAGTGCGAGTAGCCGTAAACGGGATTGCTGCCCACGATCATCCGCGTCACTCGATGACGGCCCAGCCCGACGGTGGGCAGGGTTGCCTGCGCTTCAGCTTTCGCCACGGGAAGGCTGAGCGCGCTCGCGGTGGCCACGGTGGCCCCCTTCAGAAATTCCCGACGCGTTGTTTCCCACGCGGGCACGAGGTCGGATGCCTTGGTTCGCTGCTTTTTCGATCCCATGAACGCTTCACCTTGTCAGTGGAATTGTGGCTTCTCTCTTGTTTTACTTATTTGCCGAGGCGACTGGGGTCTGCTCCAGCAGTTGCTCCTTGCGGTAGACCAACGCGCTGGTGTCGAAGGCGGCGATCTCGAATTCGTGCCCGTGGGTGATGGCGTCGCACGGGCAGGCTTCCACGCAATAACCGCAGAAGATGCAGCGGTTGTAGTCGATGTTGTAGACCTTGGCGTAGCGCTCGGCGGCGCTGATGCGGTGCTCGGCAGTGTTCTCGTCTGCTTCGATGTAGATGCAGTTGGACGGGCAGGCCGCGGCGCAGAGAAAACAAGCCACGCACTTTTCCAGCCCGTTTTCATCGCGGCGCAGGACGTGGACACCGCGGTAACGATCCTCGAAATGCGGGGGCTCGTCCGGGTAGTCTTCCGTCACCGTGGGCCGCAGCATCGTCTTGAATGTGACACTGAAACCCTTGACCAGGGCGGCCGCGGATTCAGCGATTTCGCGCAGAATGTTCGGCATTGTTCCCTAGGCCGGCAGTATAAAGGACAGGTCGGCGCAGGTCAAACCCCTCAGCCCCGTAGCGTTTCATTTGCCGTATCAAACTTGGAAATCGGCCGAATTTGAGCAACCGGAACCGCTTGCCGGGAATCAAATCAGCATGACGCAGCGCGGGTTCATTCGGACGCATTAGCACGCTCGCCCGCCGGGCGAAGCCCCGGGCACACTGCGGTGGTATAATCCTCTTGAATACCATGGGCTTGCTGGAATGCAGGCGGTGAGGAGGGCGATATGAAAAGGCTGTTTCGAAGCGTGGCGACGGGATTTGTGGCGGTCCTACTCTTCCCTGCCCTGTCGGTTCCCGCTGAGCAAACCCTGACTCTGCCCGCAGGGTCTACCCTCTACGTCCGCCTCATCACGACCCTGAGCACACGCACCAACGAAAACGGCGACCCCTTCAGCGGCAAGGTCATTGAACCCATCATCTACGACGGCGCAGAAGTCGTTCCCGCGGGGAGCATTCTCGAAGGCCGGGTGGCGTTTGTGAAGCAGCCCGGAAAAGTGAAAGGTGTTGGAGAGATGCGGTTGGTCGCCGAAACCATCACCACACCGGATGAAATCCGCTACTCTATTTCCGCAGGACTGGAAGAGGCCGAAGGAGCTGAGGGCGCCAAAGTAAAGGACGAGGAAGGGACCATTAAGGGACCCGCCTCGAAAAAGGATGACGCCATCGCCGCCGGGGTCGGCGCCGGAGTGGGCGCGGCGGCAGGCGCTATCACCGCCGGAGGCAAAGGCAGTCTTTATGGCGCTGGGATCGGCGCGGCCATCATGGGCGTGCGCAGCCTCTTCAAGCGCGGCAAGGACATCATCCTGCCTCAGGGCACCGAATTGACCTTCGTCATCAATCGTACGACGACCGCGAAAAGGGTGGTGAGCGAATCGGATTCTTCCACAGAGTAAGCCAAACTCCGCAGAACCCCATCGCGAAGAGGGGGGAGCCGGTGCTCCCCCCGAGCTGTTCCTGAGCCCTATTATCCTTTCAACTCTTCCGGATTACAGCCTCTGCAGCTTCTTCTTGATGTCGGCAATGATCTGCTTGCCGTGGAAGCGGCCGTTCTCGATGAAGATCTCGTTGGTCTGGTAGCCGGCAATGACGCAGCCTGCCAGATAGAGACCCGGGACGTTGCTCTCCAGAGTCTGCTGGTTGCAGATGGGTCTGCATGTCTCGGGATCGATTCTGACTCCGGCAGCGCCCAGGAAATCGAAGTCAGGGTGATAACCGGTCATGGCAAAGACGAAATCGTTTTCGAGCTGCAGCATCTGTCCGTCCCTGGTCTCTACCCTGATCCAGTCCTCCGCGATTTCCTTCACTTCGGTCTCAAATAGCGCGCGGATGGAGCCTTCTTTGATGCGGTTCTCGATGTCCGGCCGGACCCAGTACTTGATCCTCTTGCCCACCTGCGCATCCCGGTGGATGAGCGTCACTTCGGCGCCGTGCCGGTAAAGGTCTAGCGCCGCTTCGGCAGCCGAATTGGCGCCGCCGATGACCGCCACCTTTCGCTGATAAAAGGGGTGGGCGGACGTATAGTAGTGACTCACCTTGGGCAGGCCTTCTCCAGGAATCCCCATCAAATTCGGCAGATCGTAGTAGCCGGTTGCGAACACGACCTTGCGCGTCTCGTAACCGTTGCGCCGCCCGCGCTGGGTTTGAGTCAGCACCTGGTAGTCTCCATCCGAGCCCTCGATAGCCGTGACGCGTTCGTAGAGATGGACGGGCAGGTGGAAGAACTCCGCCACGCGGCGATAGTATTCCAGGGCTTCGTTTCGAGTCGGTTTCACATTGACGCTGGGCAGCGGCATTTCGCCGATCTCCAGCAAATCCCGGCTGGTGAAGAAAATCATGTCGGGGGGATAGTTAAAGATCGAGTTGACGAGACAGCCCTTATCGATCACCAGCACCTTGAGTTCCCCGCGGACCGCCTCGATGGCGCAGGCCAATCCCGTAGGCCCGCCGCCCACAACCACAACGTCCAGCTTCTCAGCCATCCCGCCCTCTTCCTCCGCTCCAGTTGACACGCAGAAAGGTGTAAGCCATGGGGAATGCAGCCGCCGGAAGGTCAGGCACATCCCAGGCGCACCACATTCGGCGCTCATTCAAAGGTACAGGGTGGCCGTGGAATCCGTCAAGTTCGGGCGCGGGCGCACCTACTGCGCCGGCTGCAGGTGATTCTGGAGCTCCTCTCGGAAACGTTCATAGGCCTCGAGCAATCCGGGTGTAGCGGCCACTGCCCTGTCGTGGCAGACGAAGGCTTTCCCTTCTCCGCGTTCCACCAACATGCCGATTTCGTCGTCCATGCGGTACCCGACCTGGCTGAAGAGGCGCAGTTTACCTTCCTCAGGGTCCAGGAGGGCAACGAAACCGTTTTTTCCCACCCCAACGACTCGTGCATACTTTTCGAAAGACACCAACGAGAAGCCGGCTCTCAAAAGTCCTTCGAGGACGGCAATCTGACTTGGCGTCAGGTTGGCGGGATTGGTCTCAGTCATGTCCGGCCGTCGCGTAATCTCCGGAGCCAATTCGTCGCCGAGGGGAGGGAACGTGGTTCAGTCAGTACACCCAAGCGATCACGCACCTCTTGCTGGCCAGGGTGACCTCGACGGTTTCCCGCTTGAAGAGAGCGCGCTCCGGCGCGATCGCCTGAAATCCTTCCACAGTATCCACAATCTTAAAGGCCCGCTCCGCCGTGCGCCCATAGCCGCGAAGAGCGGCGCGCTCCCGGGTACTCACCCAAGTCGAAGAGTTCGAGATGCGCACTGATAGCCGCACGCGGCTCTTGACCTTCGACTTTCAACGCTCGACGGGTCGTCAGGCTTCGGATTCCAGAATCTCGATGATGCGTTGCAGCGCCCGGATGACCTCATCGCGTTCCACGTGGTTTTTTCGGAACTGCAGGATCAACTTGAATTCCTTGGCGGGAGGAACGAAACGGAAGACAGCACTTCGCGGCTTCTTCGCGGGATTGCGCTCCTCGCGGGCCTTTTCGCGGTTCATCATCCCCAGCGCAAAAAGGCGGACGAGGTTGCGCATTTTGGCTTCACTCGGCTGGCGCGCAACCTGAAGAAGCTGCGACTTGGAAACAACTCCCTTCTCGATGCAAAGGGCCTTGATTTCTTCGGGAATGCCTCGCAGGCTGAGCACTTCGGTGATGGAGGACCTTCCCTTGCCGATCTTCCGCGCGATCTCTTCGTGGGACAATCCCAGCCGGTCCCCCAGAGCGTGCACACCGTCGGCTTCCTCGAAAGGGTTCAGGTCTTTCCGCTGCAGGTTTTCGATCAGCGCCAGCTCCAGGGTTTCCGCCTCGTCGGCGTCCTTCTCGATACAAGGAACCTCGCGCAGCCCGGCGGAACGCGCGGCGTGATAACGCCGTTCGCCGGCGATAATCATGTATTTCTGGGAGCCCGGGAGGTGGCGGACCAGCAACGGCTCGAGGACGCCTTTTTCCTGCACCGAATCGACAAGCCCCTTCATCTCGCCCCGGTCTTTCCGCGGCTGGTCGGCGTTGGGCTGGAGCTGCTCGATGGGAATCATCCTGCCGATGGCGGCGCCGCTGCGGGAGATGATCTCTTCGACGTAGTGGGCGTTGTGCCGCATCTTCACTGTTATGGGCAAACCTGCGCGTCTACCGGACACGTTTTAAGACCTCCCGCGCCAAACGCTCGTACTCCTCGGCACCCGAGGAATCGGGAGCGTAGCTGAAGATTGTTTCCCGGTACGCCGGGCTTTCCTCCAGGCGGACGTTTTTGGTAATGACGGTCTTGAAGACCTTGTCGCCGAAAACCCGGCAGACCTGCTTGTGGATGTCGCGAGCGAGATTGGTCCGTTTGTCGAACATGGTCACTAGGACACCGAGCAACTGCAAATCCGGATTCGGGCGGGCCCGCACCCGCTCGAGCGTTTCCAGCAGGTCGTCGGTTCCTTCCAGCGCGTAATAGGAGGACTGGATCGGGACCAGCAGGTACGAAGCCGCCACCAGGGCGTTCACCGTCATGATCCCCAAGGTCGGCGGCGTGTCGATGACGATGACGTCAAAGTCCTTCCGGTTCGGCGCCAGGGCGTCCTTCAAACGAAATGCCGCGTCGAATTGGCCCACCAGGTTGGCTTCCAGCTTGGCCAGCGCGATCTTGGAGGGGGCCAGGCACAAGTTCGCCCATTTCGTTGGCTTGACGATCTCGCCCAAGCTCAGGTGGTTGTTTGAAAGGACGTCGTATACCGTGTGCGTGACCTCCTCGAGGGGGAAAAAGGTCAAGCTGCTGTTCGCCTGGGGATCGAGATCGATCAGGAGGGTCCGCTTCTTCTTCCGCGCGATTGCGGCAGCAAGGTTGATGGCTGTGGTGGTCTTCCCGACTCCGCCCTTCTGATTGGCGATGGCGATGACCGTAACCACACAACACTCCGGCCGGGACCGATGGGTTTAGTCGCCGTTCGAGTCACGGCCCGGGCGGATGCCTGCCCGGCCGCGCCTGATTACATCTTGTATCGTCCGGTATCCTCGTCGTTCAGGTTTTCCAGCCATTTCCTCAGTTCTTCGTTGTTGACCTTGTCGGATGTTGCGCTCGATACCTTGGAGTTCTTCAGGACTTCATCCTCCACGAAAATCGGGCAATCGACGCGCAGTGCCAGGGCCAGGGCGTCGCTCGGCCGGGAATCGATGGAGATGGTCTGCCCGTCTTTTTCCAGCCAGATCAGGGCGTAGAAGGTATCCTCCCGCAGATCGCACACCACAACCTTGTGGACTTGGGTATCCAAGCCGAGGAGCAGATTCTTCAGAAGGTCGTGGGTCATGGGGCGAGGGGTTGACACCTTCTCGATCTCCAGGGCGATGGCGTTCGCTTCGTAGATGCCCACCCAGATGGGAAGCACGGCCGAGCCGTTCACATCCTTGAGGATGACGATGGGCATGTTGGTGACGGGATCCATCATCAGTCCACGAATCTTCATTTCAACTTCCATCGGACCCTCCCTAAACCCGTGGCCCTGTGCACATCCACGGCAAAACGTTGAAACCTCAGCGCGCCGCGGCGGCGGATCAATCCTGCCCGGTCGTTTGCCCCACCAGGCTGTTCGGTCCGGCGGCCGTCACGCGCACATTCATGTAACGTCCCACCCACTCGGGCGAACCCGGAAAATTGATGACTCGATTGCTCGTTGTCCGTCCCACTGACTGTCCGAGGCGGGGCTGGAAACCGTCCACCAGCACCTCAAATTCCCGTCCCACCAGCGCCTGATTTCGGCGCAGTTGAATGCCGCGTTGGCGCTCCTGAAGCTCCGCCAGGCGCTCCCCCTTCTCCTCCTCCGGAACCGTGTCCTCGAATCCCCGCGCAGCGGTATTCGGCCGGGGCGAATACTTGAATGAAAAGACCTGATCGTATTCGACGGCATCGAGCAGTGAGAGGGTCTGTTCAAAATCCTCCCGCCGTTCGTCACAAAAACCCACGATGATGTCCGTCGAAATGCTAATAGCACGACAGGCTTTGCGGATGCAATCGATTCTTGCCAGATACTCCTCGCGCGTGTAACCGCGCAGCATGGCTGCCAGAACCCTCGTCGAACCCGATTGCACGGGCAGGTGAACTTGATCGCAAAGCGCCGGATGAGTTTCGATAGCCTGCACGATGTCGGGAGTAAAATAGCGGGGATGCGAGGTCGTGAAGCGAACGCGCCGCACTCCCGGTACTTCCGCCACCCGGGCCAGCAGCTCCGTGAAACTCAGCCGCGCCGGTGAAGTGTCCTGCCAGTTGTTGACGATCTGCCCGAGCAGCTGGATTTCCCTATACCCGCCGTCGATGAGTCGCCGGCAATCTTCCAGAATTCTGCCGCTCGGGCGGCTTCTCTCCGGGCCGCGCGTATTCGGCACCACACAAAACGAACACCGCTGGCTGCACCCCTCGACGATGGTGAGGTAAGCGCGGAAGGGATTGTCCCGGCTGGTGATTTCCGTCTCAAAACACTCGTCGGTATCGAGGCCCAGACCCGCGACCCGTCTGTTGCCCGTCTCGAGCTGCCTCAGCAATTCCGGCAAAGTCGAATAGCTGGCCGAACCGCAGACCAGGCTGACCTGCGGGGCGCGTTCGAATATCCGCTCGCCCTCCTGCTGCGCCACGCAGCCCAGGACGCCGATGATTTTGGAGTCGGAGATCCCTCCCTTACGGAAGGTTCCGAGGCGCGAGAAGACCTTCTGCGCGGCCTTCTCTCGAATGCTGCAGGTGTTGTAGAGGACGATGTCGGCTTGCCCGTGGTTCTCGACGGGGCGAAGCCCGCGAGCCATGAGGACGCCGGCCACCTTCTCCGAATCGTGCACGTTCATCTGACAACCGAAAGTCTCGATGTAGAAGGTCCTCGGGTGTCCTGGCCCGGGTGGGTGGTGCGGGAACTTCTCCCGAGCATCTCCTGCGGGAGGCTGGTCCGGCGTCGAAATCTGAACAAGATTGTGACCCATGGAGGATTCTTGCCCCGCCAGAGCAGTATACCACGTTGCATCAGTCTGACGCTTCGGGATTCGGCCACACCCGCCACAAAACGGCGCTATGAAGCGCTGGTGGCCGCCTGCTTCAACATCGTCGCCGCATGCTTCATCACCGCATCGGTAATCTGACGGCCGGAAAGCATTCGCGCCAGCTCCGCCGCACGCTCGGCGTCGCCCGCAAGGTATTTCACGGAAGTCGCAGTTCGACCCGAGTGCTCGGATTTCTCGACGAAGTAGTGCCGGTCGGCGAAGCAGGCAATCTGGGCGAGGTGCGTCACGCAAAACACCTGGGCGTCCCGGGACAGGCGCTTCAGACGGAGGCCGACGGATTCAGCAATTCGTCCGCCGATACCGGCGTCGACCTCGTCGAACACAAACGTCATGGAAGCGCCGGCGTGACGCTTGCCACCTCCGGCGCGCGCCGTACCCACCAAGGTCTTGAGGGCGAGCATCAACCGCGAGAGCTCTCCTCCCGAGGCGATTTTCTCCAGAGGGCGCAGCTCTTCGCCGGGATTGGGAGAGATTCGGAACTCAACTTCGTCCATGCCGCGCGCCCCGCCGGCGGACTTATCAGGGCCCTGCGCTACGCTCAAAGGCTCAAAGTGGATTTCGAATCGCGCCTTTTCCATGCCCAGTTGGGCGAGTTCGTTGCGCACCAGTTTCTGCAGCCGGCGCGCCGCCTCGCGCCGCTGCTCGGAGAGAGCACGGGCGGCCTTCTGATACTCGCGCCCGGCTTTTTCGAGCTCAAGAGCGATTTCGGCCCGCCGTTCGTCGGCGTGTTCCAGGCTCGCGAGCTGCTGCCGGGTATGCTCACCATAAGCGAGGATTTCCTCGATGGTCTTCCCGTATTTCCGCTTCAGTCGGTCCACGAGGGCCAGACGGTCCTCCAGTTCCTCCAGGCGTCGCGGGTTTGCCTCCAGCTTCCCCATGTAATCCCTGAGGAAGAACGCCAGGTCGTCGAGCGTGGCTCGGGCCGCACTCAGCGGTTCGAGATAGGGCTCGGCGCGCGGGTCGTAGCGGGATAGTTCCTCGAGCGCTCGGCTGACAGACCCCATCCGGGAGCAGGCGGAGCCTTCGTCCTCGTACAGATGCGCGAACGCCGCTGAAGCGGCGGCGCGAATCCTCTCCAGGTTGACCAAGACTCGCTTCTCATCTTCCAAACGCGCATCCTCTCCAGGCTGCAGCCGGGCGCGTTCGAGTTCCCGGGCCTGGAAGCTCAGCAGGTCGATGCTCCGCAGGCGCTCCTGTTCGTTCTGACTGAGACTTTCCATTTCGCGTTCCAGGTCGCGCCGTCGCGCAAAGAGCTCTGCAACCTTTTCCAATTCGGCCTCAGTGCCCGCAAACTGGTCGAGCAATTCGAGCTGTGCGTCGCGGGCGAGCAGCGCCACGTGTTCGCTCTGGCCGTGAATCTCCACCAGCCGGGGCGCCAGCGACCTGACCGCCGACACCGTCACCGGCTGGTCGTTGACAAGCAGCCGACTCTTACCGGTTGCCTGGATTTCGCGCCGCAGGATAATTTCCGGTTCTTCCCTCTCCGCAAGTCCATACTCTTCCAGCCAATCCGCCCAAGGAGAGCGCCTGCCGCCACGCCCTTCCTCGCGAAAGATGACCGCCACCGTTGACCGGTCACGGCCCGTGCGGACGATATCGGAAGAGGCGCGGCCGCCGAGCGCCAGCCCCAGGGCGTCCACCAGAATGGACTTGCCCGATCCGGTCTCGCCCGAGAGGATGTTCAGCCCGGGGCCGAACTCCAGGTGCAAGCTCTCAATCACCGCATAGTCCTGAATGTGAATCTCTTGGAGCATGGCCGCGTGACCAGAGTCTATCATATCTCTCATTGCGTTCCGGCCACCCTGCCGGGCTTCCTCCCGGGCCAGCTGCGCATCGCAAGATTAGGCGGTGGCGTGCTCGATTCATTGACTGGCTTCGGTGCCTGTGCTAGCTTGAGTTGAGAAGGGTAGTTTAGGATATCCCTTCATTGAGGAGGCTAGTTGGTAGTCGCACAGCTCGTATTCCTGCAAGGCGAGTTCTGGCAACTCCTTGCCAACACGGGGCTGGTCGCCCGAATCGTTCTGCTGATTTTGCTCGCCTTTTCGATCTTCTCGTGGGCCATCATCTTCCATAAGTGGCGGAGCTTCAGGGCGGCGCGCCGAGATTCCGGCGAGTTTCTCAAGATTTTTCGCCAGAGCAAGAAACTCTCCGATATTCGCGCTTCCTGCCGCGTTCTAAAAGCCAGTCCCCTGACGGAGGTCTTTCAGTCCGGCTACCGTGAAATCGAAAACCAGGCGGTGGTAAGCGAGAACCCCGGCAAGCCTCGGATTCGCAGCCTGCAGGCGGTTCACCGCTCTCTGCAAATCGCCTCCTCCGCCGAGCTCACCCGCATGGAGCAATGGCTTTCATGGCTGGCCACGACGGGCTCCGTGACGCCTTTCATCGGGCTGTTTGGAACCGTTTGGGGGATCATCGATGCGTTTCACGGCCTGGGCGCCGCGGGAACCGCCTCGCTGCGCAGTGTCGCGCCTGGGATTTCGGAGGCACTCGTGGCCACGGCTGCGGGGTTGTTCACCGCCATTCCCGCCGTGGTGGCCTACAATCAGTTTGTTCAGCGCAGCAAAGAACTCGGCGCTCTGATGGATGATTTCTCGCTGGAGTTCCTGAATATGACCGAGCGCTACTTCACTTAGTCGGGAGTTAAGAGCCCGCCCGCGCAGGCAGGCAGGGAGTCAGAAGCAGGATGGCCTTCACAACACCCAAGGGAAGGACCCACACCTCGCTTTCGGAAATCAACGTCACGCCGTTTGTGGACGTGATGCTGGTTCTGCTGGTGATTTTCATGATCACCGCGCCCCTCCTGGAATCGGGAATTGAGGTGGATCTCCCCAAAACAAAAACCGTCAATGTCACCTCCAGCGAGAAGGTGGTCATTACGATCGACAAGAAACAGACCATCTATGTGGGCAATGACACCATCAACATCCATCGCCTGGGGGCGTTCGTCCTCGACCAGATGCGCGGTGCGAAGGACGCGCCGGTTTTCATCCGCTGTGACCAAGCCGTTCCATTCGGGGCTTTTGCCCAGGTTGTGGACGCGCTCAAGCAGGCGAATATTACGAACATCAATATCGTGACCGAGCCCTTGTCCACGGGCGGCTCGTGAAGTAGCGCCCCCGGGCCGCTCTTGGGGCTGAACGATCGATGGAAACAACCGCCCTCCCAATCTTCTTCGACCGTCGCGAGAGCCTGCGAGGCACTGTCCTTCTTTCCTTTTCTCTGCACGTGCTCCTATTCATTACGGCGGTCGTCTACACCGTGCTCGGCCCGCGGATGGGAGGGGGATGGGGAAGGAGTTGGGGCTCGGGAGGCGCCACGCGGGTGGGCGCCGTCGCGTCCTTACCGGGTGTCCCCTTGCCTGCCCCCATGCAGCCCACGCGAGGCACCCTGGCGACCCAGAATCCTGGCCTCTACCAGACCGAGCCCAAGGAAGAGCTCGTACCGCCTTCCACCCAAGAGGAGATCCCCAAGTTCGAGAAATCCGTGCCTACCGAGAAGGCCGTCCGGGTTGCCAAGCGCCTTCAGAAAGACGTGCCCCCGCCCCCCGAGAATGCCGTTCCTTTCGGCCTGGGTGGGAAACCGACCGTGAGCTATACGCAGTTTGCAAATGCGGGGGGCGACGGCGGCTTGAACTTTGGCGAGGGCGGATTTGGCGAGCGATACGGATGGTACGTGGCTGCGGTCCGCAACCGCATCAGCGCAAACTGGCTGGTGGCCACGATCAGTCCCAACATCCTCACGGCGCCGCGCGTCTACGTGAACTTCTATATTCAGCGCGACGGGACGGTGGATGATGTGAGGATCAAACAGTCGAGCGGAATTCCGGAAATCGACCGCTCGGCTCTGCGGGCCGTCCTGGCATCCAACCCGCTGGGGCCTCTGCCGCCCGATTACAGCGGGGACAGAGTCTTCGTCGAGTTTTACTTTGACTTCCATCGCCGGTAAGGGCACTCCATGAAATCGGCGTGAATGGATTGGCCGGTCCGGCGACGGCCACAGGCTGATTGGATTACCCAAAGGCCAATTTCCATCTTCATCGGGGCTCAATTGCGAATGAAAATCTCACGGTTCAAGCTTCCTCTTCTTGCCACGGCCATCGCCTTGCCGGCATTCCTGCTCGTCCTGCAGCCCGGGCGAGGCCAAGAAGACTGGATTTCGACAGGGACCAACCTGGGCGCTCCGGCAATCCGCCTGGCGGTTTCCGAATTCCCATCGGGCTCTGTGGACGAAAGATTGGCGAGCCTGACGCGGGAGTTCAACGAAGTGCTTTGGAACGATCTGGAAACCGCCGGGATATTTGAGATGGTGAGCAAAAGTCTCTACCCACTGCGAGTCCCCCGCGAGCCCGAAGAGGTGGTTTTCAAGAATTGGTCCGATCCCCCGGCTTCCACGCAGATGTTGGTCTTCGGAAAAATCGAAGTCATCAACGCAAATCTGGTGATTACCGGGCGCGTGTTCGATGTGCGAAATCCCGACAACCCCGGCGTTCTGGCGAAACGCTACGTGGCCACGATGAACCAGCTTTCCACCCGAGAAGCGGCACACCGATTCGCCAACGAAATCATCCAGGCCATGGGCGGGGGGATTCCCGGGATCGCTTTGACCCGAATCAGTTTTGTTAGCAACCGGACCGGGCACCCGGAGATTTGGGTGATGGACTATGACGGGTTCAACCAGCGACCCATCACCAGCTACGGCTCGATTTGCCTGACCCCTCGTTGGTCACCGGACAACAGGAGGCTGGCATTCACCAGCTATGCGCAGAATAACCCTGATATTTATGTCTTCTCCCTGGACATCAATCGTCCCGTCGCCTTCCCGCGCTACAAGGGCCTGACGACCACGCCTGCCTGGTCGCCTGACGGCAAGAAATTCGCCTTCTGCTCCAGCATGAGCGGCGACCCGGAGATCTATGTCTCTGATCCCAATGGATTTAATCTTCAACGCCTGACGTTTATTCCGGGCGTGGACATCTCCCCGGTGTGGAACCCTAAAACCGGAAACGAGATCGCCTTCGTATCCGACCGCAGCGGCTCACCACAGATTTACATCATGTCGGCGGACGGCACCAACCTGCGGCGCCTGATCACCGGCGGAGGCGATGCCAGCGGCCCGTCGTGGTCCCCGAACGGCCTGTTCATGGTTTTCCACTGGCGCGTGACAGAAACCGGAACCTATGATATCTACGTAGTGGAGATTGCCACCGGACGGATCATTCAAATGACGCATGACACGGGGCGGAATGAGAACCCTGTTTGGTCGCCGGACGGTCGGCATCTGGGTTTTGAATCGAGTCGGTCGGGCGTGAAGCAGATCTGGAGGATGCTGGCCGACGGGACCAACCCCAAGCAACTGACGTTCGAGGGCCGAAACTGGGCGCCGTCCTGGTCAAACTAAGCTGCTCGCACGTGCTTGCCTTGCCGTCCAGAGATTCCGGAAATTCTTGTGTTTTATTTTCATTTGATGTTAGTATCCAAAGGTTCTTCCGATATTGTCCCCCGCAGGCGCCCGGAGATCTGAGGGTCGGGTCGTTCCTGCGGGGTTGTTTCAAGAAATTTGAACCCATCCAAGGGATCGCGAGAATTTTCTTGCCGACCAAGGAGGAAAGAGCATGCGACAGAAGAAACGCTACATAGCGGTTCTCGTCGGTATCCTGGGAATTGTCCTCATGGCGGGAGCTTGCAAAAAGAAGGTGGTAGCACCTCCGCCACCGCCCCCACCGCCGCCCCCGCCGCCGGCACCCACGGTTACCCTGACGGCTGAGCCCAGCACGGTCGAGAAGGGCAAATCCGTTACACTGAGCTGGAGTTCGGAGAATGCCACAGATCTGGATCTTCAGCCCGGCGTCGGAAGCGCCCAGGCCTCAGGTTCGAGGTCGGTGACCCCGCCGGATTCGACGACTTATACCCTGACCGCGAAGGGACCGGGTGGTTCGGCCACCGCTACGGCGCGAGTGACCGTGACCATCCCGCCGCCGCCACCGCCACCACCACCCAAACCGGTGGAGGTCAGCGATGAAGAGCTGTTCGGGAGAAACGTGAAGGATGCCTACTTTGATTACGACAAGGCGGACATCCGTCCCGACGCCCAACAGGCGCTGACCGCCAACGCCGAGTTCCTCAAAGCCCACCCCAACATCAAGTTCACGGTCGAGGGGCATTGCGACGAACGGGGCAGCGAGGAGTACAACCTCGGCTTGGGTGACCGGCGCGCCACGGCTGCCAAGAACTTCCTGGTGAACCTCGGAGTGTCCGCCGACCGGGTCGCAACCATTTCCTACGGGAAGGACCGGCCGGTCTGCACCGAGTCCAACGAGGATTGCTGGCAGCGGAACCGTCGTGCTCACTCCAGGTTCGGCATGTAGGCAAGAGTATCTCGTCGCCGGGAGTCGATGAGTGACTCCCGGTGGCGAGCTTTTCCTCGCTTGCCTGCCTGGCGAGGGGGAGCCTCTGCGGAGGATACGGGGACGATATCTGTCTGTCCCAAAGCCTTCAATCCGTATTCGAGGGTGGAGCTTTTCTCAGTCCAACGCCTTGGTGTCCCTTGTCGGTTGACCTGCCCGGTTGGAAGCAGGTAGACTGGCAAGGGATTTTATTTCTTGGAGCGAGGAAAATCTGACATTGAAAAAGCATGCTCTATCCTCCGCCCTGCTTGTGGCCATCCTGGCCGCCGGGGCTGACCCGGCTTTCGCCCAGAAAAAGGATACGCTTCTGTTGATGCGGCAACTTGACACGCTTCAGCAGATGATCCTGAACATGCAGAAGACGCTGGACACTCAAACGGCTGTCCTGCGGACCCTGGTCGAGCAGGCCAATGACAACGTGAATTCCATGAAGACCACGGTGGCTGACCTGCAGAAAGAGACCCAGCGGAGTCTGGCTTCCAACAACGCTCGGTTCGATTCCATGACCTCTCAGATCCAGACACTGAGTGAGAGCCTGGAAGAAGCCAAGGCGCGGATTGCCAAGCTGAGTGAACAAGTGGCGCAGACGCAGAACATCATACAGACTCTCCACGCCCCTCCCCTCACCGGCGACCAGTCTGGCGCTCCGGGCTCGTCCGGCGGGGCGGCCGCGGTGCCCCCTTCCATCCCCGACGCCCAGACCCTGTACAAGTCCGGCTTGAGTTATTTCAATGGCGGCCAGTATCAGCTGGCAGTTCAGGCCTTTCAGGAGTACCTGCAGTATTACGCGGATACCGATCTGGCGTCGAACGCGCAGTTCTACATCGGCGAGTGCTACTACAGCCAGGGCGAGTTCACGCGGGCCATCGACGAATACAACAAATGCCTGGAACGCTACCCGAAGGGCAACAAGCTGCCGGCCGCGCAATTAAAGAAAGGTTACGCCCTGCTCGCCATGGAGCAAACGCAGCCCGGCGTGCGTGAGCTCCGGTCGCTGATTCAGCGCTTCCCGAGCTCGCCCGAAGCAGACCTGGCTCGCCAGCGCCTTCGGAAGCTCGGCATTTCCTACTCGGGGCGGCGCGGCGAGTAATGGGTTAAGCGGACGACCGCCCGCTTCGAAGCTTGAATAACGTGATTCAATCCCAGTCGTCCCAACGGGAAACCCGTTAGCCATCTCGATCGGCGGAGCGGTACGCCGCCGAGTATGGGGAGGTCGCCATGGCAGGTTCGGTCAACAAAGTGATCCTGATCGGACGCTTGGGGAAGGATCCTGAACTCAAATACACAGCCGGTGGGACCCCGATGGCACGTTTTACTTTGGCCACCGACGAGACTTTCAAGGATCGTTCCGGCGAGCAGCAGAAGCGCACCGAGTGGCACACCATCGTCGCCTGGAGGAAACTGGCGGAAATCTGCGGCGAGTATCTCACCAAGGGCAAGCAGATTTACGTGGAGGGAAGCATTCGAAGCCGTCAGTGGGAAGACCCGAGCGGGAACAAGCGGACTGCTTACGAAATAAACGCTCGCCAGATAACCATGCTCGGCTCACGGGCCGATAGCGAGCGCGCTGCCCAAGCCTCCGCCAGCCGGGACCAAGCCGAACAACCTCCCGCCCCAGAGCCCGCACCCGAGCCGGAAATCACCGACGAAGATATTCCCTTCTGAGATTGTCTTTGTTTAGCGGCGGAATCCCGCCGGCCGGTTTTGGAAAGTAGGTGCGCCGGTTAGGGATTCGCCCAACCCGGAGGCGTTACTCGAACTTCAGGTAGCGACGGCGAAGCTCCCCGATCGTCATCGGGCCTTCCCTGATCTGTCTGGCTGTGCGGACCCCTTGGGCGTTTCCGCTGAACGTAACTCAGACCGTGTCGCCGGCGCGCAGGTTTTCGAACTGGACCTTCCTCCCTTCCTCGTTGAGATAAACCGTCTTATCGGAAATCTGAATCAGTTCGGTGACCTCGGTCGGCCGCTTGAGGACAATCTGTTTCTGTTTCACATCCACAGACGAAACAATGAAAAACTCGCCCGCCGTTTTTCCCTTTGGCGCGGCATTTTCCTCGGCCCGCATAGAGATTGGCAAGAATTGGCCGGGCAGCACGGCAGCCATCAAGATGAAAAGCGTGGCAGTTAGTCGGTTCAATTTCATAGGTTCCAAACCTTTCTTCACCTTCCAAGGGAGACGCCTGACTTCGGTGGTCCCTCCGCTCGCTTCCATTCACTCGTATCGGAGGGCTTCAATCGGATCGAGTCGCGCGGCCTTCCGGGCCGGATAGTAGCCAAAGAATATTCCCACGCCCGTCGAGAAGAGCACGGCGATGGCGATGGCTTGCGGCGGAACACTCGTCGGCCACTGAAGCATGCTGGAGACGGCCATGGAGCCCCCCACCCCGGCCATCACCCCCACAGCGCCGCCCAGCAGGCTGAGCACCATCGCTTCGCTGAGGAATTGCCGCTGAACGTCCTGCTCCGTCGCGCCCACGGCCATTCGCACGGCGATTTCGCGGGTGCGCTCCGTCACCGAGACCAGCATGATATTCATGATGCCAATACCGCCGACGAGCAGCGATACGGAAGCAATACTGGCCAGCAGCAGGGTCATGATGCGGCCCGCCTGGGCCTGGACGGTCGCCAGATCCGTCGGGCTGCGGATGATAAAATCGTCATCTTCATCTTCCCGCAACTTGTGCCGCTGGCGCAGCAACGCGGCGATGTCCTGCTGGGCGGCGTGGATGGCCTCCGGCGAAATGGCCGAGCACATGATGTGATTAACCCAGTCGATGCCGGCGATTTTCTTCTGCACGGTCGTGAACGGCATGAGGATCATGTCGTCTTCGTCCCGCCCGAAAGGCGACTGTCCCTTCGGCGCCAGCACTCCCGCCACCCGAAACGGAATATTCGGGACGCGAATCGTCTTCCCCAGCGGGTCTTCATCTCCAAAGAGATTCTCGACAACCGTCCGCCCGATCAGGCAGACATTCGCCGCCGCGTCCACATCCCGCTGCGAAAAGACGCCGCCGCTTGCCAAGGGCCAACGACGGATTTCCATGTATTCGGGGTGACGCCGAGAATGCTGGTGTTCCAGTTCTGATTCCCCTAAACCACCTGGGCGCGAGCCCAGACGCCGGGGGAAACGCGTGAAACCAGCGGGCACTGTTGTTCGACGGCCTTGGCGTCGGCGACCGTCAGTGTCTTGGTTGCCTCGGTGCCCATCCGCACGCCGCCCCGGGTCCGATTGCCGGCGGTGACGAACACAATGTTGTCGCCGAGGTTCCGGAGCTGCTCCTGAACCTGAATCGAGGCTCCTTCGCCAATGGCCACCGTGCAGATGACGGCGCCCACGCCGATGATGATCCCCAGCATGGTCAGCGCCGTGCGCATCTTATTGCGCGCCAGCGCCCTCAACGCCACCCGGATAACCGAATGCAGGTCCATCAGACATCCTCCTCGTCTTCGTCCTCGTCTTCCAGGGCGGGCATGGTTTCCAGCACCAGCTTGGCGTTGGCGCGGTCTTCCACAAGACTGTCGCGCCTCACCTTGCCATCGCGAAAGAGCACGATTCGCTTTGCGAAACGAGCGATGTCCGGCTCGTGAGTCACCAGCAGGATGGTTATGTTTCGCTCGCCGTTCAAGCGCTGAAACACTTCCATGATCTCGACGCCCGTCCGGCTGTCCAAGTTCCCCGTCGGTTCGTCGGCAAGGATGAGCGAAGGATTGTTGACCAGCGCCCGGGCAATCGCCACGCGCTGTTGCTGTCCACCGGAAAGCTGGGAAGGATGATGCTCCCCACGGCCGTCCAAGCCCACCGATTGCAGCGCCAGGCGAGCGCGATTCACACGCTCCTCATGGGGAACGCCGGAGTAGATAAGGGGAGCTCGACATTCTCAACCGCCGAGGTGCGGGGAAGCAGATTGAATCCCTGGAAAACAAAGCTGATCCTTCGGTTCCGGGTCCGGGCGAGCTCCCGCTTGGCGAGCTGCGACACATCCTGGCCGTCCAGGAAGTAGTGACCGCGCGTGGGGCGATCGAGACACCCCACCAGGTTCATGAATGTGGACTTTCCGGACCCCGAGGCGCCCATGATGGCCACGAACTCCCCGCATTCGACCGCAAGCGTGACCCCCCTCAGGGCGTGCACTTGCACTTCCCCTAGGTCATAGGTTTTGTGAAGGTGCTCGACCCGGATCAGAGGGGTCGTGCCGCTCTCCAGGACCTGCATTTCCTGTTGGGATTGGACAGCTTCTTCCGGCATCGAGTCAGGTTACCTCCGGCCACCCATGCGCTGAGGCTGGAGCGGACTTCCCTGCGGCCCCTCACTGCTGGCGATCGTCTGGCCGGTCACCAGGACGTCGCCTTCTGCAGCTTCCCTTCCAACAGTTGCGAAGAACTGTAGTCGGTGATTCCAATCTTCACCGCCACGGGTTCCAATTGATTTCCGGGAAGCTGCTTCCACACCACCTGCCATCCTCGTGTGCGGCTGCTTCCTGTGGCCGAGACCGGGATATCGTATTTCGCGTAAAGGGCTTGCATCTCGTCGCGGGGAAGCTCGGGCTTGAAGCGCAAGGCTGCGTTGGGCACCTTCCCCGTGTGCGCCGCATGCCCGGTGGGGATGGTCACGTAGGCCGTCTGGCCGGGCAGCAGCTTCTCTTCGGGATTGTCAAAGGCGATCACCGTGTCATAGATCACCACGTTTTGCACGATGTAGGCGTTCAATCGAATCGCGCTGACCCGTCCGTGGAAGACCTGGTTAGGGAATGAATCCACCTGAAAGGTCACGTCCGTGCCTACTTTGATGTCACCCGTGTCGGATTCGTCGATCTTGGCGTAAACCTGTATGCGCTTCAGGTCCTGGGCGATGGTGAAGACGTTCGGCGCCTGCAACGAAGCCGCCACGGATTGCCCGACAGTGATATTCCGGGTCACGGCCGTGCCATCAACGGGAGAAAGAATGGTCGTGTAGCGCAAGCTGGTTTCCGCCTGCCGCAGCGCGCCAGTCATGACTTGGACCTGCGCCCTCGCCTGTTCGAGCTGGGCGCGCGTCTGGGCCAATTGCGCCCGGGCCTGGTTGAGCTGCGCCTCGGCGGATCGCACCTGGGCGGCGGACTGCTCCATGTTGGCCTGCGTCATGTCGTGCTGGTCCCCGGCCAGAATCCCCTGCTCATAGAGATCGGCAACCCTCCGCGCATTGACGCCCGCGTACGTGTCGGCCGCCTTAAGCCGGGCCACGTTGGCTTCATTGGTCTGGATAACCGCCTGCATACCTATCAGGCTGGCCTCCACATTCTTGACGTCGGCCTGGGCGCGCGCCAGGTTGCCGCGCGCCTGCAGGACCTGCGCCTCGTAGATTGCCGGGTCGAGTTGCCCCAGGACCTGTCCGGCGCGCACCCGCGTATTGAAGTCGGCAAGGATGTACTGGACGGTCCCAGACACGGAGGAGCCCACGGGGACCGTGGTCAGAGGGTTGATCGTTCCCGTCGCCTGCACCGCCGCCGTGATGTCGCCACCGCTGCACGATGGCCGTCAGATACCGGGGCCCGGAGGAGCGTGCGCGGACCGCCATGCCCACCGTCACAAGTACCGCGAGCGCGATCGCCCCCAGCAGGACGGGCTTTTTGTGGTTTTGGTAATAATCCTAAATCGCCGTAACTCGTTTCTTCCTTTCCTTCCGGTGGGTCAGGCAGTGGAGAGAACCTGGGTCTGTCGCTCCGCAGGTGGCCTTGGGTCAGGGAGCCCTGCCCCGCTTTCTGCGCTCCCCGTGACGGCGAACGAGCTCGTTGAACTTCTGCAGTTGTTCCGGGCTCAGAATCTTTCGGATTCGCTCGTGCCCTTCCTCCCGAATCGCGTCGAATTGCGGCCCGACCTGCGTCCTCAATTCTCCAATCTTCTTCTCCGAGTCGTCCATGATCTGCTTGAGCTGTTCCATCTGCGTTGGGGAGAGGTTCAGATCCCGCGTCAGGCGCCGGACAATCCGCTCATTGCTCGGCCGGCGGTGCCACAGCCCGGTGTTCCACGCATAGAAGAGGACACCAGCGCCACCCACAACAATTCCCAGCAAAAAGGTGGCGACGAAGTAAATGTAAGCTCGACGGGTCATCGTTGAGTTCCATCCTTGACGCCGGGCGCGCTATCCGGCGCTAATTCCGACGCGGTCGAAAGCTCATAGGGGAAAACCGGGTCGTTCACGGCCACGGCCACCTCCGGCTCCGTGGACAGCAGCTCCGAGACCGTCGGCCCGCGCAAGGGTCCGGAGGGCGGCAACGCCAGAGCCAGCAAAAGTGCGAAGGTCACCAGCAGTGTGACATAGACAAAGCGACGGCCCACCTGCTCCAGAAACGCATCGCCCGGGCTCGGTGCGCCCACCTCATCCAGCCGCCGGACCAGGCGCGCAGCGAAGCCGATCGTCGCTTCGGAAACCGCCTCCTCACGCAGGCCCTGAAACCCCGAGTGAACCAGTCGCCAGTCCCGCGCATAGGCCGCGCAGTCGGCGCACTTCAAGAGATGTTCGCGAACCCCACCAGTCATCTCCTCCGGCCCGACTTCCTCGATGATCTCTCGAACCGCTTCGCATCGCATGGCTCACCTTCCCCGCTGCAGGCTTTTCAAATCCTCTAGCATCCGTTTCCGGGCGCGGTGCAACCGGACCTTGACGGTGCTGGGTTTCAGCTTCAGCGTGTCGGCAATCTCCTCCACCGAAAGGTCCTGCAATTCCTTGAGCGCCAGGACCACCCGATCATCCGCCGGCGCCCTATCGAGGAGCTTGGCGACCAGGTCCCGCAGCACGATGCGCCGTTCGGCATTGAAGCCGCTCGCTCCCCCGCTCTCCGTTCCAGATTCGAGCTGGTGACGCTGCTCATCAGTCAACTCACCGAAGTAGCTGACTCGCGAGGCTCGGATTCTGCGCAGGTAGTCGTAGCAGTGATTGACCGCCACCCGATTGAGCCAGGTGCCGAACGAGGCACGATGATTATAGCTGCCGATTGTCCGGAAGACCTTGAAGAATATCTCCTGAGCGATGTCCTCCACCTCGTCCCGGCGGTAAAGGAGGTGGAAGACCAGGGCGAACACGCGCTTCTGGTACCGCTCCACCAGCTGCCCAAAGGCCTCGCGGTCCCCGGCCTGAGCACGCCTGATCCACGCCGTTTCCTGGGCTGCGCTGGGCTGGGGACTCTGCATTCGACTACCATCATAACGCCGTCCTCAACTAGAGGGACGAACGAGGTGCTTCCCAGGTTACATTCGATCGCCCCCACCAGAGGGCCGCCGCCAGCTTCAGATTTTCGTTGACCGCATTATTACGATGTGAAAGAATGGTCCCATGGTAATCGGAACACGTCTAAGAGCCTTACGCGAGGGCAAGAAGTTCTCGCAGGGTGACATTGAGAAACGGACTGGGCTGCTGCGCTGCTACATCTCTCGGGTCGAGAATGGACATACTATCCCTTCCATTGAAACCCTGGAGAAGCTCGCGTCAGCTCTGGAAATCCCTCTATATCAGCTATTCTACGAGGGAGACGAACCGCCTCCGCTGCCAAACCTGAGCAGGCGCCGGTCCACCGAGGAGCTCGACATGGACGAAGAAACGCAAAAGGAAATGCGCTTCTTCGAAAAGGTTCGAAGGCTCCTCTCGAGGATCGATGAGAAGGACCGCCAGCTCTTGCTGTACATGGCTCATAAACTGGCGAGTCGGTAAAGTCCGTTCGAGTTGCACCCAGGTTAACACTGACCGTCTCCCGCTCGTCCGTTCAGCAGTGGGGGGATGGTTATTCCCATTCGATGGTCCCCGGCGGCTTGGACGTAATGTCGAGGACCACACGGTTGACCCCTTTTACTTCGTTGACGATACGGGTGGAGACCCGCTCGAGAAGCGCCGGGGGGAGCTTCGCCCAATCGGCGGTCATCCCATCCTCGGATTCAACCGCCCGAACGGCGACTGTCGAGGCGTAGGTCCGGGCATCCCCCATTACTCCCACGCTGGAAACCGGCAATAGCACGGCAAAAGACTGCCACAGTTTCGTATAGAGGCCGGCGCCGCGGACCTCTTCCTGGACAATCGCGTCGGCCTCCCGGACCATGCGGAGCCGCTCCTTGGTGACTTCGCCGACGATCCTCACGGCCAACCCCGGCCCCGGAAAAGGCTGCCGGCTCACGACATCGTCTCCTAAGCCCAATTCCCTTCCCACTTGCCGCACTTCGTCCTTGAACAGTTCGCGCAACGGCTCGATAAGCTTGAACCGCAGGTCCGCGGGCAATCCGCCCACGTTGTGATGGCTCTTGATGGTGGCGGAGGGACCCTTCACCGACACCGACTCAATGACATCGGGGTACAGCGTGCCCTGAACGAGGAATTGGATCTCCCCCAGGTTTCTCGCCTCTTCTTCGAAGACCCGGATGAATTCCTCCCCGATGATCTTCCTCTTTTGCTCCGGGTTCGTCACGCCTTTGAGCCTCTTGAGGAATCGTTCAGAGCGGTCCACAGCTTTGACGTTCAAGTGGGCCTGCTCCCGGAGCTTCGCCGTCACCCGCTCGAATTCGTTTTTCCTGAGCAGCCCGTTGTCCACAAAGACGCAGACGAGGCGATCGCCAATCGCTCTGCCCACCAGGGTGGCCGCCACGGCGGAGTCCACTCCGCCCGACAGCGCGCAGAGCGCGCGGCCATCGCCCACTTCGGCACGGACACGCTCCGTCGTCTCCTCGATGAACGAGCGCGGGAACCAGTTGGGGCGGGCGCCGCAGATGTCCTCCGCGAATCGTCGCAGGATTTCAGCGCCCCGGTCGGTGTGCCGGACTTCGGGGTGGAACTCCACCGCGTACATTTTGGCCTGAGGATTTTCTATGACTGAAATGGCGTTTTCCGTCCGGCCGGTAACGCGGAAGCCGGGAGGCACCTCGACCACATGGTCTCCGTGGCTGTTCCAGACTCGAAGTGGCGAGGGCAGACCCGCCAGAAGCTCGCTCGGCGGGCTGATCTCAAGTTGCGCAAAGCCGTATTCCCGCCGCCCTGCGGGCTCCACCTTGCCCCCCAGTTTGGCCGACATCAGTTGAATCCCATAACAGATCCCCAGGGTAGGCACGTTGAGCTTGAAAACGCGGTCGTCGCAAGTGGGCGAGGCGGGGTCGTAAACCGACGACGGACCACCCGAGAGGATGATCGCCTGCGGATTCATCCGCACCAGATCCTCAAAGGGAATCTGGCAAGGCACGATCACCGAGTAAATATGCATCTCGCGAATGCGCCGCGCGATGAGCTGGGTGTATTGTGAGCCGAAATCCAGAACCACGATCGGGCGATGGGATTGATTCATTGAATCATTTCTTGATTGGATCATTGACTATACGCACCGCAGATTCATCAGGAAGCGGAACCACTGTTGGACCGCTTGGCCCGCCTCTCAGCAAATGGTTCAATCACCCGATGAATCAATGAGTCAATCATTTAACGACGATATTGACCAGCTTCTGCGGGACAACAATGATCTTGACCACCTGCCGGCCGTTGAGGTGCTGGACGACGCTTTCCTCGGATTGCGCCCGCCGGCGAATTTCTTCTTCACCGACGTCCACGGCGACGCGGATCCGGCCGCGCAGCCTGCCATTCACCTGGACGGCCATTTCCAGCTCCTCTTCGGCCGCCAGTTCGGGATCAAACGCCGGCCAGGCGACGCGTAACGTGGGCTCGGAGTGTCCCAATCCTTCCCAGAGCTCGTCCGCAATATGCGGGGCGAACAGTGACAGCATCAGGACAAGGTATTCGAGAGCGGTTCTGAGAACCGCCGACCTCACCTTCCCCGTCTCGATGGCCTCGTCCAGGTCGGTCAATTCGTTCACCAGTTCCATGGTCATGGCGATGTCGGTGTTGTAATGCCAGCGGCCTTCCATATCCTCGGTGACATGCCGGAGCGTCTGGTGAGCTTTGCGCAGCAAATGCCTCTCCTCAAGAGCAAGTTGCGCCAAGTCCCATTTCCCTTCGCCGGTAGCCTGAGGCGGCACGGAGCGAACCCGATCGGCGTAACGGGATACGAACCGGTGGACGCGAGCCAGAAACCGCGAGGCTCCTTCGATCGCCGTCTCACTCCAATCAAAGTCCCGTTCCGGCGGCGCGGCGAACAGCACGTAGACCCGCACCGTATCCGCGCCATACTTGGCGAACATCTCGGTGGGGTCGACAACGTTGCCCTTGGACTTCGACATCGCCGAGCCGTCCTTGAGCACCATGCCCTGGGTGAACAACCGCGCAACGGGCTCGGAAAACTTGACCAGCCCGATGTCACGCATCACCTTGGCGAAGAATCGCATATAAATCAGGTGAAGCGTGGCGTGGGTGATGCCGCCGATATACTGGTCCACGGGAAACCAGTACTCGATGGCGGGTCCGCTTGTAGCCGCGGTGGAAATGTTCGGCTCGGTGTACCGGTAGAAGTACCATGACGAATCGATGAAGGTGTCCATCGTATCGGTTTCGCGCCGCGCCGCGCCACCGCACTTCGGGCAGCTCGTATTGACGAATTCCGGGACTCCGGCCAGCGGCGAGATCCCCTCGCCGGTCGGCTTCACTCCCTTGGGCAGCAACACCGGGAGGTCTTTATCCGGCACGGGCACAATCCCGCAGCCGTCACAATAAACAACGGGAATCGGCGTGCCCCAGTAGCGCTGGCGGGATATACCCCAATCCTTGATTCGATATTGAATTGTTACCTTCCCGAACCCCTTCGTCTCGGCGTCCTTCGTCATGCGCTCGATGGCTTCTTCCGACTTGAGACCGGTGTAGGGGCCGCTATTGATGAGCCGGCCGTAGTCGGTGTACGCCGCCTCGAGCTTCTCGGGGAGGTCGCGGTCGAGGGGAGCGACGACCGGCCGCACGGGAATGCCGTACTTCGTGCAGAAATCGAAGTCGCGCTGGTCGCCGGCGGGCACGGCCATGACGGCGCCCGTTCCGTATTCCATCAGGATGAAGTTCGCCAGCCAGACGGGAACCAGTTCACCGTTATAAGGATTGCGGGCCGTGAAACCCGTCGCGATGCCGAGCTTTTCCAGGTCAACCTCGACGCGGGCGCGAACCGCGGAGGCCTTGATGCGTTCCGCCTCGGCGCGCAGTTTTTCGGGGTCCTTCGAATGGCTGATGAGTTTGCTCACCAGAGGATGTTCGGGCGCCAGGAAGACCGCCGTACATCCGAAAATTGTGTCCACGCGCGTGGTGAAGATCCGGAGCGGCTCACCCAGCTCGGGGACCACGAAATCCACTTCTGTCCCCAACGATTTTCCGATCCAGTTCCGCTGCATCGCCAGCACGCGGTCAGGCCAGCGTACCAACTCCTGGGTGTCGTCCAGCAGTTGCTCGGCATAGTCGGTGATTTTCAGGAACCACTGCTCGAGTTCGCGCTCGACGACGGGCGTGTCCTCGTGCCGCCAGCAAGTGCCGCTTGGCAACACCTGCTCGTTGGCCAGCACTGTCGCGCATTGGGGGCACCAATTTACCCAGCTCTTTTTCCTGTAAGCCAGGCCGCGCTCGAACATGCGCAGGAAGAACCACTGGTTCCAGC
Source organism: Terriglobia bacterium (assembly GCA_035528275.1). Classification (GTDB taxonomy): domain Bacteria; phylum Acidobacteriota; class Terriglobia; order UBA7540; family UBA7540; genus DATKYV01. The sequence goes on along the minus strand of DATKYV010000246.1, from coordinate 13,263 downwards.
GATAGTACTCGGGGGTGCAGGTGGCGAGCTCGCGCCGCCAGTCGTAGCTCACTCCCAGGCGCTTCAGTTGCTCCCGCATGACGTCGATGTTGCTAAAGGTCCAGTCGGCCGGATCGCGCCCGTGCTTGATGGCGGCGTTCTCGGCGGGCAGCCCGAAAGCGTCCCAGCCGATCGGGTGCAGGACGTTGTGCCCTTTCATCCACATATAGCGGGCCAGCGCGTCGCCCAGGGTGTAGTTCCGCACGTGTCCCATGTGCAGCGCCCCGGAGGGATAAGGAAACATTTCGAGCACGTAATACTTCCGCCGCCCAGGCTCGGCGTCGGCGTCGAAGAGCTTCGACTCCTCCCACCGGCGTTGCCACTTGGTCTCGATCTTCTGGGGGTCGTAGTTTGGATCCATAATTCAGCGATTACTCTTTAATCCCGCCAGCCGGCGCATGGTTCGCAGGTTTCGCCGGTCGTCGCCGGGGCGATCGATCGGCGTTTCGCAGATAAATGGAATGGCGCGCAGTTTCCGGTTCCGGACGATGCGGCGGAAAGCTTCCGCCCCGATCTGCCCTTTGCCGATATGCTCGTGGCGGTCGGCGTGCGACCCGAACGCGGTCTTTGAATCGTTGGCGTGGATGACGCGCACATTGGCCAAGCCGATAGTTGAATCCAGTTGGCGCACCGTCTTCCCCAGCCCGCGCGCCGTATGCAGTGGATATCCGGCCGCAAAACAATGCGCGGTATCGATGCAAGCGCCCATGGGGAGTTCCCGCGAAGCACCGGCGATGATTTCCGCCACTTCTTCAAAGGTCCGGCCGATGACCGAACCCTGCCCCGCCGTGTTCTCGATGAGGATGGTCAGCCCGTCGAGCGCCAGGCCCCTGGCCGTTTCCTTCAGAGACTCCACGCACTTGGAAACCGCGCGCTCGGGTGTGGTTCCCTTGGCGCTTCCCGGGTGAGTGACCAGGAAATCAGCTCCCAACGCCAGCGCCCGCTGGAGCTCGCGTCGAAAGGCGGCCACGGATTTCTCCCGAATCAGCGAGTCCGCCGACGCCAGGTTAATCAAGTAGTTGTCATGGATGACGACGGGGGTCAAGCCGTGGGCGGCGCGCGCCGCGCGAAACCGCTCGCACTCCCCCGCCGTGGGCTCTAAGCTCTTCCATCCACGAGGGTTGGCCGAAAACATCTGAAACGTGTCGCAGCCGATCTGGCGCGCGTGATGCGCGGCGTTTTCCAGCGCCCCGGCAATCGACGTGTGCACACCCACTCTCACGCGATTTACTCCAAAGGTTAACCTGCCATGTTAACAGAGGGCTCGCAAAAGCGTCAACAAACGCACTGGCCGTAGCGCCGACCTTTAGGTCGGCACCCAGATGCCCCGGCTTTGCCGGGCCGCTACGACACCAAAGTCAATCAAAACCTGAATTGCTGATGTAGAATACCCGCCGGTTGAGGGTAAAGGAGACCAAGTCATGCGCGCACACACGCGAAGGCGTTTCTTGAAAATCTCTGCGGCCGCCGGGGCGCAATCTTTCCTGGCCGGTTCGCTTCGGGGAGGTCCGACCATGGGTATGCGGCTGGGCGTAATTGCCAGCGCGGGCGAAGACCCGGATAAGGTTGTTGCCCGCGTCCGAGAGCTCGGCTTCCCCACCTGTCAGGTGCGCATGGAGCAATACTCGGCCGAACTGGCCAAGCGGCTCCGCGAGGCCCTCGACCGGCACGACGTGGAAGCCACGGCGATCATGGAGCTGGGCCCCGGCCCCAAGGTCTGGGATTTCATTCAAGGCCCGGCCACCATTGGTCTCGTGCCCCGTGCCACCCGGCGCGCCCGCATCGATGCCCTCAAAAGGGCCTCCGACTTCGCCAGCCAGGCCGATGTGCCCGCCATCCACACCCACTGCGGTTTCATCCCCGAGGATCCCAACCTCGACCTCTACAAGGAAACCGTTGAGGCAATCCACGAGGTCGTGAGCCACTGCAAGAATAACGGCGTGATGTTTCTCTACGAGACCGGGCAGGAGACTCCCATCACCTTGCTGCGGGCCATCATGGATGTAGGCCTCGACAACCAGGGCATCAACCTCGACACCGCCAACCTGATTCTCTACGACAAGGCCAACCCGCTCGACGCACTCGATGTCATCGGAACATTCGTCCGCGGCCTGCATGCCAAAGACGGCGTGTATCCCACCGACCCCCGACGGCTCGGCGAGGAAGTCCCCATCGGCGAAGGCAAGGTTGACTTTCCGCGGATTATTCAGCGGCTCAAGGACCTGGGCTATCGCGGACCGATCACCATCGAGCGGGAGATTTCCGGCCCCAAACAGACCGAGGATATCCTCCGGGCCAAAGCTTATCTGGAGAGGCTGATCGGCTGAGGCCGGGCCCTCGCCTGAATCCTGTGTTCTTTCGCTCGCGGCATAATCTTCCCGCGGGTGCCTATTCCGGTTGCAAAACGCGCCTGATTCGATAGAATCGCCGCATTACCTCTCCGGGCAACCCGATTGTGGAGCCTTGGATGTTGCTCGCCGAATTGCGCCCGCTAAGTCTCGGTGAACTGCTCGACCGCAGCTTCACTTACTACCGCAAGTATTTCTGGGTCCTGGTGGGGATTATGGCGATCCCCCAGCTTTTCGCCGTTGCCTTGAGCGTGTTCTTCCAGGCTTTGCAGGCTTCGATCTCCCACCAGCCAGCCACCCCTGCTCCCGAACCGGAAGGCGCGGGGTTCGTCGGATATGTTCTCGGCGCATTCCTGGGAATTCTCGGTGTCGCAATCATCTATACGGTGGTCTATGCCGTCGCGCTGGGAGCGACAACGTTGGCGGTTTCCGAGATTCACCTGGCACAGAGCTCCTCAGTCCGCTCAGCCTATCGCAAGATGAAGGGCATGGTGTGGCGGCTGGTGGACTTGATCTTCTCCGTCCTCGTGCGGGCCGGGGCCTGCTTTCTTGTGCTATTTATCGCCGTGGGGGCCCTGGGCGCGCTCATGGAGCAAACAGGGCAAGGGCTCGGCGCGATTCTCGCAGTTCTTGGGGTCCTGCTGGCGTTTGTTCTCAGCTCGGTGGGCGCTGTCCTGGTCATCTTGCGGTACGGCGTTTCGATCCCGGCGCTGGTTCTGGAGCGCATCTCGGCGGGGGAAGCCCTCAAGCGCAGCGCCAAGTTGACCAAAGGCTTTCTGGGCCGCGTTTTCCTGATCGGACTGATGATGACCGTGGTCAGTTGGGTGGTCGCCTCCATCTTTCAGGGGCCCTTCCTGATTGCCGCCGTTGTCCTGGCGATGAAGCATTCCCAGCCCCCACTCTGGTTGAATACCCTTTCCGCCGTCGCCGGCGGAGTGGGCGGGGCGCTGAGCGGCCCCTTGCTGATGATTCCGCTAGCGCTGCTTTACTATGACCTCCGCGTTCGCAAGGAAGGTTTCGACCTCGAAGTGATGATGGCGGCGCTCGATCACGGCAGTCCGGCTGCCGTCCTGGAGCCGCAAACCCCGGCGGATTCCACGCTGCAACTGGAAAAGACGAGCGTGCTTCGGACCGTGCTTCTCTCCCTGGTGACTCTCGGGATCTACATCCCCATCTGGTACCTAAACCGGCGCCGGGCGATCAACAACCTTCAGTCTGCGGAAAAGCTGGGCAGAGGAGTATTCATTCTTGCGCTCAGCCTCTGGATCTTGGACTTCTTCATGAGCCTAATTTACGTCGCCATGACGGAGGCCGGGACGAAAGTCTCCGAAGCTTCCTTTGACGGGTTGAGCCGCGTCCTCCAACTGTCGGGCGCAATCCTGCTGCTGATCCAGGCATTCAAAGTGCGGCGAATCCTCCTCAACCACAATGGCGTGCAGCAGGCCGGCATGTTTTCTTCCCACCTGGGGATGGAGGCGGACAGCTCCTTCTCCAGAGTTGCAACTTTTTTCCTGGGAATCTGGTATCTTCAGTACAAAATCAACGATTTTCTGGAGGTCTGGAGTCGGCGTCCGCCACCCTCGCCCGTCGCGGAAGTCCCCAGCCAATCTCCTTGAAGATGCGACAGTCCTTCTTGCTCCCAACGCTGCTTCTCCTGGCCTTCACGCCGGCCCGCGTGGATGCCCATCCTGACCGCGCCCGGCAGGAACATCCCCTGAACGTGCGAGGCTACCTGGCGGAGCTCGACCGCTGGGAAGCAGCCTGCGCGAAGCTCGGCGAACATCCCGAGGCGGCGGTTGACCTGCGAAATTCATTGCCGGAATCGTGGTCGGTGGAAGTCGACGGTCAGGTCATTGTGGTCCCTGCCGACTGGCTGAAAGCAGATTTGGAATCGCTGGAAAAACAACCGAAGAGCAGCGCCGCCGCCTCAAAAAGGATTCAATCCCGCCTGCAAGCGATTCGAACTGAAGCTTCGCTGTTGACCCAAGCATCTTCAGCGCCCCAACCCAAGGCCGCGCGGGACAAGCTGGAGGGAATCCTGGCGCGCCGGGAATTCAGACACGCGCAGGAACCCCCGTGGCTCGCCAAATATCGCCGGCGACTCGCCATCTGGCTTCTCGAGACCGTGGAGAAGCTTTTCGGGGGCCTGCACGTCCCGCCCCGGGCGACCAAGACGCTGGGTTGGGCTCTGGCCATCGCGCTGCCGCTGGTGTTTCTGTTCTGGCTTATTCGGCGGTTTCTTCGTCATCCATTCCAACGGGCCGCCTCCCCGCCGAAAGCTCTCGCCCCGCAGAAAGGATGGCGCGATTGGGTGCAGCGAGCGTCGGCTGCGGCCGCCTGCGGCCAGTACCGCGACGCCGTCCGCTTGGCCTACTGGGCCGGTGTGTACCGCCTCGAGGAATCCGGAGTCTGGCAGGTGGAACGGGCGCGCACGCCGCGCGAGTACTTGCGGCTGCTCCCTGCCGGCCACCCTCAACAGCCTCCACTCTCGACGCTCACGGCGCGCTTCGAGCGGATCTGGTACGGCGGCCAGACGGCCACGGCCGACGATTTTGTTTTCACAATGACCCGACTGGAAGAATTGGGATGCGCGTTCCCCTCGAACCCGGCGACCGGAAACTCCTGATTGTCTCCGGCACGCTTTTCGCAGTCCTCACCGTTGCGGCGACGGTCCTGTCGCCCCCTGCGGAGAGATCCTCTTCAGGATTGCCCACCAGCTACTCGACCGCCTCCCAGGGCGCCAAGGCCGCCTACCTGCTCCTCGGTGAAATGGGTTATCGGGTGGAGCGCTGGGCTGCGCCGCCGCAGGAGCTGCCCGGCCAGCCTCAAGACGTGACCCTCGTGCTCGCCGGGCCGGTCATCCCGCCTTCATCGGAAGAGCAGGTGGGACTGCGGGCGTTTATTTACGCCGGCGGTCGCGTATTGGCGACCGGCGGCTTTGCTGCCCACCTGTTGCCGCAGAGCGATGCTCACGCCCTCAAGCGCCTCTATCCCGAGCCGAAACCCTGTCCCGCCCGCCTGCCCGGTCCGCTCAGCCGGCACGCCCCCGTGATTCTGATGGACGGTAATACGCGCTGGACTCCGTCGCGCCCCCATCATCTGGCGTACTACGGCGATGAAGACGGGGCGACGGTTGTCCACTATCGCTTGGGCAAAGGGGAGGTAATTTGGTGGGCGGATTCGCTGCCGCTCGAGAATAACGGGCTGAAGCAGGCTTCCAACCTCAATCTTTTCCTGAACTCATTCGGCCCGCCCGGCAGCTCGCGCGTTCTCTGGGATGAGTATTATCACGGTCAGCGCCCAGGGTTCTGGTCGTACATCAGCCGCACGCCGGTCCCGTGGTCGGGATTGCAGTTCGCGGCGCTCGCCCTGGCGCTTCTGCTGACCTTCGGGCGCCGGCACGGGCCGTTGCGCCCCGCAAGAACCACGGGGATCCGGCTTTCGCCCCTGGAATTTGTGGAGACCGTCGGCGAACTCTACGGGCGCAAACGCGCCGCGGCAGGTGCCCTGGAAATCGCGTATCATCGTTTCCGATTTCTGCTGTTGCGACGCCTGGGGCTGCCGGACACCGCGACTCCCGGCGAGGTGGGGCGCGGCGTCCGCGAACGACTGGGGTGGAAGACGCCGGGACTGGAAGAGACCCTGCAGAAGTCCGAGCAGGCGGTGAAATCCCGCTCCCTGCGCGAGACGGAGGCCCTCCGCCTTGTCCAGGAACTCCACGACTACGCCGGGCGTCTTCGATTGGCCGGCCGGTAGCGACCCCTCACCCGGCCTTCGCCCACCCTCTCGCCCAAGAAGGGGAGAGGGCCGGGGTGAGGGGATTGATTGCTTTGCAGCGTCGCGGCCGCTGGTATGTGTTTGAAGACCCTTTCAGAGGAGAGTGACCATGGCGGAAAAAGCGGCGCAGTTTTCGGCACACGTCCGGCAGGAGATGTCTCGGGCGATCGTCGGCCAGGAGGAACCCATCCGGCAAATCCTCGCGGTCCTGCTGGCGGGCGGCCACGCGCTCCTCGAGGGCGTCCCGGGAATCGCCAAAACCCTGGCGGTGAAAGTTCTGGCGCGCATCTGCCGGCTGGATTTCCAGCGCATCCAGTGCACCCCGGACCTGATGCCAGCGGACATCTTGGGCGTCAACGTCTACAGCATGACGACGGGGGCGTTCTCTCTGCGCCGCGGCCCGGTGTTCACCAAACTTTTGCTCGTCGACGAAGTGAACCGCATGCCGCCGCGCACCCAGGCGGCGCTGCTGGAATGCATGGAGGAGCGCCAGGTGACCATCGACGGGGCGCGCTACCCGCTCACAGAATTCTTTACCGTCTTCGCCACCCAGAACCCCGTAGAGTTCGAAGGGACTTATCCGCTGCCCGAAGCTCAGCTCGACCGCTTCCTTCTCAAAATCCGCATCAGCTATCCCGGTGTGGACCACGAAGTCGAGCTCCTCGACCGCTACCAGAACGGTTTTGACGCCCACGACCTCGACAAACTCGGCCTGGCGCCTTTGGAAATCGAAACTCTGGCCGCCGCGCGCCAGGAGGTGGCGGCGGTGCGAGTGGAGCCGGCGCTGCTTCGCTACATCAGCACCGTGGTGCGCAGAACGCGCGACTGGCCTGCCCTGAGCCTGGGCGGCAGCCCGCGCGCCACCGTCAACCTGATGCTGACCGCGAAGGCGTTTGCGGCCCTCGACGGCCGGGATTACCTCATTCCTGACGACGTCAAGGCCGCCGCGCCGCCGGTGTTGCGCCACCGCCTGATGGTGAAGCCGGAAGCCGACCTGGAGGGCATCACTCCGGACCGCGTCGTGGCCGAAGTCTTGGCCGGAGTCGAGGTGCCGAAGTGAACGCTCCCGCCCGCCTTGTTCCGCTCACCGTCCGCGCCCCCGCTCAAAGCTCGCGCCCCTGGCACGTCGCCGCGGGGCCGCGCTTTTTTGTGGCGCTACTGCTGGGGCTCGTATGGATGGGCCCGGCGTGGTGGGACACCCGTTTTCTTTACGCCATGGCCGTCTGGGATGCCCTGGTGCTCGTCGCCTGGGTCGTCGATTTCCGCCGGCTGCCTCGCCCGGACGAGCTCGAGGTTTCGCGCATCTGGTCGGAACCCGTTTCACTGGCCGTCGAGTCCGCCGTCGCCTTGGAAGTGAGAAATCTGGGGGCGGTCACCATTCACGCGAGCTTGGTGGACGACGCGCCGCAATCGCTCAGCGCTCAGCCCCCGCGCGTGGCGCTCGATGTGCCGGCCGGCGCCGGCCGGCGCGCGGTCTATCCCATCCTGCCGCACGCACGAGGCGACGCGGCGTTCGGCCCCGTCTTCGTGCGCTACCAGAGTGCGCTGAAACTCGCCGAGCGATGGGCCGCTGCCCAACTCGCGCAGACCGTTCGCGTCTATCCCAACTTGCAGGAATCGCGGCGCCACACTCTCTACCTGATCCGCAGCCGGCAGATCGAGCTGGAGAAACGCCTGCGGCGTCAGCCCGAACGGGGGCGGGAATTCGAAAGCCTGCGCGAATACCGCGAGGGCGACGAGCCGCGCGACGTCTGCTGGACGGCCACGGCGCGGCGCGGCCGCATGATCACCAAGGTCTATCGGGCAGAGCGCAGCCAGTCCGTGCTGCTGGTGATAGACGCGGGGCGGCTGATGCTGGCGCGAACCGGCGATCTGACCAAGCTCGACTACGCGGTAAACGCCGCGCTGGGACTGGCGCACGTGGCGCTTTATTCGGGCGACGGAGTTGGCCTGCTGGCCTACACGCGCAAGGTGCAGTCACGCCTGGCGCCGGCGCGAGGCAGCGCGCACCTGAGAGCGCTGCTCGAACAACTCGCCCAAGTGCGCGGCGAGCTGATTGAGGCCGACCACGCCCGAGCAGCCGATACCCTCCTCACCGGTCAGCACCGGCGCAGCCTGATCGTCTGGCTGACCGACCTGGCCGAGACCGCCGCCACGCCGGAAGTCATCGAGAGCGCCTCACGCCTTCTGCCTCGCCACCTGGTGCTCTTCGCCGCCGTCGGCCAGCCCGACCTCGCTTCGCTGGTCGCTCACCGGCCGGAATCCGTTTCGGCGATGTACCGCTATGTCGCCGCCCAGGAAGTCATGCAGCGGCGGGAATTGCTCCTGCGGCGGCTGCGCCAGCAGGGTGCCTTGGCCTTCGAGTTCGAGCCCGGCCGGCTCGCTACCGGGCTGGTCAATCAGTATCTGCAGGTGAAGGAACGGAGCTTACTGTAGAGCCCCCGGCTTGCTGGGGCTACCAAGCTGGCTAGGGGTTCGTAGAGGCGGCTTTACGCCGCCACCAAACTGGCGGGATAAACCCGCCGCTACAATCGGCTTGTAACCACCGACTTGGCGGGATAAAACCGGCGGTTGTAGAGGCGGCTTTACGCCGCCATCAATTTACCTAATGCCTGACTTTCGCAGGAAACCTATCAGACTGAAACCTTCGGCTTACATCGGCCAAGGCTGGTACTTCATCACTGTCTGCACTTTCAAACGCCGACCGCTGTTCTCTAACGCAAGAATGGTCGTCGGCGCTCTGGAAGAACTCAGAAGGGCCTGCGTGTGCCACTCTTTCGACCTTTACGCGTACTGTTTCATGCCAGACCATGTCCACCTCGAGTTGGTTGGGCAAGCTGAACAATCGGGGCTGACCGAACTGTTGCGCGATTTCAAAGGGCGATGTACTCCGCTCGCGAGGCGTTTGGGGATAGCGATGCTTTGGCGGAAGGGCTATTTCGATCACGTGCTGGGGCCTGGCGAACGCGAAAACGCTGCGGCTTGGTACATCTTTATGAATCCGGTGCGAAAGAATCTGGTGCGTGACCCCCGCGACTGGCCATACTCAGGATCGTGGGTGTTTGACTGGAAAAGGGCAGTCGCGCCACCCGAGGATTACGTGCCGCCATGGAAAGCCTCGAAGGTGGCGGGATAAACCCGCCGCTACTATGGGTTCGTAGAGGCGGCTTTACGCCGCCACCAATCTGGCGGAATTAGCGCGCAGTGGCGGGATAAACCCGCCGCTACGGCTGGCTCCCGCCGCGCGTCAGGTACATCAGCAACAGCCCGCCGGCGCCGAGTGCCAACAGAAACTTGGCAACAGCAGGCATGGGCGTGGGTGAGAAGAACCCCTCGATGATTCCGGCGACGACGAGCACGGGAATGATTCCCAAAACCAGCCGCACGGCCTTCCCTCCGTAGAAGACCAGAGCGTCGCGGCGCGGCATGAATCCGGGAAACAGCAGCCCGCGCGCGATCAGCAGGCTGGCGCCACCGGCGATGAAAATGGCGGGAAGCTCCAGCACTCCGTGGGGGGCGACGAATTCCCAGAGCTTGAGGCTCATGCCCGCCTGCCAGCACGCCGCGCTGATCACCCCCATCAATAAGCCGTTCACGCCCAGCATATAAAGTGTCCCCAGCCCGCCCGTCACTCCGACGGCGAACGTGACGAAGGAGACCGAGAGGTTATTGGTCATGATCCCGGCCGAGGCGAGCGGTTTGACGGTGAGAATCGAGTGCGTCCACATCTCGTGGCGATCGATGCTGTCCATCATGTGACCGGGCAACAGGAAGCGTTGGAAAGCCGGATCCGCCAGGCAGGCGAGAAATCCCACCAGCGCCCCCGCCAGGAAGATTGCGAATGCCGCAAGCGTGTAATTGAACGTGGCGCGAAAGATCCGGGGGAATCCATTCCGGTAGAACTCGAGTATTCCGCCCGGGCTGGCGCGCCGGCCCATGTAGACGATATTGTGAGCGCGACCCAGGAGCTGGTTGAGGTATTCTGCCAGCCGGCGGCTCATCGGGTCTTCACGAACCGAGGAGAGATCGGCGGCCACCTGGCGGTACAATAGGCTCAGTTCCTGGAGTTCCCGGTAGGAGAGCGCATCCAAGCCACGGCTCCCGGAGCGCGCCACCATCTGCTCCAGCCGGTCCCAGAAAGGCTTGCGCTTTTCGAGCCATCGAGCGGCGATCATGGTAGAAGAGACTTCGCCCGACAAGCTTACCATCGAAACGCCCGAGCAGATCCCCCTGGAATTTCCCCTTGCCGGCATCGGCAGCCGCTTCCTGGCAATGGCCGTGGACACGCTCATTCAGACGGCCGTTGCCCTCGTCCTGCTGCTGATCGCCCTGTTCATCTTCGCGGGCTTGAACCTGTTCTCCTCCCCGACCGGCGTCTGGTTCATGGCCCTGGGAGTTCTGACCGCCTTCCTGCTTCAATCCGGATACTTCGTTTTCTTCGAAGCCTTGTGGAACGGCCAGACGCCCGGCAAGCGGCACGTGCACCTGCGGGTCATCAAGGATTCGGGACGACCAATAACCGTATATGACGCCTTCGCCCGCAACCTGCTGCGCATCGTCGACAGCCTGCCGGGACTCTACGCCGTGGGGATCATCTCCATGCTGATGAGCTCCCAGAACAAGCGGCTGGGAGATTATGTGGCCGGCACCGTCGTGGTCCACGAAAGGCCGCTCGAACAGCAGGCGGAAGTCAAATGGACCAGCGCCGGCCGCGACTTCGGGTCCGACGTCATGCGAATCTCGCCCGAGGAGTTCCAGTTGATCGAGGCGTTCCTCCTGCGCCGGTCGCAGCTCGCGCCGGACGTACGCGCCCACATGGCGCGTGAGATCATCGCTCGCCTGGCCCCCAAACTCCAGATTCCCGCCGAGGAATCGCTGCGCCCTGAACCCTTGCTCGAAGCCCTCGCCACCGAGTACCGCAACCGGGCGCGTTTCAGATGAAGAATCGTATTCTCCCTAACCTTAGTGCGCCAATTGCCGGTGGTATACTCCTTGCCCTCTTTCTTCAGCTATAAGGCAAGCAACTATTCCTGGAGGTTCTAGATGTCCCGCCTGACGCTTTCTTTGCGGATTATGTGTGTGCTGGCTTGTTGCAGCGCTTCCCTGCCCGCGTTCGCCCAACAGAGTCCGTTTCTTCCCGAAGAGACCTACCAGAAGCTCGTGAACGAAATCTCCGGGGATATCGCCTTTGACAATCTCCGCTCTCTCGTGATGTACCACTCGACGAGCGGCGGCTCCGCGGATTTCCGTAAGGAGGCCGATTGGGTCGTCGCGCGGGCTAGAGCCAACGGCCTGGAGGATGTCAAGTACATCTCGCTTCCTCCCTGGCATGCGTCGCCTGAAGAAGTGGACCAGAACTGGACGCTGAAGGGCGGCGAGCTGTGGCTGCTCGAGCCGAAAGTCTTGAAGCTCGGCGACGTGCGCGAGACGCCGACCTCAGTCGCCGACAACAGTCCCGCGGCTGACCTGAGAGCGGAGCTTGTGGATGTGGGCGAAGGAGTCGAGCCGGGCGATTATGCGGGAAAGGAGGTCGCGGGAAAGATCGTGCTGGCCTACGGCCCCGTCAACAGGGTGAAGGAAATAGCCTGTTGGGAACGGGACGCGGCGGGGATCGTCTCGTACTACTCGACGCGCGTTAGCCCGTGGACGGATCACCCGGACCAGATTTCCTGGGCGAGGGTGAAGCCTTCGAAGCCGGACGAAAAACCCGCCCCGCCCGTCTTCATGGTACCTCCGCGCACCGGCTTGATGCTCAGTCGCTGGATGAGCGGCCGCCCGCCCACGCATATCTTCGCTGAGCCTCCGGAGTATCCAACGCCGCCCGGTGCATTTCGCGTCCACATGAAGATCCAGTCGGAAATCACCCGGCCTGAAACCCAAGGTATGGTCGAAGGGGTGATTCGCGGCACCACGTACCACGATCAGGCCATCGTGTTGACGGCGCACCTGCAGGAAGAAAAAACCTCCGCCAACGACGACCGCAGCGGCTGCGCGAATCTTCTGGAGATCGCCCGCGCCCTCAGCACCATGATCGCCGACGGCCGTCTTCCCCGCCCCAAACGCGACATCCGATTCTGGTGGACGAACGAAATCGAGGCCGAATACCAGTACTTCGCCGACCACCCGGAAGAGCGCACGAAGATTCTCGCCGACATCAATCAGGACATGGTGGGGGCGCGGCAATCAATCGGCGGGCGCATCCAACAGATCAGCCGCACACCCTACTCCCGTTGGAGTTTTCTGAATGATGTGGTGGAGAGCATCGTTCGCAGTCTCGTCGCGGGTAACAATGCGTATCTGCCCTCCTGGCAGAACCAGAACCCGGCGCCCTACTCGCGCCCCATCTTCGCCCGGCTGGGCAGCCACGAGCCCTACCGCGCCGAGACGGTCCACTACTTCGATTCCACGGATCACATGGTGTTTAACGACGTGGGAATTCCCGGCGTGACCTTCACCAACTGGCCGGACGAGTGCATTCACTCGTCGGGTGACGACCTCTGGCAAATCGATTCCACGCAGCTTGCCCGCAACGCCGTGGCCGTGGCAGGGACGGCGCTCTATCTCGCCAACCTCAGCGATGAGGACGCGCCCACGCTGATGGCGGTGATGGCGGGCGAAGCGCGCGAGCGCATCTCGCACGACCTGGCCACCGGCCTCTCCCGCATGGCCGAAGCCCCGGCGGCGGAACGAACCGCCGCTTACCATGACGCGGTGAATCTGCTGGCCCGCGCCCACGACCGGGAGGTCGCCGGGCTGGAGTCGGCAAGGAAGTTTGCTCCCCAAGCCTTCGGAAGGCTCCTCGACAGCCTGGTTGCCGATCTAAAGCTCACGGAAGTGAACCATCGGCGGCGGATTGCCGAATGGTACCAGGCGCTGAGCGGGGAGAAAACACTTCCGAAACTAAGCGCGCGCGAACTGGCGCTGGCCAGGCAAGTTCCCAGCCAGGTGAAGCCCCTCGGCGATTATCTGCGCCGGAAGGAGGAGATCGAAGGCCCCAAAAGCCTTCACCCGCTCATGGCCGCTGAAGCGTTGAACTACGTGGACGGCAAGCGATCGATTCTGGATATCTACCGGGCTGTGCGCGCCGAAAGCCTCTCGG
>DATKYV010000245.1:0-2453 GCA_035528275.1 Terriglobia bacterium | reverse complement strand
GCCGTCCTCTCCCGGATACTCCACGGTCAACGTCACGGCCTGTTCGGAATCCAGCAGGTTGCGCAAGTAGAGATGCGGTACGTGGTTTCCTGTGCCCGCGAAGGGTGAATCCACCCGGGGCACGCTGATGGGGACGCCGCTGGCATGCAGCGCGCTGGCTATCTCCATTTGCGGGAGAGGGAGAGCCATTCCCAGCACTCGTCCCGACTCCGGGTCGGTGAGCTTGCCGCGGGCGATCAGCACCGGCGTCGGACTGTTCCCGACAACACTGATGCCTCCCAGGGGAGCCTTGTACGCGGTCAGGTGCATTTCGGCCAGAAGCTCGGTGACCGAGATGTTCTTCATCCCGTGGGGCGCGAATTTCAGGGGCTGGGCAGGATGGCGCTTACCCTGAAAATCCAGGAAGAGGTCGGCCGCAACGGGCTCGGAGGAAATGTTGACCAGGTTAAGGACCGCGTCTCGTCCCCCTCCGAGCTCCCACCACAGACTGTCAAGTCTCGTCGGTATCATGTTCTGGCCTGACTCCCCTTCTCTCCACACCGGGCCGAGGTTCCAGATGCCTTCGGGTGTTTCGACGCCCATGCGACCGCCTAGGGGATTGCCCGGACCCTTGAAATGAAGGGAGACGCTGCCCTCATAGAATTCCCCCTTGTAGTCGACGGACAAATCGGTGAGAAGCTGCTTGATGTTGATCTCCAGTCTCTCCTGCGGCTGGATAGTCATGGGCTTCGACCACACCGTCTGTCCGGAGACGCCGTGAATGGCAACCCGGAACTCAATGGGGCGGGGCGCGCGGTCCATCAGGACGAGAAACGATTCGCCGTGGCGGAGCGAGTAGTAGGGATAAATGATTTCGCGCGGAGTGTCATCGTCCGGAGCCTGTAGGGATGAGGGGCGTGTGCTTTCCTGCGCCCAAGCGGGCAAGCCGGGAATCCACCAGCTCAAGGTGATCGCCGCGACCGCGATGATGGGGACCGCCAGCGAAGGTGCCCGGTGACACCACGAGACATTTCTCATGGAGCTCGATTTAGAAGTCGGTTGGGAAATGGATCCTCTTGGGGAGCAATTCACAACATCCCCCTTCCGTCGGTTGGAGAGGATAGGCGGCGGTCAGTAGAACAGGTATTTTCGCCAGCGCTCATCGGAACTGCCTACCATGCGCATCAGTTGGCGGCTGGTGTGAAGCGTAAAGGGGCGCGGCTGGCGCAGGAGGTTCAGTCCCGCCTCTTCGGGCAAGCGATCACCCTTCAGATTGTTGCAGGTGTGGCAGCAGGCGACAAGGTTATCCCAATCCGTGTGCCCGCCGCGCGAGCGAGGGATGATGTGGTCCAGGGTCAGCTCCGACGCGGGAAATACCCGGCCGCAAAACTGACAGGTGTTTCGGTCGCGCAGGAGAATATTCTTGCGGGAAAGGGCCCGGGTCTGGTACGGGATGCGGCGAAATTCGGTGAGCCGAATGACCGAGGGAATGCGAATCGCCACCCGCGCCGAGTGAACGAAGCTGCCGTTCTCTTCCTCGGTGGTGGCCACGCCCTTGAGCACCAGAACGACGGCGCGCCGGACGGCAGTGACGTTTATGGGCTCGTAGGTGGCGTTCAGCACGAGCACCGGCGTCTGCAGCAATCTTTGGTTTCCCTCCGGCATAGGTGTTCCCCCCGGCTTGGCCGGGGTCCTCGTTGAACACTCCATTATCTCCGCGCGCGGGCAGAGTCGTCAACTGGCTCGCTGCCGGCGGCCGAGTCGTCGTCAGGGAATTGCGGCGTGGCGCGCGCCAACGTCAGGGCCAACACCCTTCGGGCTCCGGCTCGCTTCAGCGTTCCCGCGCAAGCCGAGACCGTCGCCCCGGTCGTCATCACGTCATCCACCAGCACGACGACCTGCCCGTTGACGCGCTCCGGCGCCACGACGCTGAAGACTCCGCGAACGTTTTCGTGTCGCTGGCGAAGGCTCAGCCCGGTCTGAGGAAGCGTCACCCGAGTTCTGAGCACGGCGCGCGTCTCCAGACGAAGGGACGGCTTTTTGCCCCGATTTTCCAGCGCCCGGCGCAGCCCGGCCGCCAGCAGTTCGGCCTGATTGAAACCTCGCTCCCTCTGACGTGAAGCGTGAAGAGGGACGGGCACAAGCACCGGAGGTTCGCCAAGCGAATTCTCCACCACCCAATCCCACCTCGACGCCAGCAGGGTTCCCAACTTCAGTCCCAGGCGTTCGCGCCCCTGAAACTTGGTCAGCAGAATCGCGGCGCGAAGGTGACCCGAATAAATCCCGTAGGGTCGCGCCGCGTCAAATTCGAATTCTTCGCCTCGGCAATTCGCGCAAATCGGGGAATTCGAATCCAGCGCCGCCGAGGAGGCAAACGGGACGCCGCAGCGCGCGCAGGCAGCCCCTTGCCATGGTTCGAGGCCCTCCCAACAAGATCCGCAAACGTCCACCAGGCTCGCGCGCTCGAGCTCTCG
>DATKYV010000244.1:0-2787 GCA_035528275.1 Terriglobia bacterium | reverse complement strand
TTTCGACTTTCTCGCGGACGAAGTCATTGGGCCGTTTGGCGCGGTCTGTGGCGATGATCACCCACCGCCCGGTTACGGGATCTTTTCTCAGTTCAGGCAATTTGCTGACTCCTTCTTTCTTGCGGGCTCGGTCTTATGAGCCGCTGCTCTCAGGCGGTCATCCCTTGAAAGCGTCCTTGATGAGCCGGACCTGGTAACCCGATTCTGCATCCCAGACGATGCTGGTGATGTCGAACCGATAGTTTACACGCCCCCGGCGCAACTTCCGGAGGTAATCTTTTGCGGCTTTGGCAATTCGTTTCTGTTTAGCTCGCGAAACGGCTGCCTCAGGGGGGCCGCCTTCAAGTGTTGTACGCGTCTTTACTTCAACGAATGCCAGGACCGGTCCGTCCCAGCCCACCAAATCCAGCTCACCCACGCCCGAGCGCGCCCGCCGGTTACGGGCCACGATAATATAGCCTGCCTGGCGCAAATACCAATAGGCAAGTGTCTCGCCGCGCTCGCCGGTAATCAGGTGGGCGGCTTTTTCGCCGGACTCCTCGGATAGCGACGTGCCGCGCCGCGCGCGCTGGCGCTCCTTCCAGACCAGAGCGCGATACATGAGTCGCGGAAACAGGGACATTGGATTTCGTGGTTCGCGATTCGGGACTCGCAACTCGATGGCCCGTTTATCCCGGGGCTGTCCTTTCCCTGTCGGCTATTTTGCAGCCAACGCCTTCATAAAGCGATTCAGCATCTTGGCGACAAATGTTGAACGCTGGTTCCCGAATCCCGAGTCCCGAATCCCGCTCCGCTGCTATTTCTCGGCTTCGGACACGCACTGTTCCAGAACATCCAGAGCGAAATCGGCCTGGTCTTCCTCCACAACCAGGGGCGGCATCAGGCGCACGGTGCTTTCTCCGCAGCCCAACACCAACAATCCCCGTTGGAAGGCGCTCTGGACCACCTGATGGCGTGCCTCGGGGTTGGGCTCGCGGGTTTCCTGGCTTTTCACGAGCTCGATGCCGATCATCAGCCCCAGCCCCCGAACGTCGCCCACCAGCCGGTGGCGCTTCGGCCAGTCCGCCAGCCGGGCCAGAATATGCGCGCCCACGCGGGCGGCGTTCGCAATGTACTTTTCCTGCAGCAGGCGGATGGTCTCCATAGCGGCGGCGCAGGAGACCGGATTGCCGCCAAACGTCGAGGCGTGGGCGCCGGGCCGCCAGTCCATCAACTCGGCGCGCGCCACCATGACGCCCAGGGGCATGCCGGAGGCCAGGCCCTTGGCCGTCACCAGGATGTCGGGAACCACTCCGGAATGGTCCGAGGCCCACATCTTGCCGGTCCGGCCCATTCCACTTTGGACCTCGTCAAAGACCAGCAGAATTCCGTGCTGGTCGGCCAAGCGCCGCAGGCGAGGCAGGAAGGATTTCGGCGGGACCACGTAGCCGCCCTCACCTTGAACGGGTTCGACAAAGATGGCGGCCACGTCGTCGGGCGGGACGGTGGTCTTGAAGAGGTGCTTCTCAATGAAGTCCAGGCACGCGCAGTCTTCACCGCAGCCCTTCCCGCCAATCCCCTGCGGACAACGGTAAGGATTGGGATAGGGAGCGTGGGAGACGCCGGGCAGCAGCGGCCCGAAGCCGTTTCGCTGCACCGCCTTGCTGGAAGTCAGCGATAGCGACCCGTACGTTCGGCCGTGAAAACTCCCTCGGAAGGCGATGAAGCGATGCCGCCGCGTATGGTAGCGCGCCAGCTTCATTGCCGCTTCCACGGCTTCCGTACCGGAATTCCCGAAGTAAACACGCTTGGGAGAATCCCCGGGGGCGATCTGCGCGATCTTTTCCGCCGTCTTCGCCAGCAGGGGCAGGTAGAAATCCGTCCCCGACATATGGATCAGCGATTCGGCCTGCTGCTGAATGGCCCGCACCACGTCGGGATGGCAATGGCCGGTGGAGACCACGGCGATGCCGGCGCTGAAATCCAGGAAGGTGTTCCCATCCACGTCCTCGACCATCGCCCCTCGCCCCCGCCGCGCCACGAGCGGATAGTCGCGGGTATAGGAGGGCGAAACATATCGGCGGTCGAGCTCCAGGACCTTTTTCGCTTCGGGTCCGGGCAAGACCGTTTTGATTTCCGGAACTCTCTTTTCCATGGGGTTGCTCCTCTGATCTGCCGGAAGAAACGCCCGGCAGAAGTTTTGGGTTGGTGGGAGAACACACCCGAGGAGGGTTAGTCGCCGCCAAAAAGATTGGGGCGAGCCAGCAAGGGAAGTGTCAGTCGTGGAATGAAACCCGGCATCCTCATTTGCGCTTCCATCGCGTTCCAGCCTTGGTATCTTCCAGTATAACCCCGGCGTCCAAAAGTTCGTCACGAATCTTGTCCGCCCGCGCGAAGTCGCGGCTGCGCCGGGCGGCGTTGCGCTCCGAAATGTGTTTTTCGATTTCCTCGTCGTTCAGGGCTTCGACCAGCACCGTCGACGTGTACCCATTACCAACCACGGCGGCGGCCCGCGCCTCCCTCTCCTCGCCGGATTTGACGAATCCAAATCGCCGCAATTTGGCACGGTCGTTGTCATCGAGCACGGCGAAGACGCGGTCCCAGCGTTCCATCGTGTCGAGGAAGGCTCCCCGGTCGCCGTCGCGGAACTTGCCGCGGTCCATGGCCGTGTTGCCGTCGCGAACCAGGTCGAAGAGCGCGGCCAGCCCTTCGGCGGTGTTGAGGTTGTCGTCCAGGGCCTCCTCGAAGGCGCGGCGCGCGGCCTCCGCCTTGGCCTGAAGCTCCTTGTTCTCACCCGCCGGGAATTTT
>DATKYV010000243.1:0-13043 GCA_035528275.1 Terriglobia bacterium | reverse complement strand
CCCTTGCCTCCGTCCAGAGCTTCGCGATAATCCCAGCCCAGGACCGTCTCGTCAGCGGTGGGAAAGCGTTCCACGCGCATGAACAATCCCTGCAC
Organism: Terriglobia bacterium; assembly: GCA_035528275.1. Taxonomy (GTDB): domain Bacteria; phylum Acidobacteriota; class Terriglobia; order UBA7540; family UBA7540; genus DATKYV01. The sequence goes on along the minus strand of DATKYV010000243.1, from coordinate 12,948 downwards.
GTGGCTACCCACAACAACAACGCCCGTTCGCTCCATTCTTGCACCTCGTCTTCTGTCTAGTGCCGTTCCAACTAATTCGTCCTAATTCGGTGAGGGGCGACTTCGATGATTTTGCCGAGCCCTTGCGATGCAAACCCCCGGTCCGTTCCCAAATCCGTCAGCTGACGGACGGGGCGGGCCTTGGCGGATTAAGTTGGAACGGCACTAGATTCCCAGTGGAGGACACGCCGCGGTGGCCTCATCCACGGTGACCACGCAATCCGAATGCTCCTGGCAATAGGTTACCGGAACTTCCGGGCTGACATTTCCAAAAAGAAGAATGCGAATAACCGTTTGCTTCCACGCCCCGGTCTCACTGTAAAGGCGGACGCGCCGCGCCCCCAGCAATTCCCGCATCCCCAGTGTAATCGCCATGGGGGCGACGATGTCCGAGCACCCCCCGGCCGCCCGGTGACTGAGCGCGATGAGCGTGTCTTCGTTCAAGTGAAGAATGCGCGTGGTGGAATTTCGAAACTCCTCCACGCTCACGCGGTACCAGGGCGAGCGGGGCGGCTCATTGTACGCGATGTGGCCGCGGTAGCCGATTCCCCCGTACGTCGTGTCCACACCGCCCGCCGCCTCGATCTTCTCCGCCATTTCTTCGATCCGCGAGATATGGGGAAAGTGCCGCTGCTCCTCGGGCACGTTCAAATCTGCATCGATCGGCCCATAGAAGTGCTTCAACATCCATCCTTTCAGGCTGAAGGGATGATCGAGAGGCAGATGGCGCCCCTGCCAATCGAGGTGATCGTCCATGTGGAAGACGTGGACCCGCTTCAAGCTGATCCGCTCCCGGTTGACCTGCTCGATGAACAGCGGATACTCGCCGCGTGGCCCGCAGGGGAGAATCCACCGGGTGGGCCGGGCGGCGGCGTTGTTGGTCTTCACCTCTTCCAGCATCTCCTGCGCGAACGCTCGATAGACGTCCTGCGCGGTGGGAACGATCTTGAGTTTCACCTTGGCGTCAGGGTGCCACGACAGCTCGGCGGGCGGAACCTTGCACCACTCAAACAGCTCTTTGGAATTGCTGTATGCAAACACGCTGTAACCTCCCTGGAGGGATCGGATTCGGGTCCTGGAGCCCGGGAGCGCTCAAGCTAACTGGCCGCCGTCCACGAAGAGCAGCACGCCGTTGATGTAATCGGCGTCGCGCGAGGCCAGGAACAACGCGGCGCCCGCCACATCTTCCGGAAAACCGATGCGGCCCGCGGGAATCAGGTCCGCATACCGCTTCATGAAAGCGCGGTCCTTGAGGAGGGGCGCGGTGAGGCGGGTCTTGATGAATCCCGGGCCGATGGCGTTGGAGCGAATGCCGTAGGGGCCCAGCTCGCGCGCCAGAGTCTTGGAGAGCAGAAAAAGGCCCGCCTTCGAAGCGTTGTAGGGAGCGAGCCGCGCTTCCGCATCCCAGCAGTTCGTCGAAGCCATGAAGACCAGCTTGCCGCGCCGCCGGCGAATCATGTGAGGTGCGACGGCGCGCGCCATGAGATAGGCACCCTTCAGATTGACGTCCATGGTCGAATCCCAGATTTTCTCACTCGTTTTCGCAAAGGGAACCACCTTGGCGACACCGGCGACATACATCAGAATATCGATCCGCCCGTCGGAGCGGATGACCTGCTTGACGGTGCGCTCGATTTGACGGCCCTTGCGGACGTCGCAGAAGACCGTCCGGACGTTTCCGCCGCCCTGGCTGATTTCGCGTTCCGCCCGCGCCATCATCCTCCGGTCGATGTCGGCGACGATCACGCGCGCTCCTTCCAGCGCCAGGCGGAGGGCGATGGCCTTCCCGATGCCCTGCGCGCCTCCCACCACCAGCGCCACTTGGTCATGAAAACGCTCCGGAAAATAATCCGAGGGAGTTCTGCGAGGATTTTTCACGTGCGGGTTCCTCCAATCCCAAAACTCTTCTAGTCTCGCAAGACGGCCCCCAGTATAATGGCCCGCCCAGGGCGCGTAAAGGAACTCAGAGGATACCACGAGGAGCGCGAGGAGGCCGACCCCGTACATCCGCGGGACCGGAAGTGGATGGATCACCTGGTCATCATTCGCCGGAGCGTACTGAAAGGTGAGAATGGGGGCCAGGGCGGATGACGAGCCAAGCCGCTTCAGAGCCAACCCATGGCCGATGATCTGAGTCTGCCGACGACCGCCACTCTCCGAACCCTTCCCCGTGCCATCGGCACGCTGGGTTCCACCGCCATCGTCGTGGGAACGATCATCGGCTCCGGGATCTTCCTGGTGCCCCACAACGTGGCGCGGCAAGTCGGCTCCGTGGAGGTCCTGTTCGCCGTCTGGATTCTGGGCGGCGCGCTGGCTTTTGCCGGAGCGCTTTCCCTCGCCGAACTCGGCGCCTCGATTCCGGAGGCCGGGGGAGTTTACGTCTTCCTCCGCCAGGCTTACGGCGGGCTCTTCGCCTTTCTCTACGGCTGGGCGGAACTGCTGGTGATCACCTCGGGGGGAATTGCCGCCCTAGCCGTCGCCTTCGGGATTTACAGCGCCAGCCTCCTGCCGCTTTCCCCACTCGGCGAGAAATTGGTGGCGGCGAGCGTCATCGCCGTGCTGACCGCGGTCAACGTCGTGGGCGTCCGCGAGAGTGCGATCGTCCAAACCATCTTCACCATCGCCAAGCTGGCGGGTCTGGCCATCATCGTTGGGTTCGCATTGTTCTCGCCCGACGTTGTCCCCGTCGCGGCCACAGGACCTCTTCCCGTCCCGCACACTACGCTGAGCTCCTTTGGCATCGCCCTGGTTGCGGTTCTTTGGGCGTATAACGGCTGGCACCACTTTTCGCTGGCCGCCGGTGAGGTCAAGGACCCGGGGCGCGTCATTCCGCTCAGTTATCTACTGGGGATGCTGGTCATCGTCGCCGCGTATCTGGTGGCCAACCTCGCTTACTTGCGCGCCCTGCCGCTCCCGGCCATGGCGGAACACCAGCGCGTGGCGGCCTCGGCGATGGAGGCGCTGGCCGGTCCGCGCGGCGCGTCGTTTGTTTCCGTCTTGATTCTCTGCTCGGTTTTCGGGGCGCTGAACGGAAACGTATTGGCCGGGCCCCGAGTTCTTTTCGCCATGGCCCGCGACGGCGTTTTCTTCTCCGCCGTTGCCCGCGTTCATCCCCGCTTCAAAACCCCCGCCGCGGCGGTCCTTGTTCAAGGCGCGTGGTCTCTGGTGCTCGCCATGAGCGGCACTTATGAACAGCTTTTCACTTACGTCATTTTCGCCGGCATGGGATTCCTGGGCGCCGCGGCGTTGGCCGTTGTCGTCCTGCGGCGAAAGAGACCGGACCTGCCGCGTCCGTATCGCGTCTGGGGCTATCCGCTGCTGCCCATCGCCTTCGCCCTCGCCTCTTTGCTCATTGTCGCCAGCACGCTGGTGAGCAGCCCTCTCGAATCTTTCATCGGATTGGGACTGGTGTTGACCGGAGTGCCGGTCTATCTCGCTTGGCGCCGGCGGTCGGCCAGACATCCCTAGAGGACCATTGGAATCCGGCGGGAAATATGTTAGCGAGTACTCAAATAACATTGGGGTTTAGCTGCACGGGGAACCAGGCTTATACGCGCAACAACGGAGATTCCTGGGAGCAACTGCCCTTCCACCTGCCTGCCGTCTTGTCGCTGGAAGCATGCGCGGTGTGAGGAGTGAGACCCGAGGGCGGCGCTTGGCGCCGCGAAGCGGGCTTACTTGAGATTCTCGGGGATCAAACACTCCACCAGAACAACGTCCTGCCAGCAACCCTCAATGCGCGTGTGCTTCTGGTGGATTCCGACTTCCCGCCAGCCGGTCATGCGGCAGAGCGTCCGGCCCGCGTCGTTGTGGCCGACGAAGCGGCCGATGATTTTGTGATGTCCAGCCTGGCGCGCCGCGGCCTGGAGGGCGCGCATCAACTCCCGTCCCACGCCGTGCCGCCGGTAGCCGCGGTCGATGTAAATCAGCATCTCGACGATGCCATCCACTCGCGGCCGGGCGTGGTAAGGGCTCAGCGACGCCCAGCCGAGAATTCTTCCTTTCCACTCTGCCACCAATAAAGGATGATTCGCGGAGCGCTCGGCCACCCAGCGCTCGCGTTCCTCGCGAGTCATCAGAAAATTCTCAAACGTCGCCAGGCCATCCTGCGTCGCTTGGTGATAAATGCGCGCGATTCCTTCGGCATCGCCTATTTCCGCCGACCGTGTCTGGAGCTGGGGTTGAGGCTGGGGTTCCACGATATCAGGTCCTCTCTCTGCACCCTTGGATTCTCGTTCGGCATCTTATCAACGGGGTGTGAATTCACCAAGGGTGTTTTGTGGCGGAGCGCGGGGCCGCTTCTCTCGCCCGCAAAGCGCGGCCGTGTTTACAGGGAACAATGCGCCATGTACCATAGCGGTTCTCGTTGAAGGAACAGAATCAACCGGGAAATTTGTCTGTGCCCACACGACGGAAAAAGAATTGGGGCGGCGCGCTGATTCTGCTCGTTGCCGGCGGATTGGGGTGGATGCTGCTGGGCGTCTCGTCTCCTCTTGAAGCGCAGCGCGGCGCGCCAACACCCCCGTCCCAGAGTTCTCCGATTTTCACTCCCGCGCATCGCAGCATGCTGGACGCGATTCGCGATTTTTTCAATCGGTACCCCGCGCCCGTCCAGCCCATCGCTTACACGCACAAAGTCCACCTGGCAAATGAAATGCAATGCACCGACTGCCACACCAGCGTCGAAACCGGGCCGGTGGCGGGAATCCCCGGCGTCCAGCTCTGCATGACGTGCCATCAGGTGGTCGCCACCGAGAAGCTGGAAGTCAAGAAAATCGCCGCTTACATGGAGCGCGGCGAAGATATCCCCTGGCAGCGCGTCTATGACTACAGCCCTTCAGCCCACGTGAAATTCAATCATGCGCCGCACATTCGCGCCGGCGTTGATTGCGCCAAATGTCATGGCGACATGACCCAGCAGACCGTCGCCGTGCGCGCCGTGGATTTGACGATGGGCTACTGCATCAACTGCCACAAGGAGCGGAAAGTTACGATTGATTGCACGGTGTGCCACTACTAGGAGCTGGGGGCTCGGTTCTGGGTTCTAGGCTCTGGATGCTTGGGACTGGGGAACTGATGATTGAAGATTCCCGATTTTCGAGTTTGCAGTTTCTAATCGCGATGCGGGCTTATCACTTGTCACTCGTCACTTATCACTGCTCTTAACATGGAACGACGCGACTTTCTGAAAATCTCGGCGGTGACCGGCGCCACGGCAGCACTGGACGGTTGCGGTAAGCCCGATGTCCAGCTCATCCGCTTTATTCCCGAGGAAGAGTTGACGCCGGGCGTCGCCGTGTGGAAGCCCAGCATTTGCACGATGTGCCCGGCGGGCTGCGGCTTGATGGTCCGGGTGATGGAAGGCGATGCGGAAGTCGTCCGCAACGGCACGCTCGGCCTCATGAAGATGGGCTTGGCGAAAAAGCTGGAAGGTAATCCCCACCATCCCGTCAACCGCGGAAAGCTCTGCCCGCGCGGTCAAGCCGGCATCCAGGTGACTTACCACCCCGACCGAATCAAAAATCCGCTGAAGCGCGCCGGGCCGCGCGGCTCGGGGGGATTCCAGGAAATCGGTTGGGAAGAGGCCCTCGAGGAACTCACGGCGAAGCTCACTCAACTCCGTTCGAGCGGACAGGAAAGTGGCTTGGCATTCATGACCAAGCCGCTGCGCGGCCAGCGCCGGGAACTGATCGAGCGTCTTCTGCGGGCGTTTGGCGCTCCCCCGCCTGTGGTGTTTGAACCGTTTGATGAAGCCGTCCTTCGACACGCCAACCTTCTGAGCTTTGGCCGGCCGCAGCTCCCGACCTTTGACCTCGCGCGTTCGAATTATGTGATCTCGTTCGGGGCGGATTTCCTGGGTGCGTGGAATTCCCCGGTTGCACAGAACCTCGCCTACGGCGAAATGCGTCAGGGTCGGCCCGGCCAACGAGGAAAATTCGTGATGGTCGAACCTCGCATGTCGCAGACCGGCGCCAACGCCGACGAGTGGATTCCCACGCGGCCCGGCACTGAAGGTGTCCTGGCGCTCGGACTCGCGCACGTCATCATCAACGAGAAGCTACGGCCCCCCGACGCAGCGGGTCATGCTGGGTCACTGATCGACGGATGGTCAAAGGGTCTAATCGAGTACACGCCCGCGGTGGTTGAAAAGCAGACCGGCGTCCCGGCGGCAACCATCACGCGGATCGCTCGCGAACTCGCCGAGCACGAACCCGCCGTCGCCATCGTCGGTGGTGCTCCGCTGGCGCAGACCAATGGCTTGGCCAGCGCCCTGGCGGTCAACGCCCTGAACGCACTGCTGGGCAGCGTTGCCAAAGCCGGTGGAATTATTTTCTCACCTCCCTCCACCCCCGGAAAGGATGTGACGACTGTTGTACGCGAGCCGCGCGCAGGCTTTGAGTCCTTGCATCACACCCTGGCCCGCCAGAAGTCGGGGGAAGCAAGTGCATTTCAGGTCCTGTTGCTCTACGAGTGCAATCCGCTTTTCGCTACGCCCCCAGGCTGGAGTGTCAAGGAAGCTCTCCAGCGAATCCCGTTTATCGCCAGTTTCGGCAGCTTCGTTGATGAAACGAGTGCCCTCGCGGACTTGATTCTGCCCGATCATTCTCCCCTTGAATCGTGGCTCGATGACGAGGCGGAGTCAGGAACACCACACGGCGTGAACAGCCTGGCGGCACCCGCCATGCGCCCCCTCCACAACACTCGGCCGATGCCTGACGTTCTCCTCGATGTCGCAAGCCGGCTGGGTGGCAGCGTGGCGGCAGCCCTGCCGTTCAAGACTTTCGAAGAGATGTTGCGCGGGGCGTTCGAACATTTCCTCAAGGGCAAGGGCGGGAAGCCGGTAATGGATCCCGACACTTTCTGGAAAGAAGTACAGGAGCAGGGTGGGCTTTGGAGCGATACCGAGATTTCCTTCCACGGCCTGGGAGGGATCGACCATGCCCCTGTGCAGCCTGGTGAGCCAGGCTTTGACGGCGCGCCAGAGGAATTCCCATTTCATTTCCACCCCTTCCCCTCGGCGTCCTTCTACGACGGCTCCACGGCGCACCTGCCCTGGCTTCAGGAAATGCCTGACCCGCTTTCCACAGCGATGTGGAGCAGTTGGGTGGAGATCAACCCCAAGACGGCGGAGAGATTGGGCATCCAGCAAGGCGACCAGGTTGAAGTAGCGTCGCAGCACGGCAAGCTCCAGGCGCCGGCGCTGATTTCACCCGGCATCGCGCCAGATGTCGTCGCCATGCCCGCCGGCCAGGGGCACGAGAATTTCACGCGCTACGCAAGCGGAAGAGGGGCGAACCCGATCTCGATTCTTGCTCCCATGATCGTGCCGGAAACGGGCTCGCTAGCCTGGGCGGCGACGCGAGTGAGAATCACGCGCCTGGGTGAAGGCAAGCTCGTTTTGTTTGCGGGAGGCTTGCGCGAACAAATTCATGAACACAAGCACAGATGACAAGGAGTTCATTTGTAGCGGCGGTCTATGACCGCCGTCCGGCGATGAGGACAACCCGCCCCGACTCGTCGGGTTCGCCGCTACAGAAAAGCAATGGAGACCAGACCGAAACACAAGTGGGGGATGATCGTTGACCTCGACCGCTGCACGGGTTGCGAGGCCTGCGTGGTGGCCTGTCACGCCGAGAACAATATCGCGACGGTGGGCGAAGAGGAAGCCGCCAAAGGCCGCGCCAAGCACTGGATGCGCGTCGAGCGCTATTACGAAGGCGAGTTCCCGGACGTGAAGGTCAAGTTCGTGCCCGTCTTCTGCCAGCAGTGCGACGCCGCGCCCTGCGAGCCGGTTTGTCCTACTTATGCCAGCTATCACACCGAAGAAGGGTTGAACGGGCAGGTCTACAATCGCTGCATCGGCACACGCTACTGCGCCAACGCCTGCCCGTACACCGTGCGCTTTTTCAATTTCTTCAATCCGATCTGGGAGAAGCCGTTCCACTTACAATTAAATCCCGACGTCTCGGTGCGCGAAGTGGGCGTGATGGAGAAGTGCACCTTCTGCGTGCAGCGCATCAAGGCGGCGGAAATTCAGGCCCAGGCCGAAAAGCGCGATTTGAAGGATGGGGAGTTCCAGACCGCCTGCGCGCAGGCCTGCCCGGCAAAAGCCCTGGTCTTCGGCGACCTGAACGATCCGGAAAGCGAAGTCTCGCGCCTCACCGCGTCGAACCGCGGCACAAAGTTGCTTGAAGACCTTGGCACCTTGCCGAGCGTGACTTACTTACAGCGCGATTCGTGGCACGATGGAAAAAAGTCCTAACCAGATTACCGACGACCTGCTGCGGCCGCTCCTTCAGACCTCCCCGCGGTTCTTCATGGCCGTGGCACTGCTGGGCGCGCTGGTGGTGGCGGCCTTCGGGGCGTTTTTCTATCAGGCCTACAGCGGCATCGGGGTCTCGGGCCTTCGCTGGCCGGTTTTCTGGGGCTTCTACATCACCAATTTCGTTTTCTGGATCGGCATCAGTCACGCCGGGACGCTGATTTCCGCCATCCTGCGCCTGGCCAACGCCACGTGGCGGCGCCCGGTGACGCGCTGCGCGGAAGTCATCACCGTGTTCGCGCTTTCGATCGGCGCGCTCTTCCCGGTGATTCACCTCGGCCGCCCCTGGCTGGCGTTCTGGCTGATTCCCTATCCCAGCGAGCGCACCATCTGGCCCAACTTCCGTTCCCCGCTGGTCTGGGACTTCTTCGCCATCAACACCTATCTGATCGGCAGCGTGGCGTTCCTGACGCTTCCCATCATTCCCGACTGGGCGACAGTGCGCGACAAAGCCGACGGCTGGCGAAAAAGGATTTACACCATCCTCGCCCTCGGCTGGCGCGGCACGCCGAAGCAATGGCATCGTCTCGAGTCCGCCATGCACATCATGGCGATTGCCATCATCCCGGTTGCCGTGTCGGTGCATTCCATCGTTTCCTGGGACTTCGCCATGGCCAACGTCCCCATGTGGCATTCCACGATCTTCGCTCCCTACTTCGTGGCGGGCGCGATTTTCAGCGGCATCGCCGGACTCATCATCGCCATGGCGTTCCTGCGCAAGTTTCTTCATCTGGAAGACTACCTACGCCCGATTCACTTCGAGAATTTGGGCAAACTCCTGCTGATGATGAGCCTGCTCTGGTTCTATTTTGTGTTTTCGGAGCGCCTGACCACCTGGTACGGCAACGAGCCCTCGGAGATGGCGGTGTTCTGGTCGACGCAAAGCGGCGCGTACGCGCCACTTTTCTGGACGATGGTCTTCTGCAATTTCCTTCTTCCCTTCCCGATTCTCGCCATCAAGAAGTTGCGGACCATTACCGGCACGGTCATCGCCTCGCTGGGCGTGGTGGTAGGAATGTGGCTGGAGCGCTTTCTGATCATCGTGCCGTCGCTGGCGCGGAAGTATCTGCCTTACAGTTGGGGAAGCTACTCGCCCACGTGGGTGGAGATCACGATTACCGTGGGAACGTTTGCGGGGATGGCGCTGCTCTACCTTCTGTTTTCCAAGGCCGTTCCCATTATCTCAATCTGGGAGTTTAAGCTCGGCCAGCACAAGAAGGCCGAAGCGGCCCCCGTTGTGGAAGCCAAGCCTGTTGTCGCCGAGCAAGGATAGCGCATGAAAGGGCGAGTACAATGGCGAGTCATAGTTGAGAACCGATAATCCCGGCGAGTTTCGATTTTCGAGTTTCGATTTTCGCTTTTCGGAGGGGGCCCGGAACCCGCCAACATGAAGAAATCGCCATGCTGAAAGCAATCTACGGTCTATATCCCGATCCCGATTCGGCGCAGCGCGCGGTCGACGCGCTCCGCAATGCGGGGATTGAACCGCGCGATCTGGCCATCATGTCCTCCGAGCCGTTCGAGGAATACGAGTTCGGCCGGATCGACCATCGTACGCCCATGCCCTGGCTGGCGGTTCTGGGAGGAGTGTTAGGCGGCGGGAGCGGCTTCATGCTCTCCTCGCTGACCCAGAAACTCTATCCCCTTCCCACCGGCGGCATGCCGATCATGCCCTTCTGGTCGAATGGTATTGTAACGTACGAGCTGACGATGCTCGGCGCGGTACTCGCAACACTGCTCACCTTGCTCTTCAGCACGCGCCTGCCGGATTGGCGGGGGCGCTTGTACGACCCGGAAATTTCCGAAGGCAGGATTCTCGTCGGCGTAGTCAACCCGGCGGAGGAATCCCGCGTCGAATTACAGAGGCGGCTGCGCGAAGCCGGCGCCCTCCAGGTAAAGGATTTCGACCCCGCCTCAAACACTGGCTTGAATCCCGAAACAGAAGGAAGGAGTTCATGAAAAACAATTCTCACAGGTTCGTGCGGCTCGCCGCCATTCTCGTCGTTGCATTCATCGTTCCGCTGACGGTTCTTTCCGCGGACAACGCCAAGAAAGAAAAACCCGCGTCCCAGGCGACCTTGGATGCGGGCCAGCAGGTCTTCAAGAAAAACTGCAACCTCTGTCACTTTCCTGATAAGACGGACAAGAAAATGGGCCCGGGGCTGAAAGGGCTCTTCGAACTCAAGGAGCTCCCGGAGAGCCACAAGCCGGCCGACGAAAAAACCATTCGCGAGCAAATCCTGACCGGCAGCAAGAAGATGCCGGGCTTCGCCAAGAAGCTCTCACCCGAGCAGGTGGACAGCCTGATCGCTTACCTGAAGACGCTGTAGGCCCCGGGGGCGCTGTTCGGTTTGGGTAGGGGAGGGCCTTTACGGCCCTCCCGTAGCGCCGCCCGTCAACTGACGGGCGGCATTGGGGAAAAGCCAGCGAGACGCTGGCGCTACTCCGGGAAATTCATGCGGCTCGCGCCCGTGTAGCGGCGGGTTTATCCCGCCAGGCGATGTGGCGGCGTGAAGCCGCCTCTACGGTGGTAAATTCATGCGGCGCAGCAGGTCCTGGAAGCGCGGGTCGGAGCGCAGGGGGTTGAACCTGGGGTCCACTTTCAGCATATCCAGGTCTGCGGCGCGTTCCGCGTAAGCCTTCCCCAGCCAGGTCAGTGCCTCCTCCTTGTCGCCCAGACCTACGTAGACCCCTGCTACCGGTACCGGCGGGAGATAGCTTCGCCTTGATGGATTCTTTAACGCGGCCAGTATCTTCAACGCCTCGCCTCTCCTGCCTGCCACAGCGTAAACATATGCGAGAATAAGATCTGAGGTCAGATCCTTTCCGGCCGAAAGATCCTGCGCCATTCGAGACGCTGCAATGGCTTCCTCGTGCATCCCTTTTTGCGAGTAAACCAATCCCAAATAATAATGCGAGGCGATGTCGTTTGGATCCAGCTCGAGCGCCTTGCGCAATTGTTCCAGTGCTTGGTCATACTCGCGCGCGAAGTAGAGCAACCATCCCACGTTGGCGTTTATCCTGATGGAGAGCGGGTCAAGCTCCCGAGCTTTTTTTATTTCTGCGATAGCTTCTGGGTGCCGCCCCATTCCACTCAAGAAGAGGGCGTACAAATGGTGAGCGTAAGCATAACCGGGGTTAAGTTCGATGGCGCGGGGAAGTTCTCTCGCGGTGCCGGACCAGTCCCAGTCGTAGGAACCCAAAATCTGCCCCAATGAGACGTGCGCTTCAGCAAGGCTGTCGTCGATCTCCAGCGCCTTCAGCGCTGCCGCCCTGGCTTTGGGGTAGGATTCCTCGGGCGGGCTAAAACTGTTGTCCGCCAGTATACTATAGGAGTCTGCCAAGCCGGCGTAAGCCACCGCATAATTCGGGTCTTTCTCCATTGCCTGCTGGAAGTAATCGAGGGATTTCTTCAGCCCATCCGCGGTTCTCTTGTTCCAGTAAAAGCGGCCCTTGAGGTAGGCCTCGTGGGCCTCGGGGTTGACGGGGCGAGAGGTCGCGATGCGAGCTTGCTCCTGTGGCGTGACTTTGATTCTGATCTCCTCGGTGATGGAGCGGGCCACATCGCTCTGCAGGGCAAGGATGTCGCGCAGGTCGCGCTCGTAACTGCGCGCCCAGAGGTGGCGGTCGTTGCGCGCATCGATCAATTGCGCTGTGATGCGCACCCGTCCGGCTGAACGCAGCACCGTCCCTTCCACCACCGCGTCCACGTTTAACTCCTTCGCGACTTGGGGTGCGGGTGTCGGCTTATCCTTGTACCGCATGATCGAGGATCGCGAGATGACCCGCAAGGCGCGTATCTGCCCCAGGTTGGTAATCAACTCATCGGTCATGCCGTCGGCGAAGTATTCTTGCTCTGGATCGCGGGAGAGATTTTCCAGCGGCAGGACGGCGAGGGATTCGATGTGGGGAACGGGCGCGGCGCGGCGCGCCCCTACGGCCGTCAAGATTCGGTCGCGCACCCCGGCGATGTTGAGACCAATGAGCAGGACTGCTACTATAGCGATTCCGCCTCCCGCCAGCGCCAGTGACCGCCTTGGTAGGGGAGGGCCTTCACGGCCCTCCCGCTTGCGCTTTGCTTCGGGAGCCCGTCGGCTGACGGGCTCCCCTACCAAAGGCAGGAGACGGCCCAGCGGGCCGTCTCTACGGTGCGCGCCATCGAATGTCGCGACGACGAGTGGGAGATTGATTACGAACTACCGCCGTTGCGAGTGATGCAGGTGCGGCTGGAAGGGCTGGCGCAGGTCGATCCCAAGCACGGCCGGCGCGGCGCCGTCGAGGTGGCCGTGGACGGCGACTGGCGCGTCCTCGATGATACCGACGAGCCCGTGGCTGTCGGTTTCGAGCGCCTGCTGCGCGCCCACGATCCCGACCTCATCGTCAGCGAGTGGGGCGATTCGACGCTGTTTCCCGGGCTGCTGCGCCAAGCGCGGAAGTGCGGCGTCGAGCTCACGCTCAACCGCGATCCCGCCTGCGGTGGCGCCGTCGAGCGCAGCCGGGCGCGCAGTTACATGAGCTACGGCCGCATCCTCTTCAAGGAGAGCGCCACCACGCTGCGCGGCCGCCTGCACGTCGATACGCAAAAC
>DATKYV010000242.1:0-2774 GCA_035528275.1 Terriglobia bacterium | reverse complement strand
CCTCCACCGCGAGATGCAGGAGGAGCTCGACATCGAGCTGGAGGAGGCGGTCGCGTTTGGCTTTTCCTCCGATCCGTCGCTGGAAACGGTGCACTATCCGAACGGAGATTGGTGTCAATATTTTGCGCTGATGTTCGTTTGTCGCAAATTCAAGGGGCGACCTCGGGTCGCGGATGAAGAGGGCTTGGAGCTACGTTGGTGCGCGGCGGACGCCTTGCCGGAGCCACTCATGGCGGGGGTTGAACCGACCCTTCGCGCCTTCGAGGCCTGGGAGCGAAGTCAAAGCTTTCAGCTCCTGTAGTTTGGGGCTCCAAGAGGGGACGCGGGTGGCGGAAGGCGTTACAAAGCGCCAGAACGGAACGAGGCGAACGGCCCGTACGCAAGCGTTTTTTCGGCTCGGCCGAGCGGTCACCGTCTCGACACGGCTACCTCAATTCCGTACAGATAGCCCCGATGTGGAACCCCTGGCTTGCCGGTCAGGCCGAGAGAGAGGCCCCCCTGAGGGCAGTAATGGAGTTTGTTGCAGAATGAATGATTTGGCTGCTTTTCGGGATGTTTTTGCGGATGTGACGCCATGGTCGGGAGAGAATCCCGACGGCTTTCTGGTGGACTTCATGGGGACTCTGACCGACGTCGAGTTCCGCCTGGACTTTGGCGGCGACCGTGCCGCGGCGAAGCCCCGGCACGTAACCACAGAGCTTCCCGTTATCGGGGACGGTTCCAACGGCGAAGGCTGGTTCGAGGCCGTCAACTGGGTCGAGGCGGCGCGGGAAGCGCGCGGTCGCTTCGTGATGATCACGCTGGGCGCCTGTTACGGCGCACAGGCGGTTGGCGCGTACCGGGCCATCCAGATGATCAATCCTATGCCGTGCCGTCTGGTGCTGGTCGAGCCCGAGCCCGACAACTGCGAATGGATCGCTCGCCATCTGCGCGACAATGGCATAGATCCCGAGAAGCAGTGGCTCGTGCCCTTTGCGATCAGCAACAAGACGGATCCGGTGCTCTTTCCGGTTGGCTCGCCGGGAACCGGTGCGCAAAATTGCTTTTCGACGAACGAACAGGCTTCGCGCAAGGTTTACGCGGACCAGTTGATCAAGGGAGGTGATCCCGCGGAGGCGCTGCGCAACCTGCTGCTCCACAACACGACCGGTATCACGAAGGACCTGGTCCCAGGCCGCAATTTCAATGCGGAGATCAAGGTCGTCAGCGCCATCACGCTCAAGGAGTTGCTCGGGCCCTTCGATGTGGTCGACTTCCTCGAATCCGATATTCAACAATCGGAGATCTTGGTGTTCCCGCCCTTCATCGAGCTCCTGGGGAAGAAGGTCCGCCGCATCCATATCGGCACCCACGGCGCCGAGACCCACGATACCCTGCACAAACTCTTCAAGGATCATGGCTGGGAGATCATCTTCAGCTATGCGCCCAATGCCGTACATAAATCCGCATTGGGAACTTTCGAACTCAATGACGGCATCCTCACCGTGAGAAACCCGGACCTCTAAGGGATTGCACGGCTGCCGCTCTCGCCAGGAGGATGCTTCCGGCTCCACGGCTGGTCGTAAGTAAGGAGAAATCTGTGAACGACACGCCAGAGACCAAGGAACCGCAATACGAGCTGCTCTATCGGGTAAAGGAGAAGCACGGCATTACGCGCCTCGGCCTGATGGTCAACGAGTCCTGGAATCAGGATCCGCGGCGCACGGTGTTCACGCTGGCGCGCTACAAGTTCGTGTCCAAGATGCTCGCCGGGCGGAAGCACGTGCTCGAGGTCGGCTGCGCCGATGCGTTCGGGACCCGCATCGTGCAGCAGGTGGTCGACAAGGTGACGGCGACGGATTTCGACCCGCTGTTCATCGAGGACGTCAAGGAGCGCATGGACCCCTATTGGCCCATGGAGGTCTTCCTCCACGATATGCTCGCCGGGCCGCCGCCGGGGAGCTACGACGCCACCTATGCGCTCGATGTGCTGGAGCACATTCCTGAAGAGCTTGAGCATCAGTTTATCGCCAACATGATCGCCTCCCTGACGCCTGAGGGCGTCGCGATTTTCGGCATGCCGTCGCTTGAGTCGCAGAGTCACGCGTCACCGCAAAGCAAAGCGGGACACGTCAACTGCAAGTCCGGCGAGGCCTTGAAGGCGACGCTCGAGAAGCACTTCCATACCGTGTTCGTCTTCTCCATGAACGACGAGGTTGTGCACACCGGGTTCTACCCTATGGCGCACTATCTGCTCGGGGTCGCGTGTCATCGCCGCTGAGTCTCGCGCCGCTGCCATAAGGGGCCGGACGGCAGGCGGCCCCCAGCCACCCCGTGTCTAGATCGTGGGAAATGGACATATGCTACCCACGGTTTCATGCTGTTGCAGGCTTTCGGACACCAGATATAGAAGGACGATCTGGGCTTCCTAAAAGCTCGCGAGGGGGAGTTCGCGGGCCTAGGAAAGGTCTGCGCATTGTCCTAAAATGTACATGGGGACAGCTGTCGTAGGGCTAGTGTGCGTATTGGCGTTGCCATCGCTCTGGGCCTGAAAGGCGGAAGGAAGGGGTGGCTTCGCATGGCGGCGTTTGATTCGGGGGAGCAGGCTGCCGCGTTCGACGGCGTGCGACGGGACTCGCCGCCCTCCCACTGGTTGGTGAGTGTCGGCAAGCTTGCGATCACGGTCACTGCCATCGGGTTCGTGCTGTGGGTCGTCGATTTTCAAGCTGTGGTTGAAAATGCCGCGCAGCAGGACCGGACCGACATTGCCATCGCCGCTCTGGTCATGGCGATGC
>DATKYV010000241.1:0-6032 GCA_035528275.1 Terriglobia bacterium | reverse complement strand
GGCGCGGGCGCGGCAGCGGTGGGGGCGGCGGCGAAGGTGACGCTGCTCGAGCCCCGCACGCTCTGGGCCTCGCCCCGTCCCGTTCCTCCCTCGGACACGGTTCGCTTTGCGGTTATCGGCGCGGGCATTCGTGCCTGCAATCTGTTGCAGGCCTCGCGCAGCGTTCCCGGGGCCGAGTGCGTCGCCGCGTGCGACCTCTATGAAAGCCGGCTGATCGCCGCCAAAGAAGCGCTGGGCGGCAAGGACATCGACACCACGGGCGACTATCGCAAGATTCTCGACCGCAAAGACGTCGACGCGGTCATCGTGGCCACCATGGACCACTGGCACCGCAAGCTGGTGGAAGACGCCGCCGCAGCCGGCAAGGACGTCTATTGCGAAAAGCCCATGTCGCACAGCATCGCGGATGGCCACGCCATGGTGGAAGCCATCCAGAAGAACAAGCGGATGTGCACGGTGGGCAGCCAGCGCGTCAGCTCCGTTCTTTACGCCAAGGCCAAAGAGATTTGGGATTCCGGAAAGTTGGGAGAGGTGGACACGATCGAGGCTGCCTGGGACCGCAACACACCCAGCGGCGCGTGGGTCTACCCCATTCCCCCGGATGCCAGCGAGAAGACCATCGACTGGAACACATTCCTGGACGGCAAGGCCAAGCGTCCGTTCGATCCCGTGCTCTTTTTCCGCTGGCGCTGTTTCAAGGACTTCGGCGCCGGGCTGGCGGGTGACCTCTTCGTCCATCTCCTCTCCGGCATCTACGTGGTTACCGGAACGAATCGTCCACCCGATCGCGCTTACTCCAGCGGTGGGATCTACTACTTCAAGGACGGCCGGGAGTTTCCGGACCTGCTGTGGACGATGTACGACTATCCCCACTTCCAGGTGGTTCTGCGCTGCAACCACAACAACGACCAGGAAGGCGAGTTCTTTGGTTTCTACGGCAAGAAGGGAACCCTGTTCATTCGCGGCAACACGCTCACCTTCGTTCCGCAGAACAAGCGGCCTCAGCCCGAGGACTACTCGATCGGCGGCTGGCCGGAGAAATTACGCAACGAATATCTCGCCAACTGGCACAAGGAGCATCCGCAGCCCGATCCCGGGAAGTACTCGGTGGATGAGGAGCAGGAAGTGTATATGCCGCCGCCGGGCTATAACGACACCGCCGACCACGAAGCGAATTTCTTCGAGTCGGTGCGCACCCGCAAACCGGTTGTGGAGAACGAAGTCTTCGGGAACCACACGGGGATCGGATGCCACATGTCGAACTACTCGTACTTCAACAAGACCGCGGCGGTCTGGGACCCCGCGACGAAGAACATCAAGAGCTAAGACCTCCGGGGAGCGGTCGGTCCGGCGGGGGAGGGAACTCCCGCCGGCGTCCCGCTCCCCATCCATTCACCCCCTTTCGCTTTCACCTTAAAGGTGGCACACTCTGTCTTTCGAAACGCCATCCCGTTCTTCAGTGTTGATTGAATCTCCAAGGAGGTAACACTTTCATGCGCAAGAATCGATTGACTCGCCGCGACTTTATGCGATTCGGCGCCGGGGCCGCGGCCCTAGGCGTGGCCGGCAAGGTGACGTATCTGACTCCGAGTTTCCTCGCTGCTGCGCCGCGCGCCGTAGCGCCCAGCGACAGGGTGCGGTTCGCCTCCATCGGCACCGGCGTGCGTGGCTGCGATATCATGCGCGCCGCGCTGGAGTGTCCGGGGACAGAGATCGTCGCCACTTGCGACCTCTACGACGGCCGGTTGATTGCCGCTCAGGAGAACGCCCGGAAGCAGATTCCCACCACCAAGGACTACCGCGCCATCCTCGACCGCAAGGACGTGGACGCGGTTCTGGTGGCCACGCCGGACCATTGGCATCGCAAGCTCGTCGAAGACGCCTGCGCCGCCGGCAAGGACGTTTACTGCGAGAAGCCCATGTCGCACACCGTCGTCGACGGCTTTGCGATGGTTGAGGCGATGCAGAAGAATAAACGCATCGTGCAGATCGGCAGCCAGGCGCGCAGTTCGATTGTTGCCGCCAAGGCCAGGGAGATTTACGACAGCGGTTTCTTGGGCCAAGTGACGGCCATCGAAGCCTGGATCGACCGCAACGACGCGAGCGGCGCCTGGGAATATCCCATTCCGCCCGATGCTTCCGAGAAGACCATCGACTGGAATCAGTTTTTGGGGAGCGCCCCGAAACGGCCGTTCGATGCCAAGCGTTTCTTCCGCTGGCGCAAATACAAGGACTACGGTGAAGGTCTCCCGGGTGATCTCTACGTCCACCTGCTGACCGGGATCTATACCATCACCGGCATCAACGAAGCCCCGCGACGCGCCGCGGCGATGGGCGGCCTTTACCGCTGGACCGAAGATCGGGATGTCCCCGACCTCATCTGGACGCTTTACGAATACCCGAAGTTCACCATCAGCCTGCACTGCAACCTGAACAACGAGTCGCCGGGAGTGACGCGTCTCTTCGGGACAAAGGGAACGCTGGAGATCGTAAACGAAGTGCTCACCGCCACCCCGCAGGATACGCGTCCGCGGCCCGAGAGCTACTCGATCTACGGCTGGCCGGCCAACCTGCGGAAGGAATACCTCGAGGAATTCCGCGCCAAGCATCCGGCGCCCGACCCGGGAAAGTCTGATGTCGTCGCGGAGTCCCAGAGCTTTCAAGCGCCTCCGGGGTACGACTACGGCGTCGACCACATGCACAACTTCATGGAGTCGGTGCGCACACGCCAACCGTCGGTGGAAGACGCAGTGTTCGGCAACCACACCGCCATCGCCTGCCACATGGCGAACTATTCGTACGAGAACAAAACCGTCGCCCGGTGGGACGAAGCCGCGAAGACTATCAAAGGCTAGTCCGCCAACGCACTCGCCTGGCCTCCGGGGCCGAAGGAACAATCTGGCCCCGGAGCCGCCGGGCAGGGTGGCAGCGAAATCTTCCCAATTCTCCCCTTGCCCCTCGCCAAGACTGCGCATAGGATATGTGCTCCCCGGAGCTGTCATCAATTCGCTGACCCAGGAGGTTTCCCAATGAAGAAGAACAGAATATCTCGCCGCGACTTCATGCGAACTGCGGCGGGCGCGGCGGGCGCCGGATTGGCCGGGCGCTCGATTCTGCTCGAGCCCGCGTCTTTGGCCGCCTCTCCCCGCGCCGTCGCTCCTAGCGACCGGGTGCGCTTCGGCATCATTGGTGTGGGGATGCAGGGCTCGGGCCTGTTGCGTACCTCGATTCAGCTTCCCGGCGTCGAATGCGTGGCCGCCTGCGACCTCTACGACGGGCGGCACGATCTGGCCAAAGAAATCGCTGGCGCACCCATCCCCACCACGCGTCGCTACCAAGAATTGCTCGACAACAAGGAGATCGATTGCATCATCAACGCCACTCCCGACCACTGGCACAAGCAGATCGTTGTGGACTGCTGCAGCGCGGGCAAGGACGTCTACTGCGAGAAGCCCATGACCCACACCGTGGACGAAGGCTTTGAGATGATCGCCGCCGAGCAGAAGGGCAAGCGTATCGTCCAGGTGGGCAGTCAGCGGGTGAGTGGGATTCTCTACGCCAAGGCGAAAGAGCTTCTCGCCCAAGGCGCCATTGGCGAACTCTCGCTGATCGAGTCATCGATGGGGCGGAACGATCCGACCGGTGCGTGGCAATACCCTCCGCCGCCCGACCTGTCGCCGCAGAACCTCGATTGGGACACGTGGCTTGGCACCACCCCCAAGATCCCGTTCAATCCTCTGCACTTTGCGCGCTGGCGCTGCTGGCAGGTGTACGGATCGGGGGTGGCCGGCGACCTCTTCGTTCACCTGCTGACCGGGATCCACTTCGTCACCGGCGTGAACGCTCCGCCGCAGCGGGCCTCCTCCACGGGCGGGATCTTTCGTTGGAAGGACGGCCGCGACGTTCCGGACGTCCACACGACCCTGTTCGACTACCCGCAGTTCGAAGTGACCATGCGTGTTACCCAGACCACCGAGACCGACGAAGTGACACGCTGGATGGGTTCGCGCGGAGTTCTGGAACTTCGGGGCGACACGCTCACCCACCAGCCGCAGGACGGCGTTGATAACAGTCCCAGTTACTACGCCAGCTGCGTCCCCAAGTCCCTGCGAGAGGAGTACATGCGCGAATGGTGGGAGAAGCACGGGCCGAAGCCCGGCGGGCAGAAGGAAGTAGAGGCCGACTCGTACCACGCCCCTCCGGGTTACGACATCACCCGCGACCACTTGTGGAATTTCTTCGAGGCCGTGCGCACCCGCAAGCCAGTGGTCGAAGACGCGACGTTCGGGAACAACACATCGATCGCTTGCCACATGGCCAACACTTCCTACTTCAAGAAAACCGCGGTGGAGTGGGATGCCGCAGGAAAGATGATTCGGGGATAGCTCGCGGTCCGCGTTGCCTCACTGCGCCAGGTTGAGGGGCACATCATGCCGCGGTGGAAGGCCTTGTGCTTTCCGCCGCGGCAAGCCTCGACAATCCTGCGATGGCCTTCGATTTATCTGAGCTCTTGGGGTCTCTCCCGGCCCCAAGCAACCGATTCGGCCCGCCAACACTCGAGTACACTTTAGGGGGCCTTCTCCAGACCTGCCCTGTTTTTTCAATAACATAGCGGCTTTGCTTCTTTGATTTACGTCCCGATTATGGTGGCTTCCTGCTGGCCCGTGGTTTGGGAGGTCTGCGGGAATCCTCCAGCCGAAAACTTCCCCGACATCGCGCTCGCCGGTAGAAAAAAGAACCCCTCGGCGCGTCACCGCCGAGGGGGAGAGAGGAACTAAACTCTGCACCGGACCGCGCCTCAAGGGCTTGGGGGCAAATCCCTCGTGACGCGGGTCCGATGGTCTGGTCAGACTGGGGTCATTCTCCCGCCCGCGGCGCGCCTTGTCCAATTCATTCTCTTTATGCTTAGCATCAACGATGCTTTGATCGGAACTGAGTGCGGTTTTTCACATTCTGAGACTCAGTGGTGGGATACAATCGAGCGGCCTTCTCGCGGCGCGCCGGGAGCCGGCCCACCTCCGGGCAGGTGCACAAGAGACTGTCGGGTTTGAAGCCTTACAATCCAACAAATGATTGCGAAGCAGATCACAAGTGAGGCCCTGCTAGCCCGCGTCGCGGAACGCGACGAATCGGCGCTGGGGGAACTTTACAACCGCCACGCCCCGGGATTGTTGGGGATGGTCTTGCGCAGCCTTTCGGACCGTGCGGCGGCGGAGGAAGTGGTTGAGGGAGCGTTCCTGCGGCTTTGGAGCGGTGCCCGGCGTGTCTCGCGCGAGGGGGCAAGCGTCGCGGCGTGGCTGATGTTGACGGCGCGCGCGGCGGCGGTGGAGAGGCGGCGCGCCGGGCTCAAGCTTCCGCCGCACATCCGGGCAAAGCCCGATCCCCTGGAAAAGACCCTTGCTTGGGTGGCTCGTCCGGAATCCATCGCCAAGATGGAGAGCCGGCGTGAGCTGCTCAAGAAGCTGATCCTCCAGTTGCCCCAGCCTCAGCGCGGGATTCTGGATATGGCCCTCTTTGAGGGTTACACGGAAACCGAAATCGCCAGGAAGCTGAACGAACCTCTGGGGAAGGTCCAGTCAGGATTGCGCGCCGGCATGCGCTTTCTGAGGCAACGCCTGCGCGCCGTATTGGGAACATGGTCTGCCGAAATCTAGATGACCTCTACGAGCTGTTCGTTCTCGGAACGCTCGATGGGGGAGACGGGCGGGAAATCGCCGAGCACGTTTCGCGCGGCTGCCCGAACTGCATCTATCAGTTGCGGGAAGCGACGCTTACCTTGTATCTCCTGGCTCAAACCGCCAAACCCGCCCGCCTGAAACCCAAGCAGAAATCCCACCTCCTGCACGGGCTGAAGAAGAAATAGCGGGAAGCGCGGACCTGATGTGTAGGTTCGCGGCTTGTTCAAAAACAAAAAGGCGCAGACCTCAAGCGCGAGGTCTGCGCTAAATGCTCCAACCCACGAATGAACACGGTAGGCACGCGGCCGGGCATTCGCAGATGCCGACCTCCCGGCTTCGCCGGCCCAGGTTCCG
>DATKYV010000240.1:0-9929 GCA_035528275.1 Terriglobia bacterium | reverse complement strand
GGCCGGCGCTACATCGGCGGCGGCGCCTGGCAGAGGGACGTGGCCTGGCCCAGCTCGGCGGGCGGGAAGAGCAACACCACGCGCCGGTTGCGTTCGCTCTGGCCGGGGACATCTTCCACGGGCTCGCGCTCGCCTTTGCCGATGACGGTGCCGCCCAGTTCGGCAAGCAACTGTTGCCGGGTCGAGAGGTCGCGGCGCGAGGCGGCAAAGGTCATTCGCGAAAGTCTCTCGACGGTCGCCAGGCGCGTGGCCAGTGTGCCCGTCAGCTGACGGGCCGGGTCGGTCTCGTGGCTCATACTTTCTTCCAGGAAATACCGCTGGACGTTGAGGGCGCGTTGCTCGGAGAGCCACTGGTTGTAATCCTCTTCGCCCGGGCGGTCGGTGTGGCCCTCGTAGCGAACCTGCGCGTTCGGGAAGAGCAGCATGCGCAGAACGGCAAGTTTGGCAAGATTCTCGCGCGCCGCGGGACGCAATTCGAAGCTCCCGAAATCGAAAAGGATGTCGGAGGCAAGCGTCAGCACCATGTTGCCCCCCTGCTCGCTCAACTGGCCAAGAGAGGCGAGTTGACGGCGCAGCTCGCCGCAAATCGCCTCGCGGTCTTGACGGAGCTGGGCGTTTTCGGCCCCCGCTTGCTCCAGGGATTTGCGCGCCGCCTCCAACTCGTTGGAAAGCGCCTGGATTTTGTCTTCGGCATCCTTCAAACGCTTTTCGGCGGCGGCAAGGTCCGCCTGCAATTTCTCGGACTTCTCGCGCAGGCTCGCCAATTCTTTTTGGCACGCTTCCGCCTCCGCCCGGGCCCTTTCCAGATCGCGGCCCAGCTTCCTCACGTAGAGCCCGCCGACCGCGCCCAGAGCGAGCGCCCGGGCGTTTTCGGCGATTTGCGCCGCGGTCCGCGCGAATTGAATCGCCTCATTGGTGTTGCCGCCAGCGCGAAACGCTTCTTCGGCCTGCTGGAGGTAGGAACGCGCGCGTTCAAAGGTCTCGCGGGTGCGGGCTTCGTCGGGGAGCGGCTCTTCGCCCTCCGGGGTGGCCACCGCCAGAATGCCGGATTCGGAAGCCAACTCGACGGCTTTGCGCGCCTGGAGCAGCTCGTTGGGAACGGCAGGCTCGGCGCCGGCGGGCGAGGTGTCGTAGCGATGGTAGTAGGTGTAATAAAGCAGTTTGCCTGGGACCGGCAGGGCTTTGTTGGTGGTTTGGATGGAATCCTGGTTGATGCTGTAGAGGACCACCATCGGGCTGGGATCGTTGACCGCAAAATCCGGCTCCGCTGTGACCATCAGCCAGAAGGTCTGGTAAGGCGTGGTGACGTTGATGCTCACCGGGCCGGTTTCGTCGAAAGTGATCTCACCCAGATTCGACGCCTCGCCGTCTACTGACACCGCCCACATGACGTAGGTGTGGAAGTCTGCACCGAATACCCGGGCGCGCCGCAGACCCTTGATCTCGCCGCGATTGATATCGAGCTCCAGAAAGCCGCGGCGGCTCTCGACTTTCAGGCGCGTGGAGGCTTTGGGTTCGAGCTTGGTGCCGCGCATCTCAACCACCGTCGACCCGGCAAGATGCCGGAAGCTGAGAATCTGCCCGCCCGGCTCGGCCACCTCAATCGCCTGGATATCCGGACCCTTGCCCGGGGCATCCGGCGCCTGCGCGCGGCAATGCCGTGAGCCTGAAAAAAGGGCCACAATGGCCAAGAACACAGCGAGGCCCAAAAAGCGATCGGTGCGCATGGGAGCCTCCTGGGGGTGTTTCTAGCCCATCTGACGGCTCCATCATACATGAGCGGGTTCGGTTTTCGTCTGTCAAAAGAGAGCAAGGCGCCGGGACTTGGTTCGCGCCCCGTATTTGCCGGGAAGGAATCGAAGCGGTTTCCGGAGAAATGGGCGTATTTCGGCTTTATCGGGGATGACGGCAAGGCCCTGGCCCAGGCCGAGCCCTTTCGCAAAGAAGCCTGCTGGAAATGCCACAACGAAAACGCCGCCGTCGATAACGTTTTCGTACAGTTCTATCCCATCCTGCGTGAAGCCCAGGCGAAGAAGGACAATCCCTGGACCCGCCGCCGGTGGATGGCGCGTCCTGTCCGTACATCTCCCCCAAAAAATCGGAAAGCAGAGCTGACCCTGGGCCTTATCGGTCGGCGGGCGTTGCGGCTGCTTGCCTGCGCAAGCCTATCGAAGCAGGAAACAGAACCCCACGAACACCGAGACAGCCGTCCCCATGACCAGCAGACCGATCGGCATCGGCCAGAAGAAGTCAAGGAGTGCATGGCCTCCGTCATCCACAAGTATGTTTACACCAGCCTGGCGGGCCTCCGCTGGTTCAAGGCGCGCAGCCTCATGATTCGCCGCCACATCGGGGATGCCACTGTCCATACGATTCCTGCCCCTTTCTTCAAGTTTTCCACCCTTTATGAGGTAGCCTAGTCCGAAAGTAAATGGTACTTCGGTACTGGGCGGACGTGCCCGCGAGGCTCAAGCGATAGCCGGGCTGCTTTCCTGGGCGACCCTCGCGCTTCCCGAGGCGCCTCTTCAAATGAGCCGACTATCCCCAGGACAGATTTCTTCCAGGGAGGGCACTCCGCACAGAACCCGAGGAGAAGGGCGGACCTACTCTCAGATTTGCTGCCGTAGCCCGCACTTGATTTCATCATTGCAACCGAACAAGCCGCGGAGTAAACTACGCCGCACCTTGGGACGCCTCCTATTACCGGGGTATCAGTCAATCACAGGCGGGTATAAGGCTCATGGAGTCAACGGGAAAATCTGAAAGCGTCATCGCGAAAGTCAGCCAGCAACTTTCCGTGATCGAAAAACGCGACTGGGAACTGTGGATCATCATCGCCGTCACGGGAATCATGCTTGGAGCCGGGCTGGTGGCCCTGCTCTTCCCCTCCGCCATCCTCCACGAAGGAAGTGTTCACATGGACCTGGTGGTCCCGCGTGAGGTGCTGGTGGCATTCGCCGCCCTTCTGGTCCTCTTCAACACGTACTTGATTACCCGCCGCCTGGAGTTGAGGAGGACGCGTGAACAGGTTATTTCCACTTCCATCCAGAACGAGTTGATCCGATTGCAGTCCTTCACCGACCCGCTGACTGAGGTCTATAACCGCAGGTCGCTGGACGATATGGCATCGAAGTACATGGCCCGCGCCCAGCGACAGGGTAAGCCGCTCAGTTTCATGGTAATCGACACGGACCACTTCAAGGACATCAACACCCGCTTCGGACACCTCACCGGCGACTTCGTGATTGCGGAGATCGCGGCGCTGCTCCAGGGCGCCGTCCGCGGCTCCGACTCCGTGGTGCGCTACGGCGGCGACGAATTCCTGGTGATCCTGGCGGATGCTCCCATGGAGGGAGCGCAAGTCGCGGTGAACCGGGTCGCCAAGTCCGTCGAGGACTGGAACCGCGGCGGGCATCTGAAGGACTTTGAGCTCTCGCTCAGCGTCGGCCTGGCGGAATGGGCCCCCGGCAAGACCCTCGACGATGTCTTGAGCGAGGCCGACACCAAAATGTATGCCGCCAAGGATACCCGAAAGAAAAGTTCCGTGTGAACCACGCCTCAGCTTGCCCTCGCGAGGATTACACAATAGTGTGACAGGACGTCTGTAGCCGTGGTCTATGACCGCCCGTCGGCTGACGGGCGCTCCCCCCGGCCTGCCGGGGGACAGGCTCCGAGCGCCGCTACAGGAAAATCTAACGCGCCGAAGGAGGTTCTGATGCCCCAATACCTTGTCCAGCATACCCACACTGCGGAGACTTGTCCGACGAAAAACCCCGAAATGGTCCGCCAGTTGGCCAGCCACGTCACGCAGGCCAACGCCGCGAAATACGGCGTGAAGATCCTGGCCGATTGGGTGAATGAGCCCCAGCCCGTCAGCTGACGGGTCATCCTGGTGCTTGAAGCGGAGATCCCCGAGAACGCCGCAAGATTCGTCTTGCCGTTCCTGAACGTCGGCTCGGTGACCCGTCAGTTGACGGGCGGGCGCCACCTGCGAGGAAACGGCCAAGACCTGCCTGGGCGGGTGACGCGTCGCGTGCCATCATGCCCGCTCGCGGCTCGCCGCCTGGCCCTCGCCGGGAGTGCGGCGGTGAATCAATCAGCGAATCCCGGGGCAGGGCCGAAGTCCTCCGCCCCGCCCCCGCCGCAGTGCAGGACCCTGCCGTCGTTGAAAGCCGGAACGGGGTTACAATAGAATGGCGGAAGGGAGCGAATCGTCGTCGCATCGCTCCCACCGAGCAGTGAGGGAGCGAGCCACTTGCCCCAAGCCTTCCGGCGTATTCTCGGCCCCAAACGCGTCTTCGTTTTGGGACTCATCCTGGGACTCGGCCTGTTTTTCTGGCCGGCGCGCACTTTGCGCAGCGACAACTTTGTCTTTTACTTTCCCACGTCCCGGCACATCATCGCTCTGGAGGAAATCGGCCAAGCGCAGTATCTGCCGCTGATGCCGGTCCTAAACGTCATCGGCAAGGTCGGCGCGCTGCAAGAGAAGCGCAGATCTCTTACCGTCTGGTTCGGGAAGGTGCAGATCGTGCTGCGCGTTGACAATTCGGCGATTCAGGTGGGCGAAACCCGGCTGAATCTGGCTCACCCGGTTCGCATCGTGAACGGGCAGTGGATGGTGCCGGTGGATTTTGTGACCACCGCGCTGCCCCGCCTGACCCGCGAGCCGATCGAGTACCAGGCGGGAAGCAGCCGGGTCTTCATCGGCGACGTTAAGCCGACCTCATTCTCCGTGCGCCTTGACCCTGTTCCCAACGGTGCGCGCGTCACCGTGCAGTTCACCGACAAAGTGAACATGACCACGGCGTCGAGCAACGGCAAATGGTATCTTTTCCTGGGGGACCGCCCCGTGGAGCCCCTGGAATCATCCTTCCGATTCTCCAATTCCTACGTCAACGATATTCAGTTTGACGACCAGGACGGCATGCCCAAGCTCGTCATCACCCCTGCCGCTAGCGGGTTGAATTTCTATCCCACGGTCGCGGAGGGAGGAAAGGTGGTGGTGGCTGACGTTCTCAAGCCTCCACCCAGCGAGCCGCAGCGGGCGGTGACACCTCAGCCGCCTGAGGCGGGAACCGCACCGGTCCTCGAACCTCTGCCCGGCCAAGGCGGGGAGGAGATGCCCATGGCGCCGGCCGGTCCGGCGCTTCCCGTCGTGGTCCTTGATGCGGGCCATGGCGGGGTGAATCTCGGGGCCCGCAGCCGCGACGCCGTCCTGGAAAAGGACCTTGTGGCCCAGCTTGTGGCGCGGGTGCGTCTGGCAGTGCTCGCCACCGGAAAATACCGGGTGGTCCTGACGCGGGTGGGCGACCTCAACATGGGATTCGACGAGCGCGCCGTCGCGGCCAACCTCGTGCGGCCCCAGGCGTTTCTGACTTTTCACGCCGGAAACCTGGGGATTACATCGCCACGCGTGATGGTCTACAGCTATCAGCCACCCTCACCACCCCTCACTCCCGATGAAGCACCGCCCGGTCTTTTCGTCCCATGGACGAAGGTACAGCAAATGCACCTCGGGCGAAGCCGCGAACTGGCCCTGGCGCTCCATCAACAGCTCTCTCAGATTCCGGGGATTACCGCCGACCGTCCCGCCGACGCCCCGGTTCGCACCTTGCGCAGCGTCAATGCGCCGGCGGTAGCCATCGAAATCGGCAGCCTTTCCGTCGACGAAGACGCCGCGGTTCTGACCACTCCGACCTTTCAGAATCAGATTGCCGCCGCCATCGTCAACGCCCTGGAGGCGTTTCGAGGGGGGCACACCTAAGCCATGACGAATCGCGCCAAGCTGCTCACCCTGATCATGCTCACGCTGATGGCGGCGGGCGCCTTCTATTTGCGCGTGCTCACCCGGCGCGTTTCCATGGAAGCCCCGCCATTCGGCGAACAGGTGGCGCGCACCCGCTTGACCGAGGCCGCGCTGCAGTCCGATACAGCTCCCCAGCAAACCGCGACACTTTACTTCCCTTCCTATGACCAGGGGGCGCTGGTGACCGAAGAGCGCCAGGTATCCTGGGCGAAGGGCGATACGGACCGCGTTCGCCAGGTGCTGTTGGCCCTCATCGAAGGCTCACACCAGGGTTACAGCCGGGGCCTGCCGGCTGCCGTGAAGATTCGCGCCGTCTTTCTGGCTTCTGACGGCACGGCCTATCTGGATTTTGAGAGCGAAGGGCTGGAGGATTTTGCCCCTGGGATTTCCAGCGAGTGCCTGGCGGTGTACTCCGTTGTAAACTCGCTGGCCGTGAATATTCCGGCGGTGAAAAAAGTAAAGATCCTCCTGCAAGGCAAGGAAGTGGATACCCTGGACGGGCACGCGGACCTGAGCGATTCGTTCGTTCCCAACCCGTCCCTGATCTCACCGGCTCCTTAGGAGGATGCTGAAAGAGGTATAGGAGTATGTCATCGTGAGCGGAGCGAACGATCTAAGCTCTTTGCCTCCACTCGGTGAAGAGATGCTTCGCTCGCGCTCAGCATGACAAAACCGGTTTTTCAGCATCCTCTTAGAGCCCCGAGGCGCTATGTCAACTACTCCCCGGCCGTTAAGCGGCCTGCTTTACTCCGGCGGCAGACTCATCCGCGCCCAACAGCGTGGGGCGGCGGAATTGAGATCCGTGGAAATCACTCCGCACTTCATCTCCTGCGCCGAGGGCTCGGTGCTGATCCGCGTGGGCGAGACGCAGGTTATCTGCACCGCCTCGCTGGAAGATGGCGTGCCGCAGTTTTTGAAAGGCATGGGAAAAGGCTGGATCACCAGCGAGTACGCGATGATCCCGCGCTCCACGCAAACGCGCACGCCGCGCGAGGCCACGCGCGGCCGCCAGAGCGGCCGCACCATGGAGATTCAGAGGCTTATCGGACGCACGCTGCGCGCCGTGACGGATCTGGAAGCCCTCGGCGAGCGGACGGCCTGGATCGATTGCGACGTGATCCGCGCCGACGGTGGAACTCGCACCGCTTCCATCACCGGCTCCCTGGTCGCCCTGGGGCTTGCCTTCGAGAAGCTGATGGAGCTCAAGGCGCTGAAACGCAGCCCGCTCAGAGACTACGTCGCCGCCATCAGCGTTGGCATCGTGGGCGGAGAAACCCTGCTCGATCTCGATTACGCCGAGGACTCGAATGCCGAAGTGGACATGAACGTCGTCATGACGGGCTCGGGTGAGCTGGTGGAAATCCAGGCCACCGCCGAGGGGAAGCCGTTCAGCACGGACCAGCTCGACAAACTGATCGAGGCGGCCCGGCCGGGAATCCACAAATTGCTGGCGGCGCAGCAAGCGATTGTCAAGATCAACAAGGCGGCGAAATAGCAGCAGCCCAACCGGGCGCGGCGGACATGCCCTGCAAGGGTTTTGCCGGCTCGAAGCTCGTCACTAGTTCCTCGTCACTTGTCACTTGTCACTGTTCTTGATGAAACTCTATCTCGCCTCCGCCAATCCGGGGAAACTGCGCGAATTCCGCCAGGCGGCAGCCGCCCGGGGAATCATCGTCGAGGCCGTCCCGCGTTTCGACGAGCTTCCCCCCTGCATCGAGGACGGTACGACGTTCGAAGAGAACGCCCGGAAGAAGGCACTGCACTACGCGGCTCACGTCGAAGGCCGGGTGTTCGCCGACGACTCAGGGATATGCGTGGACGCCCTGGGCAGGGCGCCGGGAGTCTACTCCGCGCGTTTTGCCGGCCCCGATGCCGATGATGAAGCCAACAACCTGAAACTCCTTGACGAGTTACGACGGGTGGAGCGCGAAGCGTCCTCAAAGCCGTCGCCAGAGTCCGCCACACCGAACCGTTCTGCGCACTACGTCTGCGTTATCGCGCTGGCTGAGCGCGGAAGAATCCTGACCGTCGTGGAAGGCCGCGCCCACGGCCTGATCGTTGAATCGCCGCGGGGGACCGGTGGCTTCGGTTACGATCCCTATTTCTATTTCCCGCAGCTCGGGAAAACCTTCGCAGAGCTAACCCCCGAAGACAAGTTTGCAGTTTCACATCGCGGCGAAGCCTTTCGGAAATTGCTCGACAGTCTCCAAAGATCAATGGATATCTCGGGCACCTGAGGAGCGGGTCTTGGAGTCAGCCGGGTCGCCCGGAATTCCAAAAACCGCGAAAAAATTACAGACCGGTTCAGAAGAAACTCTCGGGGTCGGACCCCCTCCCATCCGATTTCATCTGACTTTTCAATAGGATACAAATATTCGACTATGGAGCCTCAAATGCCCAAGCATCTGTGGATTTCACCGATGGGAGGGAGCCAAAAATGGAAGACCGAAAAGTAAGTGTGGTAGCCGCTTTTGCGGGACTGATTGCCTTGTCCATGTTGACCGCAGGCTGCGCTACGAAGAAATACGTCAGCAACCGGATTGATCCATTGGAAACGCGGCTGGGAAAGCTGGATGAAAGGGCTTCGGAGAATGAGGCGCGAATTACGGAGGTCGATCAGAAGTCTGAGCGCGGGATCGCCGAGGCGAAAGACAAGGCCGCCGATGCCGCCGGGCAGGCCACCCAGGCGGGCGAGAAAGCGCAAGCGGCAGACCAACTGGCGCAGAAGGGACTCTCGGAGACTGAGCGGGTCCGCCAGGATTTGCAGAACATCCAGAATTTTGAACCGCTCAAGACCGAGACGGTTCTCTTCGACTTCAACCGCAGCGACCTGACCGATGAGTACAAGCAGCAGCTTGACGCTCTGGTCAAGACGCTTGCTCAGCAAAATCGCTATTTCATTGAGGTCCAGGGGTACACGGATGCGGTCGGTCCTGATGCATACAATCTGGAACTCAGCCGCCGGCGCGCGGAAGCGGTTGTGCGTTACCTGACGATGACCCACAAAATTCCCCTGGTCCGGATCTTCACCCTCGGATACGGCGAGGACTCCCCGGCGGCAGAAAACCGAACACGGGAAGGGCGGGTGCAGAATCGTCGCGTCGAAGTTCGAATCTTGGTGCCCAAACAGCTCTCCACGCAGGCTGCAAGCACTCCAACCGCCACCGAGACCGCCTCAAAGTAGGATTCAAGAGGGTACCCCCGTTGTGGCGGGTACCCTCTTCCCGAGTTCGTGCGGTAGGGAGTCAGTTTTTCCCGACCGGCCAACGCGTCGCGACGCTTGGTGCGCTTTCCAAGCGTGGTTTCTTTCGGTTGCCCTGGCGACTCCTCGCACCTGCCACGAGCGCCTCATCGCTCGGATGTTTAATGCGGTATCTGCTGTTTTGGCCCATCAGCCCAGGAGACCATCCTGACCGGCCCCCGCCCGGACTAATTGTCGGCCTTAATCCGACCACTTTGCAGTAACCACATCCTGCCCAAAAACGTCTAAGAAGTCGTACCTGCCGGCGGGAATCGGACGGTGAGGATTATTTCGAACCTTACAAGATGTGTGCGTCCCGGTCAGCGAGGCCGCGACCGATCCTCTCGTAAGGCATGGAAAGAGGCCGGATATCGAGGTCCTCGACAGGAGTCGCGGAATAAGAGAATGGGATGCGATGGCGGGAATCACTCGCCTTCGCTCGAGATTGTAGAGACTCAGACCCGAGAATCGACAGAAGGAGATGTCCGCATGAGGAAAAAGACCTGTTTCGTAGCCTTCGCGTTGGCGTTGGGTTGGCTGATGATATCCGCCGGGACGGCTTCGGCCGCCGATGAGGCAGCCGCGGTTGCCGGGACCTGGGAGGTGTCGGTCGAGACTCCCCGCGGAACCTCCACCCGGACCCTCAAGCTCCAGCAGGACGGCAACACCATCAAGGGAACCTTGACAGGACGGCGGGGCGAGTCGCCGGTGGAGGGTTCGGTCAGCGGAAACAAGATCAGCTTCACCGTCAAGCGGGAGACTCCGAATGGCACCTTCACGATGGAATACTCCGGCGCCGTCGACGGGGACTCCATGAAAGGAACGGTCCACAGCGAGCGGTTCGACGGCGAGTGGACGGCAAAGCGCGCGAGCGGCTCCGGT
>DATKYV010000239.1:0-5103 GCA_035528275.1 Terriglobia bacterium | reverse complement strand
TTGTATAAAGACGCCACGACGCCCATCGCTCACGGAACGGGAGAAGGGGCTAGCGCGGAAAGCGGACACCCGGCCCCGGCGACGGAGCACAAACACTAGGAACCCGGTGTACGGGGGTGGTGGGGAAACTCGTGCGGGTTCAAATCCCGCCTTCGGCACTATCTCAATCCTCAAAGGAAAGTTGGCTTCGCGCCAAGTTCCTTTTTTTGTATTTATCGTCCGAGTGGCTATTCTGTGGCTCGCAGATGCAAAGGGAGGAACTTTCTTGTTGAATCTGATTTCTAAATGATACGGAAATAGAAAGACCGCCGTCGGGAGGTTCGAATGAGGCTGGCGAATGTCCCGACCGTCCTTCCCGTGGGAAAAGGAGGGAGTCTTTACCACCGCGCTTGGCCTTGTGCGCCGTCTTAAGAAGTGGCACATAAGGGGACAGGTTTTAGGTTTCGGGGTTGGGTTTCCCGGGATCTTGTCAGGCTCGTCGGGTTCCGCGAAGGTTGCCGTGTGAGGCAGCCGGAAAGGAGCCTTTCGATGGGAATGAACGTGGTGGCGAAGATTCGGCAGGCAACGCGGAGGAAGTACACAGCGGAGGAGAAGATCCGGATCGTCCTGGAAGGGTTGCGGGGCGAGATCCCGATCTCGGAGCTGTGCCGTCGCGAGGGAATCGCGCCGACGATGTACTACCGCTGGTCGAAGGCGTTCCTGGACGCGGGCAAGAACGGCCTGACCCGCGACACGCAGCGGGACGCGACGACGGACGAGGTCCGCTCCCTCAAGGATGAGAATGCCACCCTGAAAAAGGCGCTGGCCGAATCGGTCCTTGAGACGATGAAGTATAAAAAAAGCCTGGGCATGTAGGGCATAGTCGGTACGTCCGCATGAGCGCCGAGAAGAAGCTGGAGATATTGCGCAGCGTCGAGGGATCGGGCCTTCCGGTCACAGATGCGCTTTCGAAGCTGGAGGTCTCCGCGTCGACGTATTACCGGTGGCGGAGGCGGTTCCGCACGGGCGGTCGGGAATGCCTTCTAAGCAGCATCAGGGCGGCTCGGGGACGGCGCCGACGCATGTTTCTCGCGGACAGCGTCGCCCCCGCCGCTTCGCAACCCCCGTTTCGCAATCTCAAGGAGGAAAACGCTCATGCCGATTATCCAGCTCACGAGTCGAAAGGCGGCCGGTCGAAAGGCGGCCAGTGGAAATGCTGTCCTGCGGTATGCGGGGCTTCTCTTGGCGGCGCTGCTGATCTCGCCGGGCGCCCCCGCCGCGCTCGCCGCGCCGCAGAAGATCGAGGTCGCCGGACAGGACCTGGTCAAGGCCGGCGAAGCCAAACGCGAAAAGATGCTGATCGATCTTTACCGCGTCGCGCTCTATCTTCCGGGGCGCGACGCCAGCATGCGGCGGATCACCCAGAAATCGACGCCCAAGGCCTTTCATATCGAGGTGCTGTACGACGGCAAGGTGCCGGGGGACATCCCCAAGAACTGGGCGGAGGAACTGATCCCGCCGCTTCCCGAGGCAAAGGCGAAGGAATTGCGGCGCGTCTACGGCAATCTCAGACAGGGCGACGCGCTGCTCTTTACCTGCCCGCCTGGCGGGCCGACCACCGCGGCGCTGAACGGCAAGACGGTCTTCAGCGATCCCGGCACGGGGCTGATAGACGGCGTCGTGGATGTCTTCCTCGGCCCGAAACCGGTGTCGGAGGACGTGCGGGCGAGCCTTCTCGGCAAGGCGGAGGAGAGCGGCTGGCTGTTCTGACGGCGATTCCTGGCGGCCGTCGTCCGTCGCCTAGCGTTGTGTCACCTTGACCGTTTCCGGCCCGGCCTCCGGCGCGCCCGCGATTTCGCGGATCATCTTGCGGCGGATGGCGTAGTAGATGTCCTTGAAGCCGCGCGCCGCCTCGACGAAGGCGCCGGGGCCGCCGATCACGGTGTCGTAGAAAAACCGGTCGAGCCCCGGCCAGCCGTCGAGGATCGGCAGACCGTTGGCCGTTGTCCGCCGGTCTTCATATCTACCGTCCCCGTGTCGCAGTTCAATAGCCACGGGTTGGCGTCGAAAGCCTCCGGGTCGGTGTAGATCTCCGGCTCGAACCGCGCCATCGTGAGCAACCCCGTTAACGCACGGCTGACATCCGATTTCCTGGCATGGTTCAAGAGCGACCTCCGCAGTTCGTCGTTAGTTTCCGTTGCTGCGGCTGCGAGAAGCCGATGCGGTACCTCCTTCGCGAACGCCTCCGCGTTGCCTTCAGACAACGGTCGCCAGCGCTTCCCGTCGTACAAGAACCACCCACGCGAATCGCAGTACCGCACTTTCCCGCCGAATAGGTGCGCGAAGTAGACACCATTCCAGCCTTCTGTCGGACGGAACGGCTGCGAAACGCTTGCCAGCGGGTGCGGCTCGTAACGCGCCACGGACTCCGCTATCCGGCGCACCTCGGTCTTGGGCAATGGCCCATCGCACTTCTCGTTGTTTTCCACCAACAACGCAGCAACAATGGCTTTCTTTCCCATCCCCCTGCGCCGCATCGAACCGGCAAAGGACGTGAGCGTTTTATTCCTCGCTCCGGAGACAATCTGCGGGCCCCCGGGGGGAGCGGCCTTCTGGTCTTTTAAGTCCGTGGAATTCGTTGGAGGCTCCGGGAGGATTCTTACACTAAGATACGGGTGGACCGATCACGGGGGGCTGGTCAATCGGATTTCGCCCGGACCTCCGCCAGCGCCGCGCAAAAACAGATGCCGCCAACGCAGAAGCAGCTTGAGAGATAAACCCACATCAGGAACGCCATGATGCCGCCCAAGGCGCCGTAGAGGGCGTTGAAGCTACTGAAGTAAACCATGTAAAGCAGAAACAGCCACTCGCCAATCCAGATCAGGAGCGTCGCGGCCAGCGCACCGAGCCAGACTTCGGAAAACCGGGTGGCCCGGCTGGGGGCCAGCCGATAAATCATGATCAGCCCGTAGAACAAAACCAGCCAGGGAATGAACTGGAAAGTCATGGTGAACATCCAGCCTGGAAATCCGAGCCGGGTGGTGAGCCATTCCCGGAACATCCGCGCCATCCCGGGCAGCAAAATGCCGATCAACACGGCGCTCACCGTGATGCCGAGCAGGGAAAGGCTTTTCAACGGCAACTTCCACCAATTGTAAGTCGGCGAATGCCAGAGGCGGTTCGTGATCCGGATCAACATGCCCAGCAATTGCAGCGCGCTCCACAGCAATATTGGAATCGCCGCCAGACTGATCTGGCCGCGCGCCGCCATCATGCCGCCAATGGCCCTCACGGCGGAGTGTTCCTGTTCACCGGTCAGCGGTATGTAATGATTGACCCACTGCACGACCGCCTGCGTCGCCACGTCGCGCTCGACGAACAGCGATCCGGCGGCCACCAGCAGGATGACCAGAGGCAGGAATGACAGCAGCAGGTAATAGGCAAAGGCGGCGGCGCCCTCGTTGCCATCCGCTTCCACCCAGCGTGCGTAAGCGCGACAGAGAATCCGCCACGCGGTGGACTGCTTAACTTTGAGCAATAACTTTCGCATCAGTTTGAACTTATTTGTCCAGCCGCCGAGGGTGGCGCCAGCGGGTTCAGTTTCACAGACTTTGTTTCCTTGATCTCGGAACGCCGAAGCCGACCAGCTTGTGCTGTTGTTCATCCCGGAGCCGCCTGATCTGATTCATGGTTTAACCTTTTATCAGTGGCAGCCGGCCTCAAAGTTCTTTGCGGATGGCCTGCAATTCCTTGTGGCGCTCCTTGTCGACTGTCGGATAACTCATCCCGAGTTCCTTCATGGTATCGAGGATGATCTCCGAAACGATCAGCCGGGTGTTCATCTTGTCGTCGGCGGGAACGACATACCAGGGCGCATGAGCGGTGCTGGTCGCGTTCAGACACGCCTCATACGCTTTCATGTAATCATCCCAGTGCTTCCTCTCGCGCACGTCTGCGAGGCTGAACTTCCAGTTCTTGTCCGGCTCATCGATTCGGTCCCGAAAACGTTTTCGTTGTTCGTCCTTCGAGAGGTGCAGAAAGAATTTGATGATCCGGGTGCCGTTGCGGTAGAGATGTGCCTCCATGTCCACGATGGAACGATACCGCTCCTCCCAAATGGCCTGCTTCGCTATCAACCCGGCGGGCAGCCCCTGGCTGCGCAGTATTTCCGGATGCACGCGAACGATCAGCACTTCCTCGTAATAGGACCGATTGAAGATGCCGATCCGCCCGCGTTCCGGCAGGCGGCAGGTCGTGCGCCAGAGGAAATCGTGTTCCAGTTCTTCGGTGCTCGGCTGCTTGAAATTGAACACCTGACAGCCCTGCGGATTGATCCCGGACATGACGTGCCGGATGGCCCCATCCTTGCCGGCGGCGTCCATCGCCTGAAAAATAAGCAGGATCGCATAGCGATTCGACGCGTAGTGCAGGCGTTGCAGTTCGCTTAGCTCCTCAACGCCCTCATCGAGCCGTTTGTGATAGTGCTTCTTCGACTTGAAGAACGACTTCACCTTCGTAGGGCACTTGCTGAGATTGAACTCTTTTCCAGGCGACACCCGGAAGTCTGAAGAATTGATTTTCACATTGTTCCTTTCGGTCAGCAAAGCCGAGGGAAACGTTCCGGACTATTTTTGGGTTTCTACGTCGGCAGTCTCTCGCTCGCCACCCCGCCCGCCGCCGCTTCCGACGGCCTTTCACCGTCAGTATATTTACCATGGGATGGAATGCAACCTGAAACCCATGCACACGTCCAGTGCCGAGGTGAAAGGGGTGAATGGGGGAAGCCCCCCCCTCCCGTCCTCTTCCTACTCACCTCGAAAGCAGATTCCCACTGATGATCTAAACCATAAGACAAATACCGGACCAAGAATCGGACAAACAGTTACTCCCATTTCGGACAGAAGCGGATGCTGGAGGCCGGCGGGCAAGATTATCGTGTATGTAGTCCGGGAATGGGTGCGCCTGCCAGGCTGTATCCTGAAGGAGGAACACCATGAAGTCCAGTACGGAGGACAAGGTGGAAGGCACGTTTCACGAAGTGAAGGGGAAGGTCAAGGAGGTCGCCGGGAAACTGAGCGATAACCCGAAGTTGGAAGCGGAAGGTACCGGTGAAAAGATCGCCGG
>DATKYV010000238.1:0-3615 GCA_035528275.1 Terriglobia bacterium | reverse complement strand
TCACGATCTGGTCCCGGAAGCGGAGTGCGCTGAGGTGAAGTCCGGGGTCAGCCGCACCGCAGGATTCATGCTGCCGCATTTGGCTGCCTGCGCCTTGATCCGCGAAAAAGCCCGCCGCGCCATGAATCGCCTGGCGGAATTCAAGCCCTACACGATGTCTGGACCCGTCGAGGTGAAAATCGAGTCCACCACTCGCGGAGGCCGCAGCTACCCGCCGCGCGAGGGTGTGGAACAAGTGGATGAGCGGACCTGGGTGTTTCGTGGGAAAGACATTGTCGATGCGTGGCTGAAGTGCTCTTCGTTCTGACCACCTGCACGCTTGGGCGGAACGATTGAAAATTCCAGAGGGCTTCGCAGCTTGTGGGAGGCCCGATTCAGTTTCGGATCGGGAGGCGCCAATGTTCAGGAAGGAATCAGTTCACCATCGTCGCGGTTTCCTACAGGGAATGCTGGGAGGGGTAGCCGCGGCAGCGTTCCCGAGCTCCCTTCGATCGGCGACGCGTTCTGCCACCGGAGACATTCCCACTCGAGTGCTCGGCAAGACCGGGGTGCGAGTGACGGCGATCGGGCTGGGCGGCGCGCGCCTGCCCATGCTTTCCGACGACGATGCCGTTCGATTGGTCGACGCCGCCTATGACGCGGGAATCAATTTCTTCGACACTGCCCGCAGCTATACCGACGGCCGGAGCGAGCGCGTCTACGGACGGGCGTTGCAGGGCAAGCGAAAGAGGATTTTCCTAACCAGCAAATCGACGGAGCGGTCGCGGGCCGGAGCTGAGCGCGAACTCGGGGAAACTCTCGGCCATTTGAAGACGGACTATCTCGACTTGTGGCAGATTCATGGGGTCTCGACGATGGATGAAGTGGAGCAGATCTTCGGTCTCGACGGGGCGCTGGAAGCGTTTGTGCGCGCCAAGAAGGATGGAAAGGCACGGTTCATCGGCTTCACCGGGCATCATGACCCGGAGGTCCACATGGCGATGCTGGACCGCTTCGATTTCGACACCATCCTCATGCCGCTGCACCCTGCGGACCCGCACTATCTGAGCTTCGAGAAGCGAGTGCTGGCCCGAGCGGCGGAGAAGAACCTGGGAATCACCGCCATGAAGGTCACTGGAAACGCCATGCTCCTGCGGGCGGTTACAGTGGACGAATGCCTTCGCTACGTTCTCAGCCTTCCCGTAGCCTGTGCCATCATGGGATGCACCACGCCTGGCCAGCTCGAGGACAACTTGCGAGTGGTGCGGAGTTTCACCCCTCTCAATGAAGAGGAAAAGAAGGCGATTCTAACCAAGTCGGACCGTGTCAAAGGGCCGGCGTTGGAGTACTGGAAGAAAAATGTCGAAGGGCCTGCTGTTTCAGTCAAATCGCTTGATCCAGGCTATTTCGGCTGAATCTCTTCAGGAGTGATGCCATGAGCACGTTACCACGCTTGACACGGCGAAGTTTTCTTGCGACCGCGGGCGGCGGTCTCGCCGCCGCCGTCGTTGATTCCGCGGTTTCGCGCCCGGGTCCACCCGTGGACGAGCCACGAGTAAGGTTTGGCGTCCGCACGCCCTTCCGTGAGAAGACAGTTCGCGAAAGGGCGTTGCTGCTCCAAAGGCTTGGCTACGAAGGCTTGGAGCTTGGGCCGGAGTTTCTTTCCGGAACGGCGGATTCGATTTTGAAGGAGCTGGAAGGCACGGGGATCGTCGTGAGCGCCATTGTGGGCTCGATCAAGTTGCTGGATATTGACCCCAAGGCGCGCGCCGAAGCTGTGGAACTCGATCGTCGCCGCCTGCGGATGGCCAGAGAGTTGGGGGCGAGCGGAGTGATTGAAGTTCCGGTCTTCGGCCCCAATCGTTTCCAGGACCTTTCGCCGCTCATGACGCCGCGCGAAATCGAGGACCGTCTGCTGGTCGCCGCGCTGAAGGAACTCGCGCCGGATGTCGAGAAAACTGGCGTCAATATTCTCATCGAACCGCTCACCAAGAAGGAAACCCACTACATGAACCTGCAGAGTCATGGGGCGCAGATCATCCAGGCGGTTGGCGCCCCGGGTTTCAAGCTGCTGAGCGATTTCTACCACATGCAGATGGAGGAGAACGATATCGCGGCAACGCTCATGGATTACGGCAAGTATACCGGCTACGTCCACCTTGCCGACGGCGCGAAGCGGACCGAGCCGGGATCGTTGCCCTTTGACTATCGTCCGGGTTTCAGAGCGTTGAAGAAGGAGGGATTTTCAGGATGGCTCACGGTTGAATGCGGAGCAACAGACAACCCGGTAGCGGCGCTCGCCCGGGCGTTGAAATACATCAAGCAGCAATGGAGCGAGGCGTGAGGAAAGGGAAGGTAGTGGGTCAGTTTGGCTTTTTGTAGCGGCGGTCTCTGACCGCCGAATCTTATTTCTCAACGCTTCCGGCGCTCCCCGCAAAGGCGGGGCAGGCGCCGAGCGCCGCTACAGCAATTTGCCCCACTACCAAAGGGAAGCGCCCGGCTTCCCGGCTAGAGCCGTCAACCGACGCCGGACGGCGCGCAGACCCGCGAGGAATTCGACGAAGCGCCCGACGTGCTGAATGTTGAGAATTGCCGCTCCACCTTCTTCGACCCACACCGCGGGCAGGTGTGAGGTCCGTGGCCCTGCTTCATTATCAGCTTTTCAAACACCTTGCCACACTTCCGGCAGGCGTATTCAAAGATGGGCATGGCTTGCCGAGGTTACTCCTTGGGTTGTTCGCCACTTGCCGTGTCGCGCGCTGACCGCGCGCTGGAACGCGGCGCTCAGGTAAATCGCGAGAGACCAGGGATGCGTGGAAGGACGAGGAAATAGACAATCAAGAAGGCGAAAAGAATCAGAATCCCGTCCATCAAATCTATTATAGCGCTGTCCGTGGGTTCTGCACAGGGACGGAAAGTCCCTGTTGATGATCGCCAGCTAAGGCGCGGCTCAGTACGCAGGCCAGAGGGATTCCCAGATCTTGAACTCGTGATGGTAGCCTGCTTCTTCGGCGCGAGTGAATTTCCGGCCGGAGGCTACCTCCAGAGTCTCCTGGAAAATCTTGCGCCCGACTTCTTCCAAAGTCTCCTTCCGGTCAAGGACCGTCCCGGCGTTGATGTCGATATCGCCGTTCACCTGGGCGAGAGGTGTGTTGGAGCCGATCTTCATCACCGGGCCCAGTGCGCACCCGATGCCCGTCCCCCGGCCGGTGGTGAACAGCGCGATCTGCGCCCCGCTCAAGAACAGCGCGGGGGTGCAGATCTGATCGTACCCGGGAGTGTAGAGGACGAACAGGCCCTTGCGGTCGCCAAGCCACTCGCCGTATTCGATCAAGTCTTCCACGATTGAGGTTCCGCCCTTGGCCTTCACGCCGCTGGATTTCAGGTAGATATTGTAAAGTCCGCCTTTCTTGTTGCCGGGCGAAGGGTTGTCGCGGAAATCTTCACCAAACATCTCGACGTAGTTCTGGTAGCGCTTCAGCGCCTGCATGAGCTTGCGGCCGACCGCGCGGGTTCGCCCCCGTCGCGCCAGATCGACCATCGCCGCTCCCTGGAGCTCGGGAATCTCCGGCAGGAAAACTGCGGCGCCGGCTTTGACGAACATATCCGCAGCCACGCCCACCGCGGGATTGGCCG
>DATKYV010000237.1:0-4184 GCA_035528275.1 Terriglobia bacterium | reverse complement strand
GGGTAGCTGGAGTAGCCGGTCTCGCCGCAGTGTCGGCTGGAGGAGGCAAGCTGCCATTCCGCGTTCGGTGTATTCGCCCCCAAAGCCCTCCGGTTACCGACCTCCGCGGCCTGGATGATCTTCTGACGATTCGCCTTCACGTCTCGGCGTTTCCGGCACGGGGAGGGAGGGCGTTATGTTTCAGATGATCGACGAAGAGAAGCCCACCGCTGAAGACCGGAAACTGTTCTGGGTTAAGGTTGGTGCCTTCATCGTGGCTCTCGCCGCCTTTGGCGGGGTGATCTACTTCTTCGCGTTCGTCCCTTACAAGGGGTAATTACGGCCGCTTCAAGGGAAACCGTTCACTGAGGAGGGTGAGGGCGTCCTCCCGCGTCCGCAGTTTGCCCTCGAGTTGTCCGTCCTCAACAGCCTGAAGAAACTTCTTGAACAGCGGCCCCGGGGTGTAGCCCTGCGCGATCAGGTCGTCGCCGCGAAGGAGCGGTGGAGGCTTGATTTCCTCCACGGGTGTCTCTTCGAGCATGCGGCGCGCCAGCTCATAGTTGGTGAGATCGCCATGGCTGGCCCGGCAGTCGAGACGGTGCAGCTCCAGGTGCACCTCAAATCCCTCCATGCGCAGAAAGCGCATCTGGGTTGATCGGCGCATCTTCGGGAAATCCTTGAATCGCAGATGGTGGCGCACCAGCTCCACCACGCGCTCCGTCTCGCGCCCCGGGAGGCGCAGCCGGTCGCAGACGGCCTCCGCCATCTTGGCGCCCACCTCCACGTGATTGTCGAAGCGGATGCGCTCGCGAACCGTGAAAGTAGGCGGCTTGCCGACGTCGTGGAGCAGCACGCCCAGTGCGAGGGTGGCGGACGGCGCGCCAAGCCCCTCGAGCATCATCAGCGTGTGCACCCAAACGTCGCCCTCGGGATGAAACTCCGGTGGCTGCTCGACGCCCTGCATCGCCTTCACTTCCGGCAGGACTTCAGCGAGCAGCCCGGTTTCGTCCAGCAGCTCGAATCCCCGGCGGGCCCGGCCTTCGGTGAGGATCTTGACGATTTCATCGCGGACGCGCTCGGCGCTGACGTCGTGGATGAGGGGGGCGAGCTGGCGAATGGCTTCGAGCGCCGCCGGGTCCAGCACGAAGTCGAAGCGCGCGGTGAAGCGCACAGCGCGCAGCATCCGCAGGCGGTCTTCCTGGAAGCGCTCGACCGGGTCGCCGATGGTGCGAATGCGGCGGGCGCGCAGGTCGGCCCGCCCGCCCACGTGGTCGATCACCTGGCGACGAACCGGATCGTAGAGCAGGCCGTTGATGGTGAAGTCGCGCCGCCGCACGTCCTCTTTGGCGGTCTTCGCGAAGCGCACCTCGACGGGATGTCGGCCGTCGGCATAGCGGCCGTCGCTGCGGAAGGTGGCGACTTCGACGGAGCCTTCTTCGCGCGGCACGACGACCACGCCGAACTGCGCGCCCACCGTCAGGCTGCCGGGGAATAGCTTGACGACTTCGCCC
This sequence comes from Terriglobia bacterium, assembly GCA_035528275.1. Classification (GTDB taxonomy): domain Bacteria; phylum Acidobacteriota; class Terriglobia; order UBA7540; family UBA7540; genus DATKYV01. Next base: position 2,694 of record DATKYV010000237.1, on the reverse strand, counting down.
GGCGTGGCGTCCGTCGAGACGTCGTAGTCTTTGGGTTCGCGGCCCATCACCAGGTCGCGCACGCACCCGCCCACCAGGTACGCGTCAAAACCCTTCGCCCGCAGTTTGCGAACGATCTCGGTGGCAGCCTGGCGCTTGGGGTCGCTCTTGGTCTTCCTGGCCATCCGGCCTATTACAACCGATTAAGGAGCCGCACCGCAAGTCGGAGGAGCCCGAATCAGAAGACGCGCCCTGATCCTTGATTTTCCCGCGCTGGCCCATTAACATGCCCCTTCACTCGGCCGCGGCCGGTATCGAGGGGGCGGGCGCTGTAAAGATTCCCGACCGGGTGAAATCGATGCTCACCCCATAGAAAAGCAACGCTCTCGGTGCGGCGAACATCCATTAGAGATGCAACCGGCAACTGAGGAGATCCATGAGACTGACGATGCGCATTGGTGTGATGCTGATGTTGATGGGTGTGGGCGTGTGGCTGGCCAGCCCGGCGTTCCAGGCGGCGGAGAAGCCCAACGGCCTGGCACTTTACGCGCGGCGCTGCGTGATGTGTCACGGCCGTGATGGCAAGGGTTTCAAGGCCATGAAGACCCAGGACTTCACCGACCCGAAGTGGCAGGCCTCGGTCAAGGACGAGCAAATCGCGGATATTATCAAGAACGGGAAGAAAGAATCCCACATGCCGGCTTTCGCCGATAAGCTGAACGGCGAAGAGATTCAGGCCATCGTGGCGCATATCCGGACTTTCAACAGCGAGAAGAAGTAGCCGCCCTGCCCGTCAGCTGACGGGCTCAAATCGCCCAAGGAGAAACCGATGGACAGAGTCCGAGTCGGGCTGATTGGCGGCGGGTTCGTCTCGAACCTGCACGCCGAGGCTTTTGAGGAAGTGCCGGAAGCCGCATTGGTGGCGGCCTGTGCCGTTGAGCAGAAGCAGGCCGAAGACTTCGCCCGCAAATGGAAGATCCCCTTCGCCACCGCCGACTACCGAAAGATCTTGGACCGCAAGGACGTGGACGCGGTGGTGATCGGCGTCCCGAACTATTTGCATCGCGAAATCGTGGTGGCGGCGGCGAAGGCGGGGAAGCACGTGGTCCTGGAAAAACCCCTGGCCCACACTTACGCCGACGGGCAGGAGATGGTCACCGCCTGCAAGAAGAAAAAGGTCAAGTTCATGTACGCGGAGACCATTTGCTTCTCGCCCAAATACGTTCGGGCCAAGGCGCTGGTGGAAGAGGGCGCGATCGGCAAGCTCTACATGGTGAAGCAGTGCGAGAAGCACAGCGGGCCGCACTCCGACTGGTTCTATGACGTCAAGCTCTCCGGCGGCGGCGCCATCATGGACATGGGCTGCCACGGCATCGAGTGGGCACGCTGGATGTTCGGCAAGTCCAAACCCAAGAGCGTGGTGGCGCACTGCCAGCGCGTCCTGCACACGAAGCGCACCGAGGGCGAAGACAACTCGGTCATCATCCTGGAATTCGAAGGCGGCGGAATCGCCGTCATCGAAGATAGCTGGGCCCGGCACGGCGGCATGGACGACCGTATCGAGCTTTACGGGACCCAGGGCGTCATCTATTGCGACCTGCTCCACGGCAGCTCCATGGAGACCTACAGCTCGCAGGGTTACGGTTATGCTGTAGAGAAAGCCGGCGAGACCAAGGGTTGGACGTTTACCGTCTTCGAGGAAACGCACATCTACGGATTCCCGCACGAGATGCGCCACTTCATGCGCTGCATCCTGAACGACCAGACTCCGCGGGAAACGGGCGAAGACGGGCTGGCCACTCTGGAGATCATCTACGCAGCGTACGAGTCGGCGGGCACGGGAAAGAGAATCACCTGGCCGTACAAGGTCAAGAACCCGGACAAGGTCCCCGTCAACCTCTGGCTGAAGGGCTGAGCCTTCGCTGGAGTCAGTTTGATGTAGAGGCGGCTTCATGCCGTCCGTCAACTGACGGACGAGGTAAACTCGCCGCTACAACAATCAAAACGATTCTGCCAGTTCCTCTTTTGGCTGGCCGTGGCAAGCCCGACAGCGTATGATGGTGTGGGCGACAGTTCCCCCTCGCTTGAGTCTTGCCCCGGTCCTACTGGGTCTCAGAAATTGTAGTGACGATCATCTGCTGTAGCGGCGTCCGTCAACTGACGGACGCCGAATGCGCCGGTGGGGACACCGGCGCTACAGAAAAGGCCGTCACTAGATTTTGCCAAGCTTAATTGGAGTTATTCATGGGTGACAGGAAATATCGCCAGCGCGGCTATCAGGATTCGGGCCGCGACCGCGAGCCGCGCGAACAGCGGCCGGGGAAGCGACCAGAGACTTTCGGCCCGCGCACGCCTAACATGCCCGGAAAACGCGAGGTCATTCGATGCGCTTCGTGCGCTGCCATCCTGCCCCCGGGCTACGATTTGAACGGCAAGTGCCTCCGCTGCGGCTTCGAGCTGCATAGCTGTAAACAGTGCGTGTTCTTCGACACCTCGAGCCGGTTTGAGTGCACGCGGCCCATCAAGGAACGCATCACGCGCAAGGACGCGCAAAACACCTGCACCTTCTACGCGGCGCGGACCACCGTGGAACGCGAGACCTCCACCGCCAAGCCCCTCGACGCCCGCTCCGCCTTCGAAAACCTGTTCAAGAAGTAGCTACTGATCGTATCGGCTGATGTGGGCGGAGGAAGGTGCCCACGGCCAAGACTCTTT
>DATKYV010000236.1:0-13700 GCA_035528275.1 Terriglobia bacterium | reverse complement strand
GATCGTCCGCTGCTTTCGAGATGAGGACTTTCGCGCCGACCGCCAGGCGGAGTTTACGCAGGTCGATATCGAGATGGCGTTTCCGCAGCGAGACGTGCTGTTCGACATCATCGAGGGGCTGATGGAGAAGCTCTTCGCGCTCGTCGACGTCAAGGTCGACCGTCCGTTCCCGCGCTTGACCTATGAGCAGGTGATGGAGCGGTACGGGTCGGACAAGCCCCACCTCGGGTTCGGCCTGGAGTGGAAAAAGGTGCAGATGCCGGGCGATACGGGTGAGAAGTTGCACCTGCGCCAGCCGGTCAAGGTCTTGCGCGTGCCTGAGTGGGCGAAGGCATCACGAAGTCAGCTCGACAAGCTCCAAGAGACGGCGAAAACCAACGGCGCGGACTGGTTTGCTTACATTAAGATGACCGAATCGGGGGCCGAGTCCCCGCTCGCCAAAGCCGTCGGGGCAGAGGCGATCCAAGCCTTGGCCGGTGCGGCGGGAGCGCAATCCGGCGACCTCGTGCTCCTGCTGGGCTCGAAATCGGGGGACAGCTCCACGGGAGCATCGCGGCACCTGGACGAAGCTTCCGGCGAACTTCGGACTGAGTTGGGGCGAAGGCTCGGACTCTTGAAGCCGGGGACCTGGAAATTCCTCTGGGTGATTGACTTCCCCATGTTCGAATACGACGAGAAGGGAAAGCGCTATGCTGCGATGCACCATCCCTTCACGTCTCCGCGCGAGGAGGACCTGGAAAAGCTCGAAACCGACCCCGGGAGTGTGAAGGCGCTGGCGTACGATCTGGTGTTGAACGGCGCGGAAATCGGCGGCGGCTCCATCAGGATTCACCGGCAGGACATTCAGAAGCGGGTCTTTCAGGCTCTCGGTCTGACCCCGGAGAAGGCTCGCGAGCGATTCGGTTTTTTCCTCGACGCGCTGGAATACGGCACGCCGCCCCACGGCGGCATCGCGCTCGGCTACGACCGCATCATCGCGCTGATGGCGGGCGAATCGAATATCCGCGAGGTGATCGCCTTCCCCAAGACCGCCAGCGCCGTCGACCTGATGTGCGACGCGCCCGCCACTGTAGATCCGGAGCAATTGGGGGAACTGGGGCTGGAAAACAAGAAGAATTGAATCATTGAATCATTGAGTCATTGGCAGAGCCCAGGATCGTACCAGTTGAATGATTCAATGACTCAATGAAACAATGGCTCAATGAATCAATCCTCTGTCATCCGCATCCTTCCCGAAGCCGTGGCCAACAAAATCGCCGCCGGAGAAGTTGTGGAGCGGCCCGCCTCCATCGTCAAAGAGCTCATGGAGAATTCCCTCGACGCCGGCGCCAATCGCGTTGAAGTCTCTGTTGAAGCAGGCGGCAAGCGGCTGATTCGCGTCACGGACGACGGCTCGGGAATGACCCGCGACGATGCGTTGCTTGCCTTCGAGCGTCACGCCACCAGCAAGATCAAGTCCGCCGAAGACCTTTTTGCAATTTCAACCCTGGGGTTCCGTGGCGAAGCGCTGCCTTCAATCGCCGCCGTGTCGCGCGTGGTGCTGGAGACCCGGCACGCTTCCGACGCCGCCGGGACGCGACTGGAGATCGCCGGAGGCAAGCTGCGCGACGTGAAGGAAGTGGCGTGGCCGGGCGGGACACGCGTCGAGGCGCGCGACCTCTTCTTCAACACTCCGGCGCGGCGCAAGTTTCTGAAGTCGGAATCAACGGAGCTCGGTCACGTCGCCACGCTCGTCACCCACTACGCTCTCGCCCATCCCGGCAAGAGCTTCCGGCTGAGCTCGCTGACGAATGAGATCGTCAACGTTTCTCCCGTCGCCACACACCGCGAGCGGGTGTATCAACTGATGGGAGGTCAGTTGCTCGAGCAGATGGTGGAGATGGCGCCCGTGGAGCGCCGCATTCCGATGGCAACGACACCCGAGGCGGGAGAAGAGGATGCCTCGCCTGAGGAGCCATTGACCGCGCGTGTGGCCGGTTTTGTCTCGCGGCCGGAAGTGCAGAAGCTCAACCGCAACCAGATCTATTTTTTTGTGAACCGCCGGCTGGTGCGCGACCGATTGATCCTCCACGCGGTCACCGAGGCTTACCGCAATATCCTTCCCCGCGGAGTCTTCCCGGTGGCGCTGATTTTTCTCGAACTGCCCGCCACGGAGGTGGACGTCAACGTTCACCCTTCGAAGACGGAAGTGAGGTTTCGCCAGACGCATTTCATTCACGATCTGGTGCGAGATTCCATCCGGCAATCGCTCATCACTTCGCGGCCGGTAGCTGCCTTTCCGCTTCCGCGGGCGGCGCGGGCAACCGATCAGAACTTGGAGGAAATCGAGGCTGCGGAGAGACTGGCCGAGGAGCCTCCGCTCATGCGTGGCGCCGAACCACCAGCACCCGGGCCGAGACCTCCGACCGGCGGGGAGCGCGGCCACCGCGACGATTTCCGGCTTGCGGCGCCCAGGCCCGAGCCGCGAACCGGCTCGCTGCCCCTGGAGGAAGCCGCAGCGGCACTCTACGCGCCCATCGAACCTGTTCGCGAAGTCGGGGAGTCATTTGGCAGCGGACCGGGCGATGGGACAAAGACCGCCGACGAATTCCCCGCCGACCTCCAGCCGATCGGCCAGGTGCAGGAGAGCTTCATCGTGGCCACCAACGCCGAAGGGCTCTGGATCGTCGACCAGCACGTTGCCCACGAGCGCGTTCTCTTCGAGCGTCACCTCCGGCTCCGGCAAGATAAGCAGGTGGAAGGACAGCGGCTCCTGCTGCCTATCGTCGTGGAGCTCAAGCCGGAACAGGAGGTGACCTTCCAGGAAATCGCCCAGGAGCTGGCGGCAAACGGCTTTGAGGTGGAACCCTTCGGGCAGCGCACCGTCGCCGTGAAGACCGCTCCCGCCGATATCCGCGCCGACGACGTGGAGAAGCTGCTGATCGAGATCCTCGACGGCGTGGCGGCCGAAGCGCGCGCCGTCACACTCGACGTGCTGCGCACGAAGATTGCGGCTTCGGTGGCGTGCCATGCGGCCATCAAGGTGAACATGGCGCTCGACCGGCCGAAGATGCAGTGGCTGCTTCGTGAATTGAGCCGCACCGCGTGCCCCATGACCTGCCCGCACGGCCGGCCCATCGTGCTTCGCTACGGGCTGAAGGAGATTCAAAAGGCGTTCAAGCGAATCTAGTCGTCAGTTGTCAGTGATCAGTTTTCAGTTTCCCAGGGTGGGTCGGTTGGCGGTCTGAATCAGTAGTCTGTTGACCGCAGCCGGGCGCAAAGCCAGATTCCGCGACTGACAACTGAGAACTGATGACTGACAACTTTTCCGATGACATGCAAATGTCGAAACCATTGGTCATCGCCATCGACGGCCCAGCGGGGGCGGGGAAGAGTACTGTGGCGCAGAAACTCGCCGAGCGCCTGGGCATGAACTACGTGGACAGTGGCGCGACTTATCGCGCCGCAGCGCTGAAGGTGCTGGAATCCGGCGCGTCGGTCGAGGACGAAGGTGCAGTGGCGCGATTATTGGCGGCGGTGGATATTCGGTTTACCGCCCCCGGAGGCCAGTCGCGCGTGTGGCTCGATGGCCGCGATGTCACCCAGCGCATCCGCACTCCTGAAGTGACGCTCGCCGCGGCCAAGGTTTCGCGCCTGCCGGAGGTCCGCAAGAAACTGGTGGCCTTGCAGAGGGGTTTGGTGGGGGAACGCGGCGTGGTGATGGAAGGGCGCGATATCGGCACGGTGGTTTTCCCCGAGGCCCCACTGAAGGTCTTCCTGCTCGCCGATGTGGAAGAGAGATCTCGTCGTCGATTGAACCAGGAACGGGACGAAGGGCGCGCCACCAGCCTGGAGCAGACGGCCTACGAAATCGGCCGTCGCGACCAACTTGACGCGGAGCGGAAGATTTCCCCGCTCGTCGCCGCGCCGGACGCCGTGGAGATCGACTCAACGCACCTTACCGCGGACCGAGTCGTCGAACGGATCCTGGCGCTTGTCCGAGAACGGAAACTCACTTCAGTGTGAAGGCTTAAGGTTAAGGGCTAAAGGAAAAAGTGTGAAGTGAAGAGCGCGGCCTTTCAACCTTTATACTTCAGACTTCGCAACTCCCCAAATCCCGGTTCCCGACCCCTGTTCCTATCGTCCGCCGTTGCTCATGGAAGAGAGGAACTGATTATTGCTGGCTGTTTTCGACAGCTTGTCGATAATCAATTCCATGCTTTCGACGGGCGAGAGGGGGTTCAGCACCTTGCGCAGGACCCAGATGCGGTTCAGTTCGTCTTTGGGGACCAGAAGCTCTTCCTTCCGCGTGCCCGACTTGTTGAGGTCGATAGCGGGGAAGACGCGCTTATCGACGAGCTTGCGGTCGAGGTTGATTTCCATGTTGCCGGTGCCCTTGAACTCTTCGAAGATCACGTCGTCCATGCGGCTGCCGGTGTCGATCAGCGCCGTGGCGATGATCGTCAGGCTGCCGCCTTCCTCGATGTTTCGAGCGGCTCCGAAGAAGCGCTTGGGCCGCTGCAGGGCGTTGGAATCCACGCCGCCGGACAGCACCTTCCCGGAGGGCGGGACCACCGTGTTGTAAGCGCGCGCCAGGCGGGTGATCGAATCCAGGAGGATCACGACGTCGCGCCGGTGTTCCACGAGGCGCTTCGCCTTCTCAATCACCATTTCCGCCACCTGGACGTGGCGGGCCGCCGGCTCGTCGAAGGTGGAACTGATGACTTCGCCCTTGACGGTGCGTTGCATATCGGTGACTTCCTCGGGGCGCTCGTCGATGAGCAGCACGATGAGGGTGATCTCGGGGTGGTTGGTGCTGATCGAATTGGCGATGGTCTGCAGGAGCATCGTCTTGCCGGTGCGCGGAGGCGAGACAATGAGGCCGCGCTGTCCCTTGCCGATGGGCGTCAGCAGGTCGAGGACGCGCGCCGAGATATTGTCCTTGATGGTCTCCAGACGAATGCGGTCCTCGGGGTAAAGCGGTGTCAGGTTGTCGAAGAAGATCTTGTTGCGCGATTCGTCGGGCGGCTCAAAGTTGATGGCTTCAACCTTGATGAGCGCGAAATAGCGCTCGCCGTCCTTGGGCGGCCGGATCTGGCCGGAGATGGTGTCGCCGGTGCGCAGGTCGAATTTGCGGATCTGCGAGGGGGAGACGTAGATGTCGTCCGGGCCCGGCAGGTAGTTGTAATCAGGAGCGCGCAGGAATCCGAAACCGTCGGGGAGGCATTCGAGCACGCCCTCCGAGAAGATGAGGCCGTTCTTCTCGGTCTGCGCCTGCAGGATCTTGAAAATCAGCTCCTGCTTGCGCAGGCCCGTGGCCCCCACCACCCCCAGGTCCTTGGCCACCTGGGTGAGGGTGGTAATATTCATCTCCTTCAGCATGCCGATATTGAGGACTTCGCCTTCCTTCAATTCGACGATTTTCTCTTCCTGGATCACGTCCTGGATTTGTTTTTTTGCTGGCATAACTTCTCTCTCAATCTTTCGTTAAGGTGTGGACCCCAACGCGGGTCCAGTTGTCTATCCGGGTCTTCATACGGCTTGGCATTCGAAATCTGATGATTCGCTATTGAACTCGACGGGCAGCCGGAATTGCGCGATATAGGAAGCCAGCGGCCGGTGAAGCGGCTAAATCTCCGTAAGCGGTTCCTTGGCTACGTGTTGTTGGGTTGTTCGGGTCTGTGATTCTTGCCGGTTGCGAAGCCGCAAAGCTGCCGGCTTCAGTTCCTTTCGATGCCCTCCGGCGAGAATAGGTTTTTCGCATTTCATCGGTCACGGGATGCTGTTCCCGGGCTCTAATTCGTCAAACGATCCCGGTCTTCATCCGACTGCTGGGGCGCCAACGCGGGCGCAGCTTCCTGATCGGGCGGAATGGCGTGCAGCGCCTCAATCCTGCTCACCAATGCAAGGTCGAGCACATCGTCCATGTTCTCCACGAACCGAATGGTGAGTTCCTGCTGGATATTTTGCGGGATTTCTGACAAGTCCTTTTCGTTGTCGCGCGGCATGATGACCGTCTGGTTGCCGGCGCGGTGGGCGGCGAGAAGTTTTTCCTTGACGCCGCCGATGGGCAGGACTTTGCCACGCAGGGTGATCTCGCCGGTCATGGCCACATCACGCCGCACGGCGATCCGGGTGAGTGCGCTGACCACGGCCGTAGCCAGGGTGATGCCGGCCGAGGGGCCGTCCTTGGGGATCGAACCTTCCGGGACGTGAATATGGATATCCACGTGCCGGTAGAAATCCGCGCCCAGGCCCAGGCGCGCGGCGCGCGAGCGTACGTAGCTCATCGCCGCCTGGCCGGATTCCTGCATCACGTCGCCGAGCATACCCGTCAGCAGCAGCTTGCCCTTACCCGACATGATCGTGGCCTCGATATTCAGGATCTGGCCGCCCACCTCGGTCCATGCCAGTCCCGTGGCCAATCCGATCTCGTTTTTTTCCTCCGACTTCGTATCCCGGAACTTGATGACACCGAGGTACTCCTGAAGATCTTCGGCCTTGAGGGTGGCCTGCAACGCCTTGCTTTCCTGCACCACCTTGCGCGCCACTTTGCGGCAGATGTTGGCGATTTCGCGCTCCAGGTTTCGCACGCCGGCTTCGCGCGTATAGCCGCGCGCGATGCCCACCAGTGCTTCGTCGGTCAGTTCGATATTTTCCAGCTTCAGCCCTGCCGCCTCGCGTTGCTTGCGCACCAGGAATCGCTTGGCGATTTCCAGCTTCTCGGGCTCCGTGTATCCGGAGAGGCGCAGGATCTCCATGCGGTCCTGGAGGGGCTGGGGGATGGTGTGGATCACGTTGGCCGTAGTGATGAAGAAAACCCTGGAAAGATCGTATTCGACGTCGAGGTAGTGATCCATGAACATGTGGTTCTGCTCGGAGTCGAGCACTTCGAGCAGGGCGGCCGAGGGGTCGCCGCGGAAATCCATGCTCATCTTGTCGACTTCGTCGAGGAGGAACACGGGGTTGACGGTCCCGGCCTTCTTCATCATCTGAATGATCTGGCCAGGCAGCGCTCCGATGTAAGTGCGGCGGTGACCGCGGACCTCCGCCTCGTCTCTCACGCCGCCCAGTGACAGGCGGACAAACTTGCGGCCCGTGGCCCGCGCGATCGAGCGGCCCAGCGACGTCTTGCCGACGCCCGGAGGTCCGACGAAGCAGAGGATCGATCCGCGCGGGTTCTTCACCAACTGGCGGACGGCCAGGAACTCCAGGATCCGCTCCTTGATTTTTTCAAGACCATAGTGGTCTTCTTCCAGGATCTTCTCCGCTCGGACGATGTCGCGAATCTCCTTGGAACGCTTTTTCCAGGGCACGGCGAGCAGCCAGTCGAGGTAATTGCGCGAAACGGTGGACTCGGCCGACATGGGCGGCATCATTTCCAGCCGCTTGAGTTCCGCATTGGCCTTTTCCAGGGCATCCTTGGTCATGCCCGCCGTTTCGATCTTCTTCTTGAGCTCGTCGATTTCGCTCTTTTCGTTGCGGCCGAGCTCCTTTTGGATGGCCTTGATCTTCTCGTTCAGGTAGTACTCGCGCTGGGCGCGCTCCATCTGGCGCTTCACGCGGCCCTGGATGGTGCGGTCGACGTTGAGTTTCTCGATTTCGACGTCCAGGATATCAGCCAGCCGTGTGAGGCGGTCCACGGGGTCGAAGATCTCGAGCAGCTCCTGTTTCTCCTCGATGCTGACGTTCAGGTTGGAGGCCACGGTGTCCGTGAACTTGCCGATCTCATCCACCTTCACCGCGGCGATCATGGTCTCGTAGTTCAGGCTCTGGGAGAGCTTGACGTACTGTTCGAACTGCGAGGTCACGCGCTGCACGAGCTGTTCCAGGCTCGGCACGTTGACGGTCCGATAGACTGCCGTCTTCACCTGAACGCGGAAGTACCCTTCCTCTTTGGAAATCTTCAGGATCTTTCCGCGCTCCACACCCTCCACCAGGACCTTGATATTGCCGTCGGGGAGTTTCAAGCTCTGGACGATGTTGGCGATGGTCCCCACCTGATAAATCTCATTGGGCTTGGGGTCGTCCACCGAGGCGTCGTGCTGGGTGGCGAGAAAAATTTTCTTGTCGCCCGCCAGCGCGTTCTCCAGGGCGCGGATGGAGCTCTCGCGGCCCACCACGAACGGCGTCATCATGTACGGGAAGATGACCACATCCCGGATGGGCATCATGGGGAGTACGCGGGTGTCGCTCTTTTCTCGTCCTGAGAACATGAGTGGGTTCATTACCCTGCTTTCTCCAGCCAAGTTGATCCGAAATCAATTTCGTGGTTCTTCACCATCTCAGCGGCCACCACGAATTCCTGGATCTTATCCTGGCCAGGGAGGTGATACATGAGGTCGAGCATCAGATCCTCGAGAATCATCCGAAGCCCGCGGGCGCCGAGCTTGCGGGCCAGGGCTTGATTGGCGATGACTTCGAGAGCCCCATCGGTGAAGTGCAGCTTGACGTTTTCGAACTCGAACAACCTCTGGTACTGGCGAATCAGCGCGTTCTTGGGCTGGGTCAGGACCTGGATCAACGCCTTGGCATCCAGGTCGCCCAGCACGCCGACCACGGGCAGACGGCCCACGAATTCCGGAATGAGCCCATACTTAATCAAGTCTATCGGCTGAACCTGCTCCAAGCTTTCGATGTCGCGACGGCGCATGGCCGCCGGGGTCTCTTTATCCTCGGTGTGGAACCCGACGGTCTTCTTGCCCCCGCGCCGCTCGATAATCCCCTCCAGCCCGACGAAGGCGCCACCGCAGATGAAGAGAATGTCCGTGGTGTCGACGGGGATGAATTCCTGGTGAGGGTGCTTGCGCCCCCCCTGCGGCGGGACGTTGGCGACCGTGCCCTCCAGAATCTTCAGCAGCGCCTGCTGCACTCCCTCGCCAGATACGTCGCGGGTAATCGAGGGGTTTTCGTCCTTCCGAGCGATCTTGTCGATTTCGTCGATGTAGATTATGCCGTGCTGGGCGCGCTGGACGTCGCCGCCGGCGCTCTGGAGGAGTTTGAGAATGATGTTCTCGACGTCCTCACCGACGTAGCCGGCTTCGGTCAGAGTCGTGGCGTCCACGATGGCGAAGGGAACTTCCAACTGCCGGGCGAGCGTCTGCGCCAGCAGCGTCTTGCCCGTGCCCGTGGGGCCGATGAGCAGAATATTCGATTTGGTCAGTTCCACTTCGTTGCGGACGCGCTGGAGCATGATTCGCTTGAAATGGTTGTAGACCGCGACGCCGAGCTTCTTCTTGGTTTTTTCCTGGCCGATGACGTACTGATCGAGGAAATCCTTCACCTCGGTCGGCCGGGGAACCTTCAACTGCGCGGTTGCGGCGCCGCCACCCGTTTCCTCTTCCAGCATGGTGCTGCAAACGTCGATGCACTCGTCGCAGATGTAAACGCGGGGCTGCTCACCCCGTGACGAGATCAATTTCTTGACCGCGTCCTGGGTTCGGTGGCAGAACGAACAGCGCAATAACTCGTCGTTCCCGGTGCGTTTCAAAGCATTCACCTGGCCTTGTGAATAATCTCGTCGACGATGCCGTATTCGCGGGCCTGCTGGGCGCCCATCCAGAAATCGCGCTCCATGTCGCGCTCGATCTTCTCCAGCGGCTGTCCGGTGTGCTGGGCCATGATTTCGTTCAGGCTGGCGCGGATGCGCAGGATCTCGCGGGCGTGGATGTCGATATCCGTTGCTTGGCCGGAAAGGCCGCCCATCGTCGGCTGGTGAATCAGCACGCGGGAGTTGGGCAAGGCGAAGCGCTTGCCCGGCGTCGCCGCCGCCAGAAGCAGCGCCGCAATGCTGGCCGCCTGGCCGATGCAGATCGTGGCCACGTCGGGTTTGATGAACTGCATGGTGTCGTAAATGGCCATGCCCGCTGTCACCACTCCCCCGGGCGAATTGATGTAAAGCGAAACATCTTTCTCCGGGTCCTCGGCCGCCAGGAAGAGCAGTTGCGCGGTCACCAGGTTGGCGACGTTGTCGTCGATGGGCGTGCCGATGAAAATGATGTTGTCCCGCAGGAGGCGGGAATAGATGTCGTAGGCGCGCTCTCCCCGGTTGGTCTGTTCCACCACCATGGGGATCAGCGTCATTCTCGGTTCGTTTCCGCTCATGGTCTTCGTCGGGCCTTGGCCCTTAACCAGTGTTAAAACTTACTCACTTTTCCGAATGATTTTTGCGCTGTGGTAGATGAGTTCAAGCGCTTTCTGGTTGCGGCGAGTAGAGCTAATTGTACCCAGCGCGCCCTCCTGTGTCAAGCGGGTTTTCAGCGCCGCCGGAGTCTCGCGCCGCTCCGCCGCCAAGTCGCGCACCACTTCGTCCACTTCCTCCTCGGAGACTTCGATGCCCTCCGCCTCGGCAATCCTGCTCAGAATGAGCGAACCTCGCACGTCCTTCTCGGCCTCCGGGCGCGATTCCTCGCGGACCTTCCGCCAGTCGACCTCTGTATTTCGCGGATCGATGCCTTGGGCCATGAGCTGGGTCACGATTCGTTCCAGCTTGCGGTCGAGTTGCGCTTCCACCAGCGCCTCAGGCGCCGCGAAATCGTGCTGCTCGACGAGCCGATCGAGGAGCTTCTTCATCGCCGCATTTTCCACTTGGCGCTTCCGCTGCTTCTCCAGGCCGGATCGGACCTCGTCGCGGAGTGCCGCCAGCGTTTCGGATTCGCTCACCGACTTCGCCAGGTCGTCATCCAGCGGCGGCACCACCTTCTTTTTGATGCTCTGCACCTCGACCCGGTAGCGGACGGTTTGCCCGGCCAGCGACTTCTGCGCGAAATCACCGGGATAGGTCACTTCGAATTCGCGCGTCTCTCCGGGCTTGGCGCCGCGCAGGTTCTCGGTGAAGGCGGCGACGGTGCCTTTGCCGCCCATGTGGATTACCGCCTCGCGCGCCTCGATGGGGGACTTGGCGTTGTCGTTGACGTCGCGGCCCTGGTAGCTGACGTAAACGTAGTCCTCATCGGCGGCGGCCCGGTCCGAGACGACTTCGAATGTCGCCGCCCGTTCCCGGAGTTCTTCCAGCGCCGCGTCGACGGCCGCGTCTTCGACGGTCGCCGGTTCCTCCTCCACTTCCAGGCCTTTGTATTCTCCCAACTCGAATTCGGGCAGGACTTCAAACGTCGCCTTGCAGGTGAGCGGCTGGTCGTCTTCGAACTTGAGGTCGTCGAAACGGGGGCGCCCCACCACCGCCAGATTCTTTTCCTTGACGACACTGTCAAAAAACTTGGGGATCAGCGACTGGACCACTTCATTGCGGATATCGGCACGGAAGTGCTGCCGGATCAGCGCGGGCCGCGCGTGCCCGGGTCGGAAGCCGGGTATTCGCGCCACGCGGCGAAACTGGTTGGTGACCTTTTCCACTTCACGCCGGACCACATCCGCCGGTATCTCAATCACCAGTTCTTTTTTGCAGGTCTCTGCCTCCACGGTTCCTCGCTGGCAGGGTTTGATAGTGAGTTAGGTTGGTGAGATGCGTCTTTCTCCCGGGTCTGCGCGTTCGATCCGCGGAATGCTCTGTCTGGAACTCAATCCGGAAGGCCTTCGCGCCCCTTGCGCCCAGAAATTCAGTATAGCACAGGCGACTCGACTGTCAACTTGGGACGGACGCTCCGCATGATTCTTGTCTGCCACCATGGCCGGCGTGGGGCTCGAGCTTCGACCGCGGCGCGAATCCTCTCTTCCGCTGGGGCCTTTGTCCAATCTCCGGCCAGCCTCTTCCTCGGCTTGTAACTCCGTCGCGCCCTGAAACGTCTGAGCAGGTGTCAAGAGTCAGGGCTGCTTCGCGACTTTTTGCCATTTGGGGTGTTTAAGGCCTTGACAGGCCTCGATCGAAGAAGCGCGGGGGCGCACCGCTTTCGCGGTCCTCGGGGCGGACTGGATTCGACGCACGGCCGGCACTGAAATCCAAGGAGGAATGAACAAATGCAAGAGACACGAAAATGGAGGGTAATCCCACTCGCCATAGTGGGACTTTTGGTCTTGGGCCAAGCCTCTCTTGCCGGGCAATACGAAGGCCCCGGGCGAGACCGTGACGGCCGCCGAGCCATGCAGCCCGGCCAGAGGCTCGAGAGGCTGAGCAAGGAGCTAAAACTGACCGACGAACAAAAGGCTCAATTGAAGCCGATTCTGGAGGACGAGCAAAAACAGTTTGAGGCCTTGCGCAATGACGATACGCTCTCCCGCGAAGAGCGATGGTCCAAGATGCAGGAAATCAGGCAGTCATCGCACGAGCGAATGAATTCTGTCCTGACCTCCGATCAGCAGGCGAAACTGAAGAAAATGCACGAGAGCCGGCAAAGACGCTGGGACCGCCGGGGCGGCGGTGACCGGAACTAATCTGAATATTTCGGGGATTCGCTGCTTGTAACCCCCGGCTGCCGGAAAACGTCGAAATAGAACGAGATGACCAAGCGTTGGGTTAGAGTCGTAGTTTTGCCGCAAGTATGAAGGTTCAAACAGCACTTCGCCCGGTGGCGACGATCTCCGGAGCACGGGGCAAGAGGACCATGTGGGCGGCGGTTCTTGCGGGCATCATGCTGCTCGCTCCAGCAGCCGCGCTCGCCCAGGTTGCGGGGTCGGTGAAGGGGCACGTCAGTGGCCCGGGCGGAGTGGAAGCCCCGGGCGCCACCGTAACCTTGGTTGATAAACAGACCGGAGAACGAAAGCTCACTTGGACGGACGAGGAAGGCAATTACACGATCTCGGGCGTGAAACCCGGCGCCTACAAACTTGAGATTTCCCTCATCGGGTTTCGAACCGAAATGCGCGAGCCTGTGCAGGTGAGTGCGGGCCAGGGAGCCGATGTCAATCTCCAGCTCTCCATCGCCGTGCCTGAGGCGAGCCCCACGCCGGCCCGCCCCAGATTTCCCTCGGGGGCCGCTGAGTCTGAAAATCGCCAGTCACTGCCTCCCGAGGTCCTTGCCCGCCTGCGTGGCGCCGCGGAGTCGGCCGCTGGCGAGGGAGAGATGGGCTCGGGAGAGGCTAACGTGCGGTCCATGGAAGGCACTGGCTCGGCCGCACTCTCTCAGGGCGAATCCTCGAACGGCACTGGTAACGCCTCGCAGGAGGAGTTCCTCTCGCCGGACGCCGCCGCCAGCGCCGCCAACTCGTTCCTGCTTTCGGGAAGCGTGGGGCGGGCTCCCACTCCCGGGGAGGAAGAAGACCGAGGGCGCCGGCGCCGAGAACAATTCCAGCGATTAGGTGAGTCACAGGGGGCGCCGGGTTTTGGCGGAGGCGGCCGGCCCGATTTCGGGATGTTCTCTGGCGGTGGGGGAGGCCGCGGCCGTCCGATGTCAAATCGCATTCGCGGCAACCTGTTCGAGCGGTATTCCAACTCGGCGCTCGACGCCCATCCCTACCCTCTGAACGTCGAATCGTCGCCGCAAATTCCGGCTTATCAGGAGCAGGCGGGCTTTTCCATCGGCGGCCCGCTGGTTATCCCCAAGATCTATCAGGGGCGGGATAAGACCAGCTTCTTGGTTAACTACAGCCTCCGCCGCGCTCGTAATCCGTTTGACAGCTTCGCCACCGTTCCCACGCTCGCCGAGCGCGGGGGCGATTTCTCGCAGACGGTCATTCCCTCCGGCCCACTCGCCGGCACCGTACCCGTGATTTATGATCCGGAAACCGGCCTCGCTGGCGCGCCGGCAGCCTTCGAGGGCAATCGAATTCCGGAGGCGAGGCTCAATTCCGCCGCCTTGGGCTTGCTGCAATACATCCCCGAACCGAAC
>DATKYV010000235.1:0-12703 GCA_035528275.1 Terriglobia bacterium | reverse complement strand
TGGCACCCCGCCCCAGCTCTTCGATGATCTCGTAGCGCCCAATCTTCTTCATGTCTCTTTTGGAGAAATGACCACTTGGAACAGATGCTCCCCCGCCCGAAACGTGGACCCATTGGAAAGCGCGGCGGACTCGATCTGTTGGTCGTTCACAAACGTGCCGTTCGTGCTGCCCAGGTCAAGCAGCCTGATTCCCTCGTCGCTGACCTCCAGCGCGCAGTGAATCCGGGACATCATCGGGTCGTGGTCGATGATATCAGCGTTGGCCCGCCCAATGGTCATTCGCGGCTTGGGAACCGCGTACACCGTGCCGCTTTCCCTGCCTTCCAGCGCCCGTAGACTGATCTCCGCATTTTCGGGAAGGTGCAGCCTGCGACCGTCGGTTCCGACCTCTGAGGTTACCGGGGTTACTTTTTTCTTGGTGGTCTCCTGGCGGAGCGTCTCGAGCGTGGGGTTGACCACCCAGATCGTCCTGCCGCAGCCCGGGCACTCCACGTCAGCCTTTTCACGGTCGCCAAAAATCTCGCCCCTCAGCTCCATGACGGTCCCACAGTAGTCACAGCGGTTTTGCACTAGAGTTTCTCCGTTTTTTGCCGCGCATGGCGAGCGGCTCAAAGATTCAGAGTCAAAATGCGGCCGGTTCCGTGAGTCATCCGCTTCGAATCCGTCGCGGCCTTTGTTAATAGAGGTATAACACAGGTCAGGCGGACAGTGTAGGGGCACCTGTCGCTCTCCCCCGTGGTAAAGCGGGGCGAACCGGCCTTCGCGGTCCAGGGAGAGCGCTAAGTTGGGGTCGGAGAATTCAAGGATGACGAGGACGGGACGATTCTCTCGGGCTACTCTGAGGGAGGTCCGGAGCGCGGCGAATCCTGGGCTTGCTTCTTCAGGTCCTCCAATTCCCGGCTGAGCCGGACCTTTCGCCGGGCGAGGCTCCACTCATAAAAGATGAAAGTCAACCAGACAAAGGCGTAGGCAGCGGCCAGATACGGATTGCTCACGTCACTCCTTCGAAGTCTGCAAAGCCAGTCCTTGGCGCAATTTCCTGGCCTCTCTTCGCCCCTCGGCCAGCCACAACCGCTGGCGAAGAAGGTATGAGAACAAGCAGAGAAACGCTCCCCACGTAACAAGCAGAGTAATTCTCATGGCAGGGTCGAGGCCCGAGCCTTCCCCGCCGGCGATGACGGGCTGGGGGTGCTGCGTCCTCCACCAGCGGATGGACATATAAACGATAGGAACATCCACGAAGCCGATGATCCCCGCCACCGCCGCCAGCACCTCGGCACGCCCGGGATTCAACACGTAACTCCGCAACATCAAGTAGGCGATATAGAGAAGCCAGAGGACGAAGGTCGAAGTCAGGCGCGCGTCCCACGTCCACCAGATTCCCCAGACGGGCTTCGCCCACAGCGGCCCCGTCACCAGAACGCAAGTGCAGAAGACCAATCCCACCTCGCCCGAGGCTTGCGCCAGGTCGTCGGCAAATGGCGCGCGCTTCCAGAGGTAGCCGACGCTTCCCACGAACACCAGAAAGCAAGCCAGGAAGGCCGTCCAGGCCGAGGAAACATGAATATAGAAGATGCGTTGCACCTCACCCATCGTGGTTTCTTCGGGCGCGTACTGAAAAATCATGTAGAGGGCCACGAAGACCCAGACCAGGGTCAGAAGAAGATGCAATGTCAGGGGAAAAGTTTTGTTGCCCATGCTTTCGATTCGGTCCCACGGGTGAAGGAGACTAGAAGGCCCGCCTATTCCTCGAGCACGTATTCGAACAACAGATAGGAGAGGACCAGGAAGACCACGCTGAACCCGATCAGGAGCCTCAACCAGCTTGCGTATTCGGCCGGCGGAAGTCCTCTCAACGCCCCCGTGCTCGCCTCAATGCCGGCGATGAAGACCGGCACCGCCACGGGAAACTGCAGCACGGGTAGCATCACTTCCCGCATGCGCGTATTCGCGGAGACGGCGCCGAAAATCGTCCCCACGGCGACGTAGCCCAGGGTACCCAAGAACACCGTCAACGCGAACCACTTCATCGAGGGCAAGAACGAAAAGTTATACCAGAGGGAAACCGCGAATACCACCACCGCCTCCGCAATCAGGAGGAAGAACAGGTTGGCGAGCATTTTCCCCAGGTAAATCAATCCCGGATCGACGGGAGCAAGCGCCATCCCTTCCAGGCAACTATTCTCGAGTTCGGCCGCGGACGATCGGTTGAAGCCCAGGATTCCGGCGAAAGCGAATGCGATCCACAACAAGCCAGGGAGCAACCGTAATTTCTCCTCGCCCGCCGGCTCGAAGGCAGAATTGAACAGGAAAACCACCAGCAGCCCGAAAACGCACATCGAGACCAGCGTCTCGCGATGACGCCACTCGACCCGGAGGTCTTTGGCAAAAATCACCAAGATGATTCGCACATTCCGCATTTTGCAGTGCTCTGTAGTCAGCGACCGGCCATCAGCTTTCAGCGATTAACAAGTCCGGATTTAGCTTCTGGCGCTCAATGCCTGGCAGGCCGGGCTTTATGTTGTTGCGTTCCTGCATTTACCCTTTGCCTTTTGCCTTCGCTCTATGTCCCCGCCCGCAATCTTCTACCTTCCACATGCGCCTTGCTGCTTACCGCCTACTGCTTTCTGCCTTCTCATTTGCAATCCCCAGCGCACTGAGTGGCGCAAGTTGCAGGGGCCCGTCGTATTTCACCCGGCCACTATCCAGCGCCACCAGCCGTCGCGCGATGCTGGCGCCTTGCTCGAAATCGTGAGTGGAAAACACCACCGTCTTTCCCCGCTCGGGAAGCCCTCTGAGGATGGCGCGAAGGTTTTCAGCCGACGCCGCGTCGAGGCCCGTGAAGGGCTCATCGAGGAGGAGGAAATCGGGATCGTGCAGAAACGCCCGGGCGAGCGAAGCCCTCTGCTGGAGCCCGCGCGAGAGCTTCCGGACCGGCTCGTCAGCCCGGTCAATGAGGGCGAAGAGTTCCAACGCTTCGCGGATTCGCGCCTCGATGTCGGAAAGTCTAAAGAGCGTTCCGGCAAACCTCAAGTTCTCGCGCGCGCTGAGCTCACCATAAAGAAAGGTGGCGTGCGAGACGAAACCGATGCAGGATTTTGCGGGAGCCGGATCGCCGTGAAGTTCCTTGCCGTTGAAGAAAACACGGCCCTCGCTTGGCCGGGCCAGCGTCGCCAGAATCCTCAGCAGCGTAGTTTTTCCGGCGCCGTTGGGCCCATAGATGAGAACCGAGTCACCCGGCTCAAATCGCAGATGGACTTCCTTCAACGCTGCAAGGTCGCCGAAGAACTTGGAAACGTTCTGGAGTTCGAGGGCGAGCTCAACGCGGGACTCGTCGGATGGCATAGGCTTCGAGAAGCGAAGGGTTCCTTTTCAGGACCGCTACGAGCCTGGCCTTGAGTTCCAGGCGCTCTTTCCAATAGCTCTTTTCCACGAGCTTCTGGGCGGCAAAGAGCTCATCCAGGTCAGCGAGAGAATTCAACAACCCTTCGACCTTGGCCTCAAGCTCCTTCTGCTCTGGACTCGTTTGCTGCCGTTTTTTCCACTGGGGCCACTCCCTGGCCACGCGGACTCCGAGCGCCCACAACAGCACTAGGAAGAAGCAGAAGAGCGCCGGCGTGCCCAGGCGCGTCATCGGGCTGGGAACGACTCGCACCTCGCCCTCGCCCTGGCCGGTTCCGGAGTCGGAACTCGGCGCGGCTTCCCCGCTCAACAGGGCGTCCAGCGTTGCCCAGCGCGGAAGGTTCGTCGCTTGGAATCTCTGAACCCTGTTGGCGGGATCGACGCCCGCGGATTGGAAAATCTTGGAGTCAACCGCGAGACTCGAAGGAAATACGTGCAGCTCCGCGCGGTCGATGGGGTAATCAGCGGCGCTCAAGAGTGTCACCTGTCCTGCGACGTAATCCGCCTCGTAGGCCACGATAAGGGTGGTGCTGCCGGGCTTGAGAGGATAACGGATGGAGAATTCCCCCGGGGATTTGCCCGGCTCCGCTGACTGGGACAGCGGCATATTCATCAGGCCGCGGATGGCGACGTTGGGCTCCGAGATCTCCGCCGGGATCTGGAATCGAAACGTCCCCTCCGAGCTCAGGTAAGAGCGAGGCGGCCGGGAGGAATTCTGGATGACGTACTCTTCCTGGACCCGCACCTTCGAGCCTTCGGCGCCGGCCAGCACGCGCAGCGATTCAATGCGAAGCGATGGCTCGGTCTGCGTGGATTCGTACACGGTTAGGTCTACGGTGCTCGTATCCGACGCATCGAACTGGACGGGCGCGGCATAGTTGACACCTTGGAATTCCGTCTGGATCAGGTAAAACGAATTGGTGTCAATGTCGCCGCTGGAGAAAGCGAACCGGCCGTCGGCATCCGTGGACGTCATCGCCGCCTGCTGCATACCCTGGCGCAGGGTCAACAAGCGCACCGTCTGATTCGGAACGGGCTGGTTGACCGTGCCGTTCAGGAGGCGCCCTTCAATCCGCCCCTTGGCAACGAGCCTCGAGGGAACAACCGCGCCCATGAGCAAGGCGCACGTTGCGGCAGACAACAAGCGAAATAACGGAGTCCGTTTCATCGGGAGTATTCGCAGTGATCTTCTTGGCCCAGCATGTGTCGGGTGCAGGTCGCCGGATCGCTTGGCGAAGGCCGCGCCTGCTTTCAACCTCCGCGCACGCGCGGAGAAACGGACGCTCCGCATCCCCCACAAAACTTCACCGGCAAGGGATTTTCGAATCCACACTTCGAACAGACGTATTCCTCGGTCGGCTGGAGCTTTCGTTGGGAGCGCCGGGTCGCGACTTCCCGCTCGATGAGCGCGTCGTCTTCGCTCGAGAGTTCCAATTCCTTCGTGGCGGCCATCAGATGGGCCGCCTCACGCGTGTAATTCTCGCGCAACGACTGGTAGTCGTTTTGGGCGATCTTCCCTGATTTGTATTCGAAATCCAAATCTTGCATGTTCTCATAGACCACCAGCCGCCGCCGCTTGAGGTCAATCAGCGGCGTTACATCGACGGGAACCGCCTGCTCGCCGGCGGAGTCCGTGGCGAGCAGCGGCGCTACAACAAAAACCAGCAGCGCGGCCGAAATCAAAACGCTTATCGCAAGAAGCATCTTTCAATCCACCTCGGTGGGGAAGGCGAGCCGGGCACGGTCGCCGGCCTGACTTATGCGTCCGCGACCTGCTTCATCTCCTCTTCGATGGCGGCGAGCAAATCCGGGTCGACGGGTGGCGCCGGCGGCGCCGTGGCGGTTGGGGGTGGTCTGCGCAAGCGCCGGACAGCCAGCGTCACCACCCCAAGACCCATAACCAACGCCAGGCCGGGAAGTATCCAGGCAGCCAGATTGAATCCTTCGGCCGGCGGCGAGGCCAGGACTTTCACCCCGTAGCGGCCGACCAGCGCCTTCAGAATCGCCGGCTGGTCTTTGCCCTCCGAAATCTCTTTCTGGATAAAGGCGCTGATTTCCTCGTCGGAGGAACAAT
Source organism: Terriglobia bacterium (assembly GCA_035528275.1). Classification (GTDB taxonomy): domain Bacteria; phylum Acidobacteriota; class Terriglobia; order UBA7540; family UBA7540; genus DATKYV01. Next base: position 7,227 of record DATKYV010000235.1, on the reverse strand, counting down.
TGTTGTGAGTGCAGGAATTCAGGCCATAGTTGCAGCCGCACTGGCACACCAGGAGTTCGCCGATTGATTTCAGCGTGGGCTTGGCACTCTCTTCGCCCGCCGTCGCCGGCGCCAAAGCGGCGAAGACCGCAAGGGCAAGCACCGCTGGCGCGAGTCTCCGGACTGTTTTCCTAAAGCGCATATTTCTCAGCGACGGCCTCTTCGCGCGGCCGGCGGATTCCGGCCATCTCGCGCTCCACGCGGCTGGGGACCAGAGCCAGCAATGTTCCCAAGAACACCACCACCCCGCCGATCCATACCCAGATCACCAGAGGGTTCACGAAGATTTCGACAATCGCCTTGCCGGACTCGGGATCCGGTCCGCCGAGCACGGCGTAGAGGTCCTCGTCCAGCCGGGTCTTGATGGCGACGATGCTCGTGGACTGTTGGCTCGCCGGGAAAAACCTCCGCTCCGGCTGGAGGGTGCCGAGCGCCCGGCCGTTCTTCACGACGGCAAGTTCAATCCGCTGATAAATATAGTTGGGCGCCTCACCGCTGGTCACGCGCTGGCAACGCAACACGTAATCGTCGACGCGCATCGTATCGCCTTCGTTCAGCAGGCCCTTCGCTTCGGTTTGGAACGCCTGTCCTGCAAAACCCACAAAGAGCAGGACGATGCCCAGGTGAATGATGTATCCGCCATAGCGGCGGGTATTGCGCATCGTGAGGTTATAGATGGCCTGGACGAAGTTTTCCCGCGCCGTCTGCATCCGCGTGCGCGCGCCTTTGTAAAATTCTTGCAGCGTGCAAGCAGCGACGAAGACCGAAAGGAACAACGCCATCCAGGCGTAAAAGTGCCGCACACCGGCAGAGAAAAGGACCACTCCCGCCACCGCTGCCAGGGCCACCGGCCCCGCAAACGCCCGCTTCAAGCTCTGAAACGACGTCTTCCGCCACGCCAGCAGCGGTCCGGCGCCGGTCAGGAAAAGGAGCAGCAGCCCCATGGGAATCGTGACCTTATTGAAGAACGGCGCGCCGACCGTCACGGTGACGTCTTGCAGGGCCTTGGAGAGGATGGGGAAAATCGTTCCCCAAAGGATCGCAAAAACCGCCGCCAGCAGAATCCAGTTGTTGAACAGAAATCCGCTTTCGCGCGAGACCATCGAATCCAGCTTGTTTTCACTCCTCAAGAATTCCAATCGCAAAAACAGCAGCGTCGCCGAAAACAATACGATGATGGCGAGAAAGGCGGCGAAGAACGGCCCGATTCTCGACTGCGCGAAAGCATGCACGGAGGAAACAATGCCGCTACGGGTGAGGAACGTCCCGAAGATGCAGAGGAAAAACGTGACGGCAACCAGCACGATGTTCCACACCTTCAGCATGCCGCGTTTTTCCTGAATCATCACGGAGTGAAGGAACGCTGTCCCCGAAAGCCAGGGCAGAAGCGAAGCGTTCTCCACCGGATCCCAGCCCCAGTAGCCTCCCCAGCCGAGCACGGCGTAAGCCCAGTTGGCTCCCATCAGGATACCGAGGCCCAAGAACATCCAAGGGACCATCGTCCAGCGGCGCGTGGTGCGAATCCAGTTGTCACCCAACTGCCGGGTGATGAGCGCGGCCATGGCGAAGGCAAAAGGCACCACAAAACCTACGTACCCCAGGTAGAGCATCGGCGGGTGGACCACCATCGAGTGATACTGAAGCAGCGGGTTCAGCCCGTTTCCGTCCGCGGCACGAAACGCCTGCGATCCGGTGGCGGAAACCAGAGAGAGCTCATTGAAAGGATTGGCAGCGAAGAAAACCAAGGAGGTGAAAAACGTCCCGGTGCCCATCAGGATCGAGATGACGTAGGGCATGAGCTGGCGATTCTTCCGCCGGTTCAGCAGGACGGCAAATCCGCTATAGAGGCTCAGGAGCCACGTCCAGAAAAGCAGCGAACCTTCCTGGCCTCCCCAGAGGACGGCTACTTTGTAGTAGACCGGGAGTTCCCGGTTCGAATGTGCGGCGACGTAAGCGTTGTGAAAGTCGTCTCTGAAGATCAGGATTTCGAGGACGATCACGCACAGGGTGATCATGACCACGAACGCCAAAGTGGCCCGCTCGGCGCTTCGCACCACGCGGCGGCTTCGCAGCTTGCCGCCCACCGCCCCGGCGACTACGCCGTACGCGGCGAAGGCCAGCGCGGCAATCAAACCTACGCTGCCAACCTGGTTCATAGATTCTCCGGGCTACCCTGAGCAGACGAAAATGCGGGTCCCGAACGGAACCGTCCGGGAGGAGGCCGGCCTACTTCGCCCCGTCCATTGAGGCCGTTCTCGGCGAGGGCTCGCCCGCACCCTTGGGCTTGGCCTCATACTTCGAGGCGCACTTGGCCTGGATCTTTTGGGCGCGAAACTCGCCCCGGGCTGTATAGTCGCCTTCGACGATGGCCTGGGCGCCGCCGACAAATGTGTCCGGCAACGTGTCGGTGCCCACGTACGTGACCGGGATCGAATTCGCGTCCTGGGCCAAACGGAAGGTCACCGTTCCGCCGCGCCGTTCGATCGAGCCGGGCGTCACGATGCCACCCACACGAATGCGCTGGCGCGTCGCCTTGCCGCCGGTGAGCTCGTTCACCGTAACGTAGTATGTTTTGCTTTCCTAAAAACCCGAGATGGCCTGCCAGGCGACCACCCCCAGGATGATGCCAATGCCGATTCCAAATTTCAGTTTCTTGTTTTTCATCCGGAACTTAACCCCTGCGGGAGACTCGGAGGGAACCCCAAGCACCCAACCGAGCCCTCTATACCTCTAAGCCCGAATGACGATTTTGCACCCTTGCGCGAAGTTAGTCAGCTGGGCCCTACGGAGAGGCCCCCGTTGACAGAACCGGGCATGCGTGCAAGACTAACATATTCAAGCCTGTGACCCCGAGGTTCGCCCTCGTCGTGCCGTCATGGCGCGGGGGCAGTTAATCAGGCTTGTTCTCATGCGCCCGTAGCTCAGCTGGATAGAGCACTTGCCTACGAAGCAAGGGGTCGGGTGTTCGAATCACCCCGGGCGTACCATTCCGCTGTTTTCGCCGCTCCGCAGATCAAGTCAAAGGGTTTTCGATAGGTGGGATAAACACTTGTGGCGTCCAAGCGGCAGTTCGAAAGTACGATTCTCAGTAGTTTGGCTCTTTCCGTCGAATCCTGCCTAACATATAGAGAATAGGCCTTGTTTGCGAGTTCTAGAATCCTGACGCTGTCCAGCACTCGATCCGGCTTGATCTCGTCTAGCCCCTGAATCGCAATCAGGATCTGTTGCTCCTCCCCTTGCCACTCTTCCATCTTGCGAAGCCAGAAATCCTCTGAGATTTTGCCATCGAGCTTATCGAGATACGCCTGGTCAATACGGCGCCGGATCGCAGCGAGACGTTGCCTTAGGCGCTCCGCCTCATGCCCTCTGTGCTCCTCTGAGCGTCCCCGATCTTCGACTATGGCCTTCTGCAAAGGACCCAGCACTTGATCTGGAATGTGAATCTTCTTCAAGACCTCGCCCAGGCGCTCTCCCAACTCTTCTTCTCGGAAGTAGGGCAACTCGCATTTCCCCCTATACCCGGTGCAATGGTAGTAGGCATATTTCCCCTTCTTCAGCTCTGCCGTCACCATGCAGTCGTCATAGGCGCATCGAAGCAAGCCTGAATACGCAAACTCGTGCTTTCGGTATTTGGGCTTATGGTGGCCCCGAAACCCGGCCTGAACTCGTTCAAAAAGCTCATTGCCAACAAGGGGCGTGTGTGTTCCTTTGTAGGTCTTTCCCTCCCAAACGAAAAGCCCGATGTAGAACGGGTTCTTCAAGATCCGCTCCAGATAACTCTTAGGATGGCGAATTCTAAACTCTTCGGACACAAGCTTTCCCAGCCTCGCCAATGAGTATTGACCGGTGGCGTAGAGTTCAAACATGCGTTTCAGGATTGGGGCTTTTTCAGGATCGACCTCAATGGTTCGCTGTAGCTTATTGTTGCGATAGCCGAACGGAGCGTGGCTGGGGTAGATGCCCTGCTCAGCTTTTTCGCGCATCCCCTTGCGGACTTCTTCTCGTAGATTCTCAATAAAGTTCCGTGCGATGACGAGCTGAATACCGTGCAGCAGTTTGGCCTGGGATTTCGAATCTTTGCTTATCACCTGACCTTCCTTGGGCAGGTGAACTTCCACGTTCAGATCTTCCAAGGTGACAAAGTCCCGGAAGTTACGGTACAGACGGTCAGTCTTTTCAACGATCACCGTTCGGCAGCCTGGGTTTCCATTCAGGAATCGGAGCATTTCGCCAAACTGTTTTCTTCCGGTCGCTTTGGCCCTTTCAACATCAATGAATTCTTTCACGATCGTGAAGCCATGTTTCAGGGCATATTCCCGAAGGAGCTTTAGCTGTGCCGGGATCGAATACCCCTCTTTTTCCTGGTCCTTACTGGAAACGCGGGCGTAAAGGACGGCTTTTCTCACGCAATGCCCTCCGGAAACTCGATTCAGGCTGTCTGCGCATGGCCAGTTTAGAGCCCATGGAAGAAAATCTCAAGCCAAAGCGAATCGCTCCTGGTAACTACCCGTTTGGTCCTCTCTTGGGCACCGCACAACAGGGTGCTGCCTCCATCCTTGAGAGGTCGACCCGGGTATGCCTGGACTTTACCGACGCTGGTCCAAACGTGTCTGATCACGATTGTTGTGGCTGTCCCACTCATCCAAAAGCTCGAAGAACTCTCTCAGCGTAGCGACTGCAGTCGGGTCGATTATACATTCCTCGCAAAGCGTTTCTTCACCCGTTCTCTCGAGATGCGACGTGCTTTCCTGGCGCGGATCGAGGTGCGCGCCAAGCGATGAGGTCGAGTCGTTACCCACACCAGCGTAATGGCCGCTAGCAGGTCCCTGCACGTGCGAAGCAGACTTCAAAGCCAAGCCTACGTCGCGGAGACCTTTGCTTGATCGTTCCATCAGATTTCTCAACTGGGCCGAACATCCATGCGCGTGACCGTCTGCAGGCCGGTCGGAGACCGGAACTCACCAAGTTGACCTAAGCGCCTCAATATCAGAATCTGCGATCTCCGCATGTGTCTCCTCTTGAGCGTGGCCCAGCCCGTCCACAGGGTTGGCCGTTCGAGCCAATGCCCGTCGCACACGCCAGACCGGAATATCGAGTTTCCGTGCGATCTTGCGCAGGGACAGGTTTTGGCTTCGGAGGCGAATGATCGGGTCTACGTCGACTTTTACCCGAGGTCGGCCAATCTGTTTGCCAAGGCTGCGGGCGTGAGCGATTCCCGCTCGCACGCGTTCCACGAGTAGATCGCGCTCGAACTGAGCCACAGCACCAAAGATTCCGAACAACAACTGACCTGTCGGTGTGGTGGTATCCACGCCTTCAGTCAGACTGATGAAATCGATGCCCAAGGCCTGGAACTCTTCGAGGCTGTCGAGAAGATGTTTGAGTGAGCGCCCAAAGCGGTCGAACTTCCAGACCACCACAGCATCGAACTGCCGCTTCCGTGCGCCTTGCATGAGGGCATCGAGTTGGGGCCGCCGGCGTTCGGTATGCCGCTCACTCCCACATCCACGAATTCGAGCACTCGGCCGAAGCGTTGGTTGGCGTATCGGCGAAGCTCATCCAGCTGGAGGCCGCAGTTCTGTTCAAGGGTGCTGACCCGTGCGTACAGAGCCGCTGTCCTTAAGTTCGATTTGACATCCGACGATGCCCTGCCCGCTATGAAATCTCCGTTTTCCGCTCTGCCCTCGGAGTGCCCAGCTCGTATAACGCCGCCACAAAAAGAAAAAGCCAAAGCACTGGATAGAGCCCTTTGGGCAATTCCGTTGGCTTTGGCTTCGCTTACTCTAGCGCTGCTATTTCGCTAGCTTCCAGCAACACCGGATCAAACCATCACTAGCCGTTCTTTGTCCGTGATCTTCAAATGTCGCTCGATGCAACGCCCATTGCTGGTTCTTCCCAAGATGCGGATGAGGCGTGGGCGCGAGAGGTCAATCTCGATTGCCTCGACATGCTGGTCCACATAAACAGAGCGTCGCGACTCTCCCTCCAGCCGAAGGTGAATGTTCCCTCTTGAGAATTCGGGTCTTTCGCTCATTGTCGTTCGCCCTTGTTCTTGATCGTCCATAACGCAACCGAGCCGGCGCAGCAAGTTCCCCCACGGTCAATCCTCGGCTAGAACTCATCTTCCAGATAGCCTTGATAGCGCGTCTTCAGTTCGCTCCTCCGGGCCTCGACATATTTGTCGAGGTCAGTTTCCGTGACGATCCAGACGCGGCCGAATCTGTGACCCTTCAGTTTCCCCTCGGTAACGAGCTGGATGACTCGAGTTTGCGTGCAGTGGAGCCGCCGCGCGACGGCGGGCAAGCCTAAGATCTCGAACTCGTTCTCTCCGACCGTAAACCGGAGTGTCTGCTCATCGAGCTTGCGGCTCTCGGCAGTCGTCGGATTCGTATAGCGGCGACTGACTTTGACCTCCGGCTTCCGTTTACCTAAGGGCCTGATTATTGGCATGGGCGTGATCCTCTATCAAACAAAACGAGATTTTGTCAAACATACGTTCTTATGTCAAGAGAAATTGTTTGATTAAACTTCTCCTGACGGCCGGCCCTCCATCGAGCCACCTTGGGGTTTCCGCGGCACCGCCTCCGCGGGCAATCGGCCAAAGCGGCACTCGATGCGGCCGAAGAGGTTCCATGGCCTGCGCCACCACCCACTGCAATCCCATCCATGCCTCCCACCCGCCCCCGGGGCTCGACATTTGTGGCCGGAAGAAATCCGTATCCAACCTCCTGGCCCTTTCGCCTTTTGTAAGTTGTTGTGGCTATGGGTGGCCGGGTGTAAGTGATTACCTAATTACAAGGACGATTGAACGGAATGGTCTCGCATGCGGCCCCTATTCAATCCCAGCCGGATGGGCTAGTCAGTGCGGAATCTCTTTACGCTCGTGGCTACGGGTGGGAAACAGTTCGCTCAGCTATCCTCTACCGAACACCACTACTCAGTCGCGCAGCAAGGTTTGTATGGAAAAAGCGCTAGGGATAAACACGCTTCGCACCTTTTCGACGATTCTCTTTTTTCGGAAGGACCCGAATGTTCCCCGGATCGTTGGTGCCGCCCTGCGAGAAGGGGGTGATGTGGTCGAATTCGAAGTCTTTCTTTCGGATTCTCTTACCTCTGTTGGCAGGATCTCTGTAGAATTCCTGATAGAACTTTGCCCACGCCAAGCGTTTGCTTCTTGCGGGGATATGA
>DATKYV010000234.1:0-2516 GCA_035528275.1 Terriglobia bacterium | reverse complement strand
GGCGCCGCTCGGCCGCGTCCCGGCGCGCGTGCGGCCCGGCGAGGTGGTGCGCGTTCGAAGTCGAGGCGGCGCGGGCTGGCAGACGGTCCGCTCCGGCTCAAGCTACTGCTCTTCGAGCGAACTGATCCTGACCTTTGGCCTGGGTAAGGCAACGCAGGCCGACAGCGTCGAAATCACCTGGCCCAGCGGCCAGCGCGACACCCTCAAGAACCTCGCTGCCAATAAGACCTACACCGTCGAAGAAGGGGGGAAGATCCTCGCCACAAAGGCTTTCAGTCGGTAGAAGCGGGCTTTACCGCTTATTCTGAAGGCCACGCAGCGAATCAAGCTGCGCACGCCGCCTCCAAAAGAGGGCATGTCATGGTTGGTCCCTCCCACCGCCTTGCGAAAAGGATTGGCAACACCTTGAAATTGCACATCAAGCGCTATGCTGGCCTCGGCCGCCGTCTCGGCGCCATCCACCATGCGACCAGCGCGCCCAGGGCCAGTCCCTGCACGACGAGTTCGGGCTGAACTTTCAGGTGGACGGCCGGGGTGATGAAAGGCCGCATATAGACCATGCCTTCGAGGGTGCCGGGAGCAGCCACGACGGCCGCCCAGCACCCCAGCACGACGTACAGGCTGGAAATGGAAAGAAAGCGCTTTGAGAACGACCATCCATTGAGCGTGTCGAAGAAGGGATAAAGGACGGCGGCGATGAGGATGCCGCGCAGGACTTGGGCGGGGAGAAACCATCGTATCACGTGGGCCCAGAGGTCCGGCTCGGCCTCCGTGCGCATGAAGGCCCTGAAGATCGGGTCAGGGCCGATATAGAAGTCCTTGGTGAGCAACTGGTAGGCTATCCCGCCGACGATGAAATAGGTGAGCACATGCGCCGCCGCCACTTTGCCCGCAAAGATTGAGAATCGTTTGGGGTTCATTAACCTCTCCTCTCCTTGCCGAAGTGGCCGTGAGTCGAACCAGATCAGACCCAGGACAAGAGGGTGTTTGCCCCGCCGGCGTTACTCGACGCGTGTCACGTCCTCGGCAATCCAGAATTTACCCGGCTCGAGCCCGGCTCGCAAGGCGAGTTCGTGAGTGAGCAATTGGATGTAGAGGCTGTCCACGAGCGTCCCCAGGCTGAAGGGCTGCGGGTCGACGGGGACCAGGCGGATATTGACGGTGTTCGGGAAGGGAAGGTCGGTGAACAAGAGGACTCGGCCACCGTGCGAGCGGATTTCTTCGGCCAGCCCCACGAGCAGCCGCCCCGTTTTGGTCGCATGACCTCTCGCTCCCTGGCGAGCGATGACCACGTAGCGGTGCGAAGGGTTGATGATCTCGACAGGGCCGTGGCGGAACTGCGCGGCGCTCATGGGCTCGGCGCCCATCCGAACGACTTCCTTGAACATCAAGGCGCCCTGATAGATGGAAGAGAGGTCCGCCCCACGAGAGAGCAGAGCGACGTAGGACGGCTCGTTGAAGAATTCCGCCGTGGGTTGTGTGACGGTATCCCTCCGCTCCAGGATTCTTTCCTGTGCTTCGATCACCCGCTTGAGCGCCAGGCTGAGCGGGGCCGGCGGCCGCCGGGCGATTTCACAGGCCAAGTACATGAGCACGGCCACCGAACACGTATACGTGCGGGTGCTGACGCTCATCTGGCGGCCCGCCATCATGGGCAAGAGCACGTCGCAGCGTTGCGCCAGCGTGCTTCCGCTCTCGTTGACCAATCCGACGACCCCCACCTGGCGGGGAAGGCTCTTGAGCAGCCGCAGGATCTCAACGGTCTCTCCGGATTGCGACACCATGACCAGCAGGATGTCCGGACCGAGGAATTTCAGATGGTGATGAAGCAGGTCGGCGGTTTCCCAAACGATCGAGCGAATTCCCATCGAGGAGAGGAACACCTGCGCGGGATAAGCGGCAAACAACGAAGAGCCCATGCCCGTGAACACCACGGTCGGAGGCCAATCGGTCACCAGCTTGCGCAGCGCTTTCGCCCGGATGGCGCCGGGGCTTGAATAGAATTTGCGCAGGCCCGAAAGGGCGGCGGGCTGGGTGACGACTTCTTCCATCATCGGCGTCATGTTTGTTGCCTGCCGGGGCACCGATTAGAGTGACCTGGCGTCTCGGACGACAGCAGCGCACCAGCGTCCCAAGGGGAGTCCTAAGCTGCGTGGGTCTGCGTGCCAGCCAAGGAGGGCAAATGCCTCTCCCATTCCCGGGGCGAATTGAAGGCGGGCCGAAGCCAGGGGCAAGGGTGTTTCGTGCCTCCTCACCAATGGGCTTTCTGGCCGGGCGCCAGAAAATAGTTGTGACAGGCTTGCGCGAGAGTTTCGCGGTTGAGCACCGGCGGCTTTCCGGCGTACTGGGCCGACCAGCGGATCTGGTTGACGATATCGAGTGGATAGCAGGCGCGCAGAGGTTGATTCCATTCGTTGCCCAGCATGGCAATGAGAGTGTCGACCATCGCGCGCTCGTAGGGCAGCCCATATTGTTCGCACAGACGCCGAAAGATCTCCTGGAACTGTTCCGGGCTC
>DATKYV010000233.1:0-9695 GCA_035528275.1 Terriglobia bacterium | reverse complement strand
GTGATGATCTTTGTTGCCGAGTCGAAATCCGCGTCGGGCAGGACGAGCGCATGGTTCTTGGCCCCTCCCTGGCACTGCACGCGCTTGCCGCGGGCGGCGGCGCGAGCGTAGACCTGGCGGGCGACGGCGCTCGAACCTACGAAACTGATGGCGCGAACGAGGGGGTGGTCGATCAGCGCCTCGACGGCGGCCTTCTCTCCGTGGATAAGGTTCACCACGCCGGGCGGCAGTCCGAGCCCTTCGAAGAGTTGAAAGATGTATTGCAGAGTGAGCGGAACTTTCTCCGATGGCTTGGCGACGAAGGTGTTCCCGCAGGCGATGGCGTAAGGCAGAAACCAGAAGGGGATCATGGCGGGAAAATTGAACGGCGAAATGGCGGCCACCACGCCCAGCGGCTGGCGAATCATGATTTCGTCGATCCCCTGCGCCACGTCTTCCAGGTTGTACCCCTGCATCAGCATGGGAATGCCGCAGGCAACTTCGACATTCTCGATTGCACGGCGGATTTCGCCGCACGATTCAGCGAGCGTCTTGCCGTTTTCCTTGGTGAGAATTTCGGCGATCTCGGCAAGGTGCTCTTCGAGAAGCTGCTTCATCTTGAAAAGGAACTGAACGCGCTCTTCCGGAGGGGTGCGGCGCCACGCGGGGAAGGCCGCGGCGGCGGCCTCAACGGCGGTCCCCACATCGGCGGCGGTGGAGGCCGGGACCTTGCCCAACACCTCGCCGGTCGCGGGATTCAGGAAGTCGAGAAATTCTGTCGCCGAGGCGCGGCGCCGCTTACCGCCGATGTAATTGGGTAATGGTTCGTGGCCAGTCATTGCCGGTGTTCTTTCTGGCCCTGGAGTCTATCAGGCTGGGACGTTTCTGCAACCATCCTCTTGACCCGGCGTCCCTACAGGGTCGAGGCATGAGATTCTTGGCAGGGAGAGGCTGCGAGGCGGGATTACGCCTCGGTGAAGTCGATCATGGCCGGTCGCTTGCGGAAGCCTCGCGTCTTGATGGCGGTGTAGACGATGCCGATCAGAAACCACGCTCCGCCGATCAGCTTGGCGGGAGTCGGCAGGTGCCACCAAATCCAGCCGCAAAACAGGAATCCGATTCCCGGTAAGGCCAGGTCCACAACCGATCGTCGCTTGCGCCCCGGCTGTCCCACCACATAGAACTGCCAAAGTGTGGCCACGTTGACGCCCATGAAGGATAAGAACGCCCCGAAGTTCAGCACCTCGGCGCACTGTTCGTAGTTGAGCACTAGCGCCCCCAGGAACGCCAGGACCCCGATGAGGAGGATGTTGTAGTTGGGCGTGTTGCGTTTGGGGCTGAGGTGGGCGAAGAACTTGCGCGGCAACACGTTGTCGCGGCCCATACCGAAAAGCAGCCGCGCCGCTCCCACTTGACCTGCCATCGCGCTGCCGAAGCCGGCGATAATCAGCGTCAGCCCCAGCGCCTGGAAAAGGATAGGGCCTCCCACGCGCCGCGTGACGTCCATGAACGCGGTCTCGAGATTGGGGAAGGTTTGCCAGTCGGGCCATACGCGCTGGGCGAGGTAGATTTGAAAGCCACTGAAGAGCCCCGTGAACAGGCACACGAGGACGGTGGCCATCAGAACGTTGCGCTTGGGATTCTTGACGTCCTCGGCCAGCGTGGTGACGCCGTCGAACCCGATGTAGGTGAGCGCGGCAAAGGAAGTCGCCGTGGCAACGGCTGAAAAGCTAAAGGTTCGGGGATCGTAGAACGGCTGGGTGGAGAAGAGTCCGCCCCAGCCTTGTCCCAGATAGAGGTATCGAACGGCCAGAACGATGAACACACCGATCACCGCGCACATGATGACGAGGAGGATGATATTTGTGCGCGCCGTCGAGCGGATGCCCCAGAGATTCAGCAGCGTGATGAGCGTGACAAATATCAGCGCCCCCACCACGTAAGGCAAGCCGGGAATCAGGCGCTTCAGCGTCAGCGGGACGTAGATGGCGTTGAGAAGAGGGATGAGCAGGTAATCCAGGAACATCGCCCAGCCGGCAAGGAAACCGAGGTGGGGGTTCAGCCCGCGGCCGACGTAGGTGTAGGCCGAGCCCGCCGCCGGGTAGAGCGCCGCCATGCGGCCGTAGCTGACGGCGGTCAACATCATCGCCACCATGGCGATAAGGATCGTGGTGACCGTATGCCCGTTCGAAAGCTTCTGCGCCACTCCGAAGAGCGGCACCGCTGCAATCGGCATAATGACGACAATGCCGTAAAAAATCAGGTCCCACAGGGTCAACACGCGGCGCAGGTGCGGGACGGGGGCTGGTGAGCCGGGTTGGATCTGAGATGTACCTTCACTCATGGTTTTTATTTATCGACGGGCCGCCGCCACGTCTGACGCCTTCGAATCACCGCGTGCAAGGTCGGCCAGTATCGCATGACATTCGAGGAATTGGCTGGCATTTTTGAGAGGTTTTGGTACATGTGGCATTTGGATTCTGTTCGGCGCTGGCAATTACGGCCTTCGGCGGTTGGCCCGGTGTCGCACCCGGGATGATCTACAGGGTCGCAGCAATTGCCGATTTGAAGGCACCAGGATAGAATGGCAATCTGACATGAATGAGCTCGTCCAAATCGGGAGGCAGGCTCAGGGCCGGCGGCCGGGGTGGCTGAAGGTGCGCATTCCGGGCGGTGACAACTATTTCGAGTTGAAGCGGCTGATGCGCGGGCAGGCGCTGCACACGGTGTGCGAGAGCGCGCGCTGCCCCAACATCGGCGAGTGCTGGTCGCACCGCACGGCGACATTCATGATTCTGGGCGACCAGTGCACGCGGCGCTGCGGATTCTGCGCGGTTCCCACGGGCCGGCCGCGGGGCGCCGTGGATTGGGATGAGCCGGAGCGCGTGGCCGAAGCCGCCGCGGCGATGGGTCTGAAATACGTCGTCGTTACCTCGGTCGACCGTGATGATCTCGAAGACGGCGGCTCAACGGCTTTCGCCCTTACCCTCGAAGCGCTTCGCCGGCGAATTCCCGGCTGCAAGGTGGAGGTGCTGATTCCCGACTTTCGTGGTTCGGACGAAGCTCTGGAAACAGTCCTGCGCGCTCGCCCGGACGTGCTCAACCACAACACGGAGACAGTGTCGCGACTTTACAGAGTGGCGCGGCGCGGGTCGTTCTATGCGCGCTCCCTCCGCCTGTTGCGGCGCTCGCGGGAAATCAATCCTTCAATCCCTACCAAGTCAGGACTGATGGTGGGTTTGGGCGAGACTTTCGAAGAGATCTGCGTGGTTCTTGCCGACCTGGCTTCTGCGGGCGTGGAGATTGTCACCATCGGGCAATACCTGCGCCCCTCGGGCGACCAGTTGCCGGTGGCGCGTTTCTACGCGCCGGAGGAGTTTGCGGCTTTCAAGCAGCAGGGCGAACGTCTCGGCATCCGCCACGTCGAGTCCGGGCCGCTCGTCCGCAGCTCCTACCACGCCCACGAGCAGAGCGCCGCCCTCATTCCGCCTCTCACCCACTGAGTTCTCGCGCTTCTGTTGATTCAGAAGGCCGATGAAGCATTCCGCCGCTTGACGCCGATTTCAATCAAACTTTTCATCTGGGTGGCGGAGTTCGAGGGCGTGCTTCACGGCGCGGTAAATTGCCTGCTGGACCTCTGATTTTTCTCCCTTGGTCAACTTGTAGACTTCCCGGTAGAGTGTATCGCCTTCCGCATCATGCCCCAGGCGGATTTGGAGGCTTCCGACCATCAGCGTCCAGAGAGGATTGCGGGGGTACTCGTCGCGAAGCTTCTCAAAAAGCTCCAGGGATTTGGCGTATTGCCTCTCGTTGCCGCGGGAGAAGTCCTTTGCCAGGTAGAAGCCTGCCTCGCCCCGCGTCAGTTCGCCGTGATCGGCGGCGTTCTGGAGCTGTTCGAGCCCCTGCGCGCGGCTGCCGCTGGGAAGACCGATGAAGAATTTGAGGATCTTGATGATCGTGGGCAGCGTGTCCACGAAATAGTTGTAGATGCCCACTCCCAGATAGGCGTCGGTCAGTTGGGGGTCGAGTTCCAGGGCCTTGAGAAGGAGGGTACGCATTTTCTTGCCGGCGCGCGCCGTGGGCAGGTCCTTGCCCCGCAGACCCGTCAGCCGAGCTTCGAGAGCATAGGCCATGCCCTCGTAGAGGTAATTGCGCGCCACATCCTGTCCCGCCCGGATGCGAGCCTCCGATTTGTTGATGGCGGCATGGATAAGGCTTTCGAAATGCGAGTCGTAAGGCGTTGTAGATGAGGAGACGACATCAAAGACGTCGGGATCGATGAGGTTCCCCGTCGCGAAGTAGATCTTCCACCAGGTGGCGTCCGCTTCGAGAAGGTAGCCCAGCGGGGACTGGGGGTCATCGCGCCGGATATCATAGAAGACTTCGATAGCGCCATCGGGGTCGCCGTTCATCAAAAGGTCCAGTCCTCGCCGCGCGATCTCCCGGTGGCGGCTGTCGGGACTTTGGGCGGGCGAGGAAGCAAAACTCGCGGGCGCGCAGAACAGGCTGGCCATCCAAACCAAGGCTAACGCGGGTCCTACACGGGTCGACGGGCTAATTCTGGGCATGACTCTTCCTGCACCGCCTAATCCGAAATTTGCGCTCCAAGTTTGGATGATTGCAGCCCGTGGATAAGATTCTAAACGGGAGGCCGTTTGAGCCAGCCCACCAGGACGTCGTTGCCTTCCACGCGCACTTCGTACGCGGAGACGGCATGCCCGCCCGGGTGGTCGGGCTGGCCGGTGCGCACGTCGAACGTCCAGCCGTGCCAGGGACAAGTCAGGACGCAGCCTTCGAGCCGTCCACTGGCCAGCGGCCCGCCCATGTGCGGGCAGACGGCGTTAATGGCGTAGAAATTGCCTTCGGCCCGGCAGAGCGCTAGGGGCTTGTCGTGGACCAAGACGTGCTTCACCGCGCCCTCGGGTACTTCCTCCACACCCGCGACTCGGACGAATGGCGGCCGCTTGCTCATGAGTTGAAGTTGCTGCTCCCTGACCGACGAGTTGCTTTGAGTTTGTGAATCGCCCGGCTTTGGCCGACGGTTACGTTCTGAAGTGCCCCTCAGCCCGCCGGTCTTGCGCTTCACAAACAGAATACCATCATTCTCCCGTTGTCGGAGATGACGGGGCGGGATTCTCTCAGCCGCCAAGTCAAGGCGCGCTTGAAATCACGGCCTCCCTTTCCACCGTGTGAATCTGTCGGGTCAGCTTCACCCGGGAGTCTCCAAAGCCGTGATAAACGCGTACGCGCGCCGCACGCGCAAGTGGCTGGCCGTCCATGCTCCGAAGAGTGAAAAGCGGAGCGGCTTGGTATGAAACTCCATTCCAGTTTCGCACGTGGAACGCAACGAAGGTGGGCGATTCCACAAGGAAGCCAAAAGGAGGGAGGACGACGGTTCCGCCCATCTGCGAATTGTGGCGAAAATCGCCGGAACTTGCGTTGACGACGACTTCCACCTTCTCCGACCCTTCACCAAAAACCGTGCGCGTCACCTTGCGGTCAGGGGTAAGGAATTGGTGCTCGGCCAGCGGCATCTCAGCGGTGATCTCGTTCAAGGGAGAGAGAATCTCATAGGTGTTCTTGACGAAGCGATCCAGGGGATGGAGTCCGTCCGCCCAACCGCCGTCGGCGCGAACGAAAAGCGCAGGGTCGCCGGGGGCATCGGCCAGGGCGGCTGCGGTCTCTTGCGGGATCTCCTTCCAGTAAAGATGCGGCGGGATGTCGTGGTAGTTGAGGGGCCGTCCGATGCTGAGGTGATAGAGGACGTATTCCGCTGACTTGGAGATGTCGAACCCGTATTTTCCATAAAGCGCCATGCTGTCGCGATAGACGATTTCGAACAAGGGAACAGAAACGCCGCCGACCTTACTTGCCAGCTTTTCATCGTGGAACCAGCGTCCGCTCACGCCCGTCAATCCCTCGAAGAAATCGCTGTGGGGAACAGCCCACTCGCGGCCGTCTTCGCTGCCGAAGATTCCGAAGACTTCGCGCGCGTAATCGGAGAGGGCCTGCTTCCAGCGGATGTCATCGGCGCGCGTCAGGGGATGGGCGGGGTCGAAGCATTCCTGAAGTCCCGAAGCGTAGGTCGTATCAATGAAGTAGGAGTTCGCGTCGGTCAGCTTCTTCACGGCGGGCAGGTTTTGCGGGCGTTGGACGAGTTCCAGCGCCTTTTTGGAGCAGGTCAGGTAGGCGCGCCCGCCCCACCAATGCCCGCCCTTCACCAGGCTGCCGTCGGGGGCTTTCATGATGAGATCCTCGTTCCACGAGGGCGAATCGCGATAGATGTCCTGATAATTGTCGTGAAGGTTGAGGATGTACCCGAGTTGCAGAACGCGCCGTGAACACTCGGCAAGCGCCGCGTCGCCGCCGCACTCCGGGGCCGCGGGCAGGATATCTGGGTGCTGGTTGTCGTACCCGCGATGAATCCAGCCTCCCATGACGAAGAGGACCTTGTCGAGCTTCAAGTCGTTCTTCAGATGCTCGGCCACCTGCGCGGCTTCATCAAACGTCCAGTTAACCTTGACGAGCTCCTCCTGGGTGCTTTCCTCGTTCATTTCCCGCCGTAACGTAGCCCAAAGCTTGAAATCGATGGCGCCGAAGAGTTTGCGACGCTCCGGGTTCTCCTTCAGCTTCTCTTGCCACGGGTCCAACAACTCCATCCGCGCCGCAATCTGCCGATAGGTTTTGGCGAGACTCACGTAATCGCCCCGCGAGTCAAAGCGCACTCGAACCGATTTCGCCGACTTGCGAAGGACCATTGACACCGAGATGACTTGTTTCGCCCCGATTCCGGCCGGTACGGATTCTGCGCTTCTGAGTTCCGCGGCCACATACGGGTCGTCCCACGTCAGGAGCGCGGTGGCACCGCCTTTTGCGATCCCAAGCATCCTCATGTGGCAACCTTCATACGAGTAGGTATCGAAGGTATGCGTGAACTCCAGGCCGCTGTCGGCGGGAATGAGCAGGCCCATGCGCACGGGGGCAACGACGTAGCCTTTTTCCGCGTTGGTTGTCCAGAGGGCGTCGTCCAGCAGTCGGAGGCGTTCGACTTCCAGCTCCTGCGAAGCATTGTAGGCGAGTTCAAGAGTCCGGTTGTCTTCCAGCGGGCGCACTGCGACCTTCAGCCACGCTTGCGGGTGCTCCGGGAGTGGATGGAACGTCACCTCAAGCCCATTCTCGACACGTACGACAGCGCAGCGGCTGAGGGCAATCTCGCGTTTCGCTCCGTCTACAATCAGGGTGACTTGTCCAAAGCGCGGCTCGTATGGGTTGGAGCGCCAGAAGACGCCGGCCTGCTTGTCGTGGATCTCATAACTGCCGGTTTGAGGAGAAATTCGGAAGGCCAGAGCCGGCGTTTCGAGGGTCACCGCGTTCGACTCGCCTGGTTCAGGACCCGGCTTCACACCAGGACTCGAACCAAGGGCAAGCGCACTGGAAACCTGAGAAGCCAAAAGGAGCGCTAGCGTCACAGTTACGGCCAACGGGCGGGGATGTGACATCGGTATTCCTCCCAGGAAGGGATGTTGAGCGAGGGACGGGCGGAGACTACATCATGAATGCCGGCCTGTCACGCAACAGACCTTGGTAATTCACTTCCCGATATTTCCGTCGTCTGATGCGTGGTCCCCGCAGGGTCCAATTCTCGGCCCGCAGGGGACTTCAAGAATCGAGTTCTGACGGTGCGAAGGAATTCGTACATGACAAAGCATTCCACGGCAAACACCGGAAAGCCCAGGTAACCGGGCAGGGGCATCTCAAAGATCCTGGAGTCCTGCCAGATGGGAAAAACGTAGAGCCACCTGGCGCCGGCCCAGTAGTTCCAGAATTCCCACAGCAATCCGCATACAAGCCCGGACCCAAGGAAGCCGTACAAAGTCGCCGAGCGACCGGATTGGAAATCGCGGAGTAGCGAATATCCCCCCAAGCTGTCGTTCACGGGGTCGAGCAGAAGAACGAAACCCACCCAAACCGCCCCAAAAAGGTATTGTCCTAATGGAACGGAGACGACCACAGGAACGGTAACGCAGATCAGGCCGGCAATCGCCATGCTCCTGCGGCTTGACCGGCTGAGAACCAGCCGCTTGGAACTGGGTTTGGGGAAAATGTATAGCGCCTTCAGCAGGTCGGCGGTTTCAAAGATCGCGGGCCAGATGGTCGCAAACGACCAGGTGTATCCGATGCCCCGAACCACAATGCTGTCAGGAAGTCCCACGTAGGTCCAGTTGGCGAGCCGCAAGTTGTAGGCTTCGAATACGAGCCACAATGGAACGGACCAAAAAGCCAGCGCCAGGAAGTGCCAAGGCGCGGTGCCCAGCCGCGATTCGCCGCGCAGGCTCCACACTAACCCGTCGGAAAGCAGCAGATATCCGGTCCAAACGAGCGGAGTGAAAAACGTCGTAACCCAGGGGATCCGCTGGAACAGGAGAATTTCGACCAGGAGAATATCCGCCAGCCCTATCCACCCCCAGCACGGGAACTTCGCGCGCTTGGGCACGCGGATATATCTTGCGGCCAGATAGATGACGGCAATGGTGAGGAGCAAAATGCCCGCGGCGATGTGACCATTCAGCATAGCCAATGCAACTGATACCTGTGCGAGGCAGAATATCGAACGCCGAGTTCAAAAGCAAACTTCGAGGACCGCGCAGCAAAGGGAATCCACGCGAAGGCCATATTATGCCATTATGTCGTGGCTCGGCCCGTTCATAGTCCAGGCAGACTAATTATTCTCGCAGGATCCGAAGCTCGGGAATAGCGAAAACTTCCTTGTTATGCGTGGTTTGCATCGTGTATGATGCGCCCATCCACAAATAGTCCGACCGTGGGCGAAATTCTGGAGGAAACCGCAGATGGCCGAAGTGAAAGTCGGGCTGCAGGATGTTGTCATCGCTCAATCAGAGATCTGCTCGATTGATGGGCAACGGGGCAAGCTCTCCTACCGGGGATACGATATTCACGACCTCGCCGAGAATTCCACTTTTGAAGAAGTTGTCTACCTGCTTTGGAACGGCCGCCTTCCCCAGCGCACTGAGCTCGACGAACTCCGCAAACAGCTGACCGAGCACCGGGCGATCGCGCCGGAGCTCGTTGAGGTCATGAAGCGCCTGCCGCCACCCCAACACCCCATGGAATCCCTCCGCACGGCGGTTTCCGCGCTGTCGCTCTACGACGCCGAATCCGAGGACATTTCGGAAGCGGCGAACCGCCGCAAGGCGTTGCGGCTGACGGCCCAGGTGGGAACTGTCGTCGCCGCGCGACAACCCGATTCCTTCCTCAGCGCCAAGGCCGGCAAGGTCGGTTACACAGAGGTTTCCGCGCAAGTATCTCTTAATGCTGTGAAATAGACTTTTATTGCAGCTTGCCCCGTGGGTCCGGCGGGTAAATCAGAAAACCGATCCTCCGTTTGTCTCAAGCAGGGCCGGTACCGACAGCATCGGTTTGTGATAATTCCAAAGGCGGAACTCGAAGTTGTGATTCCCATTTTGTTAACTTTGCGTTCTGTTCCGCGAGGAGCTCACTAAGTGGGAATTTCCGTTTTCAACTCTGCCTTCGCCGACAATCGTACGCAAGCCGCTCTTACATTTCAAGCTCAGATCGCCATGGCCCCTTTGGGGTGGCATCGCGGCTCGTTTTGGCCGTTCTGCTGAGTTGTCTGGTCTGTTTCCCGCCTCCAACTTGCCTCGCTGCTAACACTTGTCCCCACTGGATGACTTCTG
>DATKYV010000232.1:0-24920 GCA_035528275.1 Terriglobia bacterium | reverse complement strand
GGGATGTGTGCGATTCAATCGCGGCCGCCCTTCTTTTGGCGAGGGTGGCTCAGAGGGTCCAGGGGGGATTATAAATCAAAGGGTATACGACGGCGGGGAAATCGAACGTAGAGACGGCCCGGCGGGGAGGCGGCGGTGAGGACAACCTGTCCCGACAAGTCGGGACCGCTGCTACAGGCGCCGGGCGCGCGAATGCCCGCCGTCACAAACGGCAACGCCAGTTGGGAATGGTGGGCGGCAACACAGCAGGTTCCAGGTGACAGGTTACAGGCATACTGCCTTCGGCGTTGAAGTCTGTACCGTTACGTTCGTCAATGGCAAGGCAAACTGCTCGTAGCGCACGCCTGGAGGTAGTTCCTGACGCTTTCCATCCAGGCCGTAGCGGACGCGCAGGTCAGCCACGAACCGCATGATCTGCTCTTTGTATTCCCCGTTCAGATAGGCCGAGCGGGCGTAGAGCCGCCGGTAGCGTTTGACCAGCCGCAGGAATTCCCTTTCGAGGAACGGCATGAACTGGCGCATCGCCGAGGGCATGAGAAAGAGGAGATTGCCGTAAAGGAACCTCGCGCCCGCTTCCGCCGCGGAGCGCGCCACGGCGTCGAGCGAGGGCGGCGAGTCGGTAATGCCCGGCAGGATGGGCATGAGATTCACACCCACCTGGATGCTGGCGCGGGCGAGCGCGGCAATCGCCTCGAGGCGCTTGGCAGGGGGCGGCGCTTTGGGCTCGAGCCGGCGCGCCAATCGTTCATCGGTGGTGGTCACCGTCATGTGGACGCTGAAGCGATGCCGGCGGCCGACGGCGCGCAGCAGGTCCAGATCGCGAAGGATCAGCACCGATTTGGTGGTGATGGAAAAATCCAGCCCTTCAAAATCCGCAAAGACTTCCAGCATGCGCCGGGTGATTTCGAATTGCTTTTCCGCCGGCTGATAGGGGTCGGTGGCGGTGCCCAGGGCGATCGGCAAGCCGCGGTCGCGGGCCTTGCGAAGCTCGGCGCGGAGCAGCTCGGGCGCCGAAACCTTGGCGTAAATCTTGCGCTCGAAGTCGCCGCCGTCCCACATCTCCATAAACTCGTGGGTGTAGCGGGCGTAGCAATACTTGCAGCCGAACTCGCAGCCGCGATAGGGATTGATGGTCCAGGCGAAAGGCATCCGGCCGCTCGACTCGCGATTGAGCACGGAGCGCGCGGGGAGCGCAAAGTACTTCACTTCGGCGCGGGAGCGCAGCTCGGGGCTCTCGGCCGCCAGGCGGGCGATGCCGACCAGTCCGGAAGCTTCGCGGGGCGCGGGGTGGGGCGTGACTGCCATGATTCCAGACTCCTTGGCGGAGACTGTTCGTACTTTCGCTTTTTCTTCGCCTCTTGTCAAGAGGTATTTCAGGGGGGGCCTGAGCCCATTTTCGGGGGGTACGAGCTATCACGGAACACTCCACGCGTCCTCGCTGATACAATAGCCCGCGCTGTAGTCCGTGGGTGTTCTCCATCATTAGGAGTGATTATGAAAGTCGCCGCAGTGCAGATGGATGTGAAGATCTTCGAGAAGGACCAAAACCTCAAGCGCATTCTGGCAAAGCTCGAGAGTGCGGCGCGGGCCGGAGCCAAGCTGATCGTCTTCCCCGAGTGCGCGCTGACCGGCTACTGCTTCAGCAGCGTCGAAGAGGCGTGGCCGCTGGCGGAGACAATCCCCGGCCCATGCACTGAAAAGCTCGCTGAGGCCAGCAAGAAACTTGACTGCACGGCCATCGTCGGCCTGCTCGAGCGCGATGGCGACCGGCTCTTCAACGCCGCGGCGGTCGTCGGGCCGGCGGGTCTGGTGGGCGGCTACCGCAAGCTGCACATGCCCGGACTCGGAATCGACTGGCTCAACACTCCGGGTGACAAGCCCTTGGCCGTCTACGAGACGCCGCACGGCAAGTTCGGCGTCAACATTTGCTTTGACTGCAGTTTTCCGGAGGCGGGCCGCGTGCTGAAACTGAAGGGCGCGCAACTCCTCGCCATCCCCACCAACTGGCCCGTAGGCTCCGACATCTGGGAGCACACGCCGCACGTCCGCGCTACGGAGAACCACTTCCACGTGGTGGCGGCGAACCGAGTGGGCGAAGAGCGCGGCTACCGCTTCGCCGGGCACTCGATCATCGTCGATTTCATGGGAAAGGTTCTGGCCGAGGCGGGCGAGACGGAAGAGACCATCCTCTATGGAGAAGTAGACCTGGTCGCCGCGGACACGAACCGCGTGGTGCGGCGGCCGGGCGAGTGGGAAATCGACCGCATCCGCGCGCGCCGCCCGGAGATGTACGGTCCCATCACCGAAGGGCGGCGGTCATGAAGACATCGCTGACCAATTCCTCTGTCAAATGAAGACGGCTCACTAAGTGGGCAACGCTTCGATGCGCTCGGGCTCTTTAGTCTTTTCCGCCTGGTCCGCGTGAGCATCCGGCGGAATGCTCTCCCGCCACCAGGAAGCGAGCGTTGACCCGGAGACGTTCATCCACGTCCCAAAAATCGCGGGAGCGAGGGCCGCGTTGGTGCTCTTCAGGACATCAATAGCCAATCCCACAGCCATCCCGCCATTTTGCATGCCGACTTCAAGGGCAACCGTCCGGCAATCGATCTCGCTGAGCCGCGCAGCGCGCGCCCCGAAGTATCCGAGCGTATACCCAATCGTGTTGTGAACCGCGGCGGCGCCGATGAGCAGGAATCCAGCGGTCAAAAGCTCATTCCGGGAATTCGCGGCGATGATGGCGATGATGAAGCAGATGGCGGCCATGGAAACCACGGGGAGAATCCGGTCGAGCCACTTGCGCCGCCCATGAAGCAGCCAGTTGGCGATCAGCCCGGCGACGATCGGCAGGATGACCATCTTGATGATGGAAATCATCATCCCCATAAACGGAATCGGCACCAGTCTTCCCGCCAGAATTTTCATCGCCGTGGGTGTCATCAACGGCGCCAGCAAGGTGGAGCAGGCGGTCATGGTGACGGAGAGCGCCACGTTGGCGCGCGCCAGGTAGGCCATGACGTTCGACGCCACTCCTCCCGAGCACGATCCGATGAGAATCACCCCCGCCGCCACTTCGGGTTCGAAGCCGAACACGTGAGCGACGCTCCAACCGGCAAGGGGCATCACAGTGAATTGCAGGAGCATTCCAATCAACACAGCCTTGGGCATCTTCACGGCGCGGGCGAAGTCGCCGAAGCTGAGGCTTGCGCCCATGCCGAACATGATGAGTTGAATCAAGGGAACGTTGAGCCGCTTCAGCTCGAAGCCTCCCCAACTGAAAAAGGCCACGGGGTAGAACAGAGCCGCGGCGGTGAACGCGAAAACCCAGAAGGTGAACGTAAAGACCTTGAGGGAGGGCTTGGTCTGAAAGTATATCGCCAGCGTCGCAAGCATCAAGATGAACGGAGGCCCGATGAACGCCTTGATGCCGAGCGCCCAAGCCGCTAAAAAGCCAAACAGGCAAATGCCGCTCACCGCCAACAGCCAGCGGCTCCACGTTGAGCTCTGAGTGCGGGATTCTTGTTCCGCCATCTTCTCCTCGTTCCCTCAACTGCACGTCGTCTCTCGTCAACGGCACCGTGACCCCGAAAGCGCCGGCGAGAGCGCTACCGCCAATCGCGACATGGTAACACGACAATACGGATGCAAAGCATCCGAGAGCTTCCGCCGGGAGAATGATTATCGAGGGTTCAGATTCGATGGAGTTGCCTTCCAGCTTGATGGGCCGCCCGTCGCGGTTTTTCACCAGCAGGCCGCACCCAGCGCTGCATGCGCCGCACGTCGAGGCATAGAAGTAGGCGCGACCCGGAATCACCTCTTCGGGCTGGATGAGAAAAGGAATCGCCTTTTCCACCGGCGCGGGCGAGCATCCGGTCAAAACCGACCCGGCAAAAACGAATCCCGCGGCCTTGAGGAAGTCTCTGCGGCCGAGTTGAGATTCCTCAGCCGAAGGAATCTCGGGAAATTCGTTCTCGGATGCGACCGGAAATCCCGCGTCGCGCTCGTCCAGACTCTTCCAGTATTTCTTCGAGTCGTTCCCGGACATTCTGATTCCTCAGTAATGACAGGTCGCACAATCCGTGGAAGCTTGAACAGTCTTCCCCGCCACGCCCACGCGATTCGCTTCCCGGTGACAGTTGACGCACCACCCCATGGTGAGGTCTTCCACCTGACGCATCTTCTCCATCGTCTCCACCGGCCCGTGACACTGCTGGCAAGTAACCCCGGCGTCCACGTGGCCTCGGTGATCGAAGTAGGCAAAATCCGGCAGGTTGTGAACCTTCATCCAGGCGATGAGCGTGGGCTGCTTCGCTGAATCCGCCTGCATCTTCTCGTCAAGCGCCAGCGCGTTATAAAGCTTCTGTAATTCGGGAGAAATAATGTGGTGTCGCTGGCGTTTTTCCTTCTTCGCCGACTCGTCTTCGGCTCGAATCGCGCCCAGCGGCGCGGTGACGTATTTGTGGCAATTCATGCAGACACTTGCGGCGGGAATCCCGGCGTGCCGACTTTTCTCCGCCCCGCTGTGGCAGTAGAGGCAGGAGATCTGCATCTCTCCCGCGTGCAGCCGGTGCGAAAAGGCGATGGGCTGGAGCGGTTCATAGCCTTGCTGATTCCCCGGCAGCCGAAGCCCGCGTATCCCGGGAACCAGAGCCAGCAGGCTGAAAAACAACCCAACCAGCAGAACCACCGTCATGATCCGGCTACTCATGCAACGCTTCCCTGTTCGCTGAGCTCTCCTATGCGGGCTTGGGATTACCGGCGCTGGCCGGCGATTCCTGCAATCGTCTGGCATGCGCGCGCTTCAAGGTCGCCGCCAAAAAGAGCGAGAGGACTGCCAGGAAGATGAAAACCACAAATCCGGTTGCGTAACCCGCGTCGCCAAACTGCCGGACGAAAACTCCCATCACCGGCGGCACGGCAAACCCGCCAAACGCGCCGAGACCTCCCACCCATCCCGCCGCTCCCCCCACCGCTTTGGGAACTTCCTGGGGAACCAGTTTGAACACCGCGGCGTTGCTCACGCCCATTCCCAAGCCGAGCAGAATTTCCGCCACCACGGAAAGCGCGAAGTTGTGAGAGGCGGTCATCAGGACCGCCCCCACGAGCATGGTTGAAAGCGCCAGGAGGGCGGTGTTCTCACCACCCAGGCGGTCGGAGATGGCTCCTCCTGCAATTCGTATGACCGAGGTGAGGATCGAATACAACGCGGTCAACATTCCGGCGGCGACGGCTGTGGCCGCGAAAAATGACTGCCAGTAGGTGGGAAGTCACGCGGTGAGCGCGATGAATCCGCCGAACGTGGTGAAGTAGATGCCGACCAAGAACCAGGTCTTCCAGACACGGGCCGAAAGGCCCAGGCTGTAACGGAGATTCCCCGCGGGGAAAAGCTCCTGGCCGTGATTGCTAGCTTCTTGTCGAGCCTGCTCGCGGTCCTTGCCATTTGCCAGCAATTGGAAGTACCAGGCGTTCCGCCCCGCCAGGGCGTAAAGCGAAGTTCCTACCACAAGGAAAATCAGCCAGGCAAGATACGAGCCCGCCAATCCCCATGAACTCAGCGCGATGGGAAGGAGAAACGAGAATAGTCCCGGCGCGATGTTGCCGACACCGGCGTAGGTGCCGAGCACGCTCCCCTGCCGGGTCTGAGGGAACCAGTAGGCCACCTGACTGATGCCCACAGAGAACGTGGCGATTCCGCAACCGGAGAGCACTCCCAGCAGAAGCAGAAGCGGATACAAGTCAGGGGTCATCCTCGCCGGGTAGAGCAGGTGGATGACCAGGAACAATCCAAGCATCCCGACAACGGAGAGCGAAAGGAGAACCAGGAAAGGCTTGCGCCCGCCGGTCGTAAGAAACGCCCCGCGATCGTAGGTGTCGCCGAACAGATGCCATCCCACTTCGAGAGCGCAGACCGGATTAAGGTCGAAGGTCTGAACGAACACCTCCTCGATTTGAGTGGTGTCCCATCCACGGATCTGTTCGTTGAAGTCCGCCAGCAATCCCGCCGCTTCGGCGTTGACTTCCTCAAGCGCCAGCCGACATCGTTCGACGGTTTGCGGGTAGCCTTCGCCGGGATACTTCAACAAATCGGCGAATGTGTCGTACAGCCGGACGATTTCGATCACAGGCCCCTCCGTGGCTCTTCGAGGAAGCCGAAGCCGGCGCTCTCCAGGTGCTCCATGGGGTCTTCGAGCATCTGCAACGCTTCTTCGCGGTGAGAGGGAGGAATGACGAAGCGGTCCTCGAAAGTGCAAAGTGATGTCAACCGATAGATGGCTTCGGCTTCTTCGACCGAGCACTCCGCTTCGCGCAGCATCCGTTCCGCAGTTGTCCTATCCACATCGCCGACGGTGAGCGTCCGCCGGTACCAGCGGACGGCTTTCTGCTTCCGCAACGCGTAGCGCACCTTCGCCTCGTGCCCGGCGCCGAAGAGATTGGCCAGGAACTTCATGGGAACGCGCGCCTGGTCGATGTCGTGGAACAAATCCTGGGAAACGTGGTTCACGGTGGCGCCCTCCTTGCTCGCCATCACCGGCGACATCGGAGGCACGTAGAAGAGCATGGGCAGAGTCCGGAACTCGATGTGCGGCGGCAAGGCGATCCTCCAAACCTTGACGAACTTGTAGACCGGCGACTTCTGCGCCGACTCGATAACCGAATCGTGAATGCCGTTCCGGCGCGCCGCCTCAATCACTTCGGGATCGAAAGGATCAAGGACGATGGAACGGTACGCATCGATCAGTTCGTCGTTCGGCCTTGCGGTGACTTCCGCGATGCGCTCCGCGTCATAGAGCAGCACTCCCAGGTAGCGAATGCGCCCCACGCAGGAATGGAAACAAGCGGGCGCCTGGCCGGTCTCGATGCGAGGAAAGCACAAGATGCACTTCTCCGACTTGCCGGTGAACCAGTTGTAGAAGACCTTCTCGTACCAGGTGGCGGCGGGAAGCACGATGTCGGAATAAAGCGCCGAGGTATCCATGCGAAAGTTCAGGTCGACGACCAAGTCCATCTTCCCTTGCGGGGCTTTCTCGTGCCAGGTGACTTCCTTGACGTCGTCTTGCGCCAAGTCTTCGGCGATGGCATTGGTGTGGGTCCCCAGGTAGTGCTTCAGGAAATATTCGTGGCCCTTGCCGCTGGACATCAGCACGTTACCTCGCCAGATGAACCAGACGCGCGGCCAGTTCTCCGCGGCGTCCGGGTCCTCGACGGAAAACTTGAGCTTGCCTTCCTTGAGCTGCTGGACGGTGTAGTCGGCTATTTTCTCGGGACTGCCGGCGGCGGCGGCTTCCGCTTCTTTCACCAACTCCAGCGGGTTCTTGTTGAACTGGGGATAGAACGGCAGCCAGGCGCTGCGTACCGCGCGCGCCTGAAGGTCAATCGTGTGTCCTTGCGCGAGCGAACCCGACCCGTTGCCGTCCGGGACGGTGTGGTAGTCGCGAAATCCCTTTTCGTACCGCCACTGGTCGGTGTGCACGTAATGCCAGCTCGGCGCGTTTTGCAGGCGCACGGCCGGAAACCAGTCGCGGGCAAAAGCGATGGACGACCACGACTCCATGGGGGCGAGCTTTTCCTGCCCAACGTAATGGGCCAGCCCGCCGCCGTTTACCCCAACGCATCCGCAGAACATCAGGGCGTGAATCGCCGCCCGGTACATCAGGTTGTTGTGGTACCAGTGGTTAATCCCCGCTCCGATGATGATGAGGCACTTGCCCCGAGTTAGTTCCGCCGTCTTTCCCCACTCGCGGGCGAAACGAATCAGAACATCACGGCCAATTCCGGTGTACTTCTCCGTCCAGGCGGGGGTGAAGGGCTGGTCTTCATCGTTGTAGTCCTTCGGATACTGTCCCTCGAGTCCGCCTCGGAATGCCTTCGCGCTCGGATACCTCGCGTGCGCGGGTCAATTTCCCCGGAGGCTGCATCGCCAAAAATGTCAGCGCTCGAATTGCATAAGTACAAGGACGAGAAAGCATCAGATCTAACTCGAAAAACGGACTTCCCTATCCACAGGTCCAGATATCGCTTCTTCCTGACCAAGACCAACAGATGAAATGTCACATGGCATGGGACGTTTGTCTGAGTCAGTGCGCGACATTCCGCCTTCAGCCTGACCATGATTGGTGTGTTTGGTGCTCAGGACTAATGGAGAGGCTCACACAGCATGGGCAGGTAATTTACTGAATCCAAATGGAGTAGCTGGCCATCGGCGCTGGAAAACAGCGGCAACGCTGAGAGAATGCGTCACCCAGGGCGCGAGCCTTTTCCTGGGACTTCGATTCCAGGCTGTCGAGCAAGAGAATCCTTGGCGTATTCGGAGCATGCTTCTGACGGAGGAACAGTCGCCAGAGGTGGGGGATGGATGAGGGATTTAGATCGAGGACGGCGTAGGCCGCGCGTTGGAATTTATCCACCAACATCTGCGCGGCGAGTCTCAGAGCATCGAGATCTTCGTAATCGGATCCTCAAACTCAGCGCCCAGGAAATCCGTTCGACAGCACCTTCCCAGCCGAGTCGAAGACCACGCGGTAGACAAAGCCGGGGTTTCGGTCCTGCTGCGACTGGAACCTCCGGTCGGCAAAATCAACGATGTGCCGGTCTCCCTCGCGTCGATAATACGCCACGGGGAAGCGCGCGAACCAAAGGTAGGTCTGAACTCCCAGAAGCCGCCGCGCGCGCGCCACGTATCCATTCTCCACGGTAGGAAAGAACTCAAACTGCGGAGCACCGGAGTCAAGAAGACTGAACCAGCTCTGAAAGACCCCTTCCGATGTCAGCACCAACCCCGACCATCGAAACGGGGACAGCGGTTGCGGCAGCGCCCCCAGCGAGCGGACGGTGAGTTTCTTCTCCCGCACCATATCCTCCACGGGGCCGACCGCCCGGAAGTGCGCGACCGTGCAAACCCCGAGGTAGACGGCGAGCGATACCACACCGATTCGGCAGAATTTGACGCTGCTCGTTCGAAAGCCCCAGCCGCCGATTCGGGGCAGCAGAAAAAACAGGCCGAGGACAGCGCTGAGCAATCCGAAAAGTCCCCAATTGAAACCCACACGAAACATCGGCGACACCAGAGTGATGACCAGGGCGGTGAAGGCGACGAGTGCCGCCCATGCCAGCCCCCCGCGCCGAAGGGCCACTTGCGGTCGGCCATAGACCCAGGCCGCGACGTGGGGCAAGAGAAGGATGGCGGAAAACGTGAAGTCGATGATGAAAAGCAGGTCCCAGACCACACGGTCCCGGTTGAAGGGATAGTAGATCATGGTGCCCCAGGAGGTGGCCAAGTCCGTAAACATGTGCCAGAACAGACCGAGAAGACTAAGCAGAAGGAGGCGCGAATACTTCTTATCTTTTGCGAAGCGCCAGAAGGCCAGCGCCAGCAGCGGTCCGAGGATGGCGGCGCCCAATAGCGAGTGGGTGATGGCCCGATGCTGAGTGAGCCCTCCAATTGGGTCGTTGTTGAAAGCCTCGAAGATGATGTCCGTGTCCGGTACCACCGAGGCGAGGGTAACCACCGCGACGCCAATCGGGCCGCGGCGATCCTCCGGCAACGCACGACCCAAGAGCGCTCCCCCGATGGCTGTGGTCACGGTATCCATATGAGGCGGAGTCAGCCATTCTCCGAAGCACACTGCGAATCGTCAAGCGAAAAGACCTGACTGCTCCAGCGGTGTGATCCGAATTCGTTGAGCGGGATTCTCAGTCAGTGGTGGACGTCGGGAGGGTGCGAGCAGAAACTGCAACTTGAGACAGCCTAATGGGTGGAGAAGAATCGAAAGAGAAGGACTTCTGCTAAGCGGCCCGCGGGTCCTCCGTGGGGTCGGGCAGGGCGCCAGAGCGAACCACATATTCTCCGATGCGCACTGCATCCCGTGGACTGAGATAAACGAACTGAACGCCCATTCCCAGCCCCACGACTTCGTACACGACTTCAGCCATTGCTTCCACACACGGACCGCCGTCATCGAGGTTGAAACGCAGGTGGATCTCCGTGTCAACGGGGAGCGGCCTTTTGGTCTCAACGAACATCCCGCCCTCGCTGACGTCCCGGGAGACGGCAAGCTCCACGCACTGGGGGCATTCGACCTGTGCAACCAGCCTCGCCCGCGCGTGCCTGCGCCTGCCGGCTCTGCGGTGGAGAATGAGACGGAGAAGGGCCTGTCGGTCTCCTGGATCGATTTCCGTGAACTCTACCCCGGTCCCTCGATCGGGAATCTGGTAGAGCACTTTTGATCTTACCTGGATAATGGGAAGATGTTTCGCAGGACGGAAGCGAATCCGGACTTCAGTTTCCGGGGCGAGGGGCGTGGTCACCGCCAGAAACATCCCTCCGCCCCCCAGCGTCGTGGCACGCTCCTGGAAGGTTCTCCCCGCCAAGGTCAGTTCGACAGGGAGGTTGACGGCTACCCGCGGATAATCAACAGACCGCCGTGCGTCCACTTCAACGGTCCCTCGTAACGCAGAGTATCCCACTAGTCATCAAAAGTCAAGTACACATCTCAATCCTGGAGGACAGGTTCCGGCGAGATCGGAACGCCGGGCCAATGCCATCAAGATTCGTGAGAATGCGCCGCCGCGGCAGTTTATCCCTTTTTTAATGCCACCGTTTGCAACACTTTCGGGCACGATATACGTTGTAGAGGCCATCGAAGCTGTGTATCCTTTGCCCCGCAAGCCCGGATGCGCGCAGGATTCGTTGTCGCGCCGTCAGGAGGCATTCCACAAGGCGGCGCGCCGGCTTGGGCAGAGAAACTGATAAACCGTCAGTGCGAAGATGTGTTTCTGGAGGGGACTCCGCAAAGTAGAGGAGAAGCGAATCATGCAGCCTAACCGGAACGGGTTTTCACTTATCGAGCTACTGATTGTTGTGGCGATCATCTTGGTCATCGCGGCAATCGCCATTCCCAATCTCTTGCGAAGTCGGATTGCGGCCAATCAGGCTTCAGCCATCGGGAGCCTGCGCACCTTCAACACGGCGGAAGAGATGTTCCAGTCCACCTTTAACATGGGATATTCCAGTACCCTTCTGCAACTCGGCCCTCCAGCGGCGGGCAGCCCGGCGACCGCCTCGGCTGCCGGTCTGCTTGACAGCGTGCTGGTCTCTGGCGTTAAGAGCGGCTACAATTTCACCTACACCCCGAAAGCTCCCGACGTACAGGGGAAATACACGGGATATACGGTGAATGCTGACCCATCGCAGGCGGGCGTGACCGGAACCGCGCATTACTACACGGATCACTCCTACGTGATCCGCGGAAACAACACCGGAGTTGCATCCGCGTCGTCCTCGCCGCTGGCAGATTAGCCCGGACACACCGGGTTCGGATCCCGAAGCGTGTCAGGGGATCCGAGCGCACGTCCAGGCAAACAGACTCACCGTCCTCAACCCAAAAAGTCTGCTGGGAAATAGAAAGGGGTTACCGGATATGCCTTCCGGTGCCTGTGGGTGGGCTCACGTTTCCCGGTCCAGAATGTCCCGGCGATAATCGGGCACATTCAGGTCGTCGGGCCAGCCCTTGTGAACGGCGATGTATTCGACGCCGTAGACGTGGAATCCTTGCTCGTCAGTTCTCATTCTGCGCACAACCTTCGCGGGCGCGAAGATGTTCGCCCCTCCCTCCGAATAGGGCACGGCCACCTCGATGATTCCCCCATCGGAATAGAGCTTGCGGCTCTTGATGCAGAGGCCGCCGCGGGAGAGATTTTCGGGAATGACAACCTCATCGCCGAATTGAGGGTGGCGGATGCAGGCGACCATCTTCAGCTCAAGACGGCCGTACCTCCGCTCGTTCATCGTTCTGGGAGGGGGTTCGGGGGGTGCCGCGGCCTCCGCCTCGAGCTGATCCGCGATTTCCTCCTTCTCCTCAGCTCCCAGCGCCACCGGCTCCCACCAGTTGCTTGCTTCGCTGCAACGCTTGCAGGTTCGTGAAATACGCCGGTTGACCTGAAAGACCTCAACTTCCAGCTCGTTCAGGTAAACGACCTCGCGCAGGTGGCAGCGCTCGCATTCGAGCAATACGCGCGCCACGGCTTCCTCGGACTTGGCCAGAGGGGGAAATTCGATCTCCCAAAGGTTGATTTCGGGGTCCAGAAATTCAACCCCGTAACAGATTCCCTCCTCCATCTCACCGATCTGCCCCACAACCCGGACGCCCGCCTCTCTTCGGGTGGCAGGGAAGCGGAGAGTGAGCTCCTGCTCCGGAACTACCGCGCGTTTGAGGAGGATCAACGCACCATGCGCGCTGATGACAAGCGTCTCGGTTCGATCCGCAAAGGCGAAATTGTTGCAATCAGTCCCCGTGACCTGGATGGGGAGGCGGAGATAGATGCGGTCACTCCGACGCGTTCCTCTCGTGCCCATCTGCAGTCCTCCTCGTGCTCCTGCTTGCCGACTTCACCGCGGATTTGCGGCGCTGCCTCCAACCTGTCCCGATTGACTTTATCACGGACACGGAAGCATTTTGCGATGAAATTTCACGTGGCGCGCACCGATTCTCGGGCGAGCCTCGGTGGGCTTGCCAAACAGGCGTGGCCGGTTACACGGCCGGATATTTATCACCATGTAGCCTCGTTTTTGCGGCAAACGGGCCCGCGATCGTGGTACAATAGCATGATTGGAGCCGACCGATCCAATCGGAGCCAGAAAGGTAATGTGGGGACTTAGTCGGCTGTTCAAACGCCAAAGCCCTGAACGCTTGAAACGCCTACCGACAGACGAGCGTCTGCATTTCAGGAAGGTTGGCGACTTCGCCTGGAACCTCGGCCGCATCGTCAACATCAGCCGGTCGGGCATTCTGTTTCATGCCGGAAAGATGGTTGATGTGAATACGCCGGTTGAGATGGAATTTGTCCAACCGCCGGTGCTGGGGGGCAAGGCCGAAGACTTGGTTCATTGCCGAGCCAAGATTGTACGGACCATGATGCCGGAAACCTCGGATTCCCGGCCCGCACTGGCTGCAAAATTCGCCAAGTACCACGTCTTCGGCGCGCAGAGCGATTGGTAGCCTACCACGGCCCCGGCAAATCGGCCGGCGCGTCCGGGCATGAGTCTCTTTTTCTGTAGGTCGACCTCAAACCCCATCCCTCTCCCCTCGCTTTACACTCGCGGGCCACACACAGTCCCTCGCGGGATCCGCTGAGGCCCTGCAGAATGTCCTATGGGGAAACGCCCCCGCGTCAGTGAATGATTCGGTTGCAGACGAGACAGCGCCAGACGGCGACGAAGATTGTCTCGCCGAAGCGGTTGCGCGCGTGCACGAGCCGCGGCTCCATCGCCTGGCCGCAGCATTCCGGAGCACGCGTGGATTCGGCATGGGCCGGGGCACCAGCAGGCTTCACCCTTGACTCACCCTTGCTAACAATTGTCGAGTTCGCGCTCATGGGTGACATTTTCGCCTCAGTTGGGGGCGGGCAAGCTGCGGGCGCGAAATCCGTGGCCTGAGCTCCTATCTCGCCCACCAGTGTGCCAGCCCCCGCAACGCATTCGCCGCGATGATAACGACCATCACCAGCAGCGAAATCCAGAGAACCTTCTCCCGAATCATTAGTGCTTGCCTCAGCTCTTGAGAGTCGGGACGGTTCCCGACCTGTCCCGATACTGTCGGGAACTGCCCCTATGGCCCACCGGCCACGTAGGTGCGTGTTTCAAACCCGCTCCCCACGGCCCCTCACCCGTCCCGATCTGATCGGGCCACCCTCTCCCTCGGGGAGAGGGCCGGGGTGAGGGTGCAATCATGGCGCGCACTCGGTGGCGCACGTTGGGCAGCAGCGCCGCCGGTTGATCCTACTGGTAATACCTCGCCAAGGAGAAGTACCAGATGTTGTCGCCAAAAATGGAGGAGCCGAGTGCGACGATCTTGCCGTCGGGCTGGAGTGCGAGCCCATACGCGACGTCGTCGTTGCCCCCAAAGCTGGTGGTGATAACTACTCCGTTCTTCCCTGTGCCGCTGTCAAAGGAGGTATCGAGGCTACCATCCGGGTTGTAGCGCGCCAGGGCGAAGTACTCACCCATCCCGTAGATAACAGTTGTCCCTGCCGCAACAATCTGGCCATCCGGTTGAATGGCAACAGCGAGCGCCACATCCAGGTTGCCTACAAAATCGGTTGTCGTCTTCCCGCCGCTGCCAAACGTAGTATCGAGCTGGCCGTCGGGAGTGTAGCGCGCGAGGGCGAAATTGCGGGCGGGGGGATTATTGGACGCACCTGACCATCCCGCCGCCACGATATACCCAGCCGCGTCCAATGCGAGACCCTCCAACCTGTCGGTTGTGTTTCCGAAGTCGGTTAGGAGCCTACCGCCGGAGCCGAACGTGGGATCGAGTGCTCCATTCTCCAGCAGGCGGGCCAAGGCGAAGTCGTAGCCGGTCGCGCTGCCCTTGTTGGCGCTCTCGGCGTACCCACCAAGCACAATAGGCGGGATCCAACGCGCCTTCGGGTGTCAGGCGGGCCAATGCGAAGTTGGTCCCGGCACCTCCCGCCAGCACGATTTTCCCGTCACTATGCCGCCCGTGCCGAAGCCGAGGTCGAGTGACCCGTCAGAGTTGTAGCGAACCAGTGCAAAGTCCCTCGTCCCGTC
The DNA here is from genome assembly GCA_035528275.1 of Terriglobia bacterium. Taxonomy (GTDB): domain Bacteria; phylum Acidobacteriota; class Terriglobia; order UBA7540; family UBA7540; genus DATKYV01. Next base: position 10,357 of record DATKYV010000232.1, on the reverse strand, counting down.
ATTGGGATCCGGAGTGTTGCCGGCTGCAACGATCGCCCCGTTGGCCTGGATCGCAACTGCCTGCGCCGACGCTGAGCTTGATTCATAAGGGGTGCCAGCTGCGGTCTTTGTCGTGACTTTGCCCGTTCCATCGCCGAAGCTTGTGTCGAGGCATCCTGGCGCTGAGGAATAACAATCCGCGGGGCGCGCTGGCACGGTCACGGAGAATAGTTCGATACCCTTGCCGGTGCGGCCGCTCGAGAGCGTCACCTTGATGTCGAATTTCTTATCCGTCTGCGCCTCGGCGGCAACAGTGATGTTAGCGGCCAGTTCAGTCGAACTGACGAAGGCGGTCGAATTTACCGTCACTCCGCCGGGATTGGTGGTTCCGGTGACGAACCACTGCGCCTTCGCGCCTTTCTTGAATCCCTTGCCTTTGATCGTCACGTTCAGATTCACCGTGCCTTGCGGAGAGTTGTCAGGGACAGCGGCGCTGACCACCACTTCCTGCGCCTGCGCCGTGGGCGGCCCGGCCGTCACGAAGAAGATTGAAGCGAGAAAGAAGAAGAGAACAAGAAGTCCTCGAAACCGTCCACAGCTTGTCATGGGAATAGCCCTCCGCTTTTTGCCGCCGGGCCCAGCCGAAATCTGGGTTCGGTCGGAAAATCCTTCTACCTATGTTACACGGACACGCGCCGTATTTTTCCGCGCGTCTTTCTCAATTCATCATCCCCACCAGGACAAAAGGTCCCCAAAAGTACGGATGGCTGAACCGGCCACCCTCGCGGACCAGGGCGCGCTGGGCCTCTACGAGTGCTGTTGCCTTGTCGGTTTTCGCTAAGTGGCTGTAAAAGCTCCGCATCAGCCGCGGGGTGGAGCGGTCGTTGACCTCCCACAGGCTGGCCAGGACCGAGGGGCTGCCGGCATACAGAAACGCCCGGGTGAGCCCCACAAAATCATCGCCGGCGGGCACTTCCGCGAAATAGCCGCTGGCCAGGGCCGTATCGCAGGCGCTGAGGGTGACGAGCCGTGCGTGGAGCCTGAGTCCCAGGATCTCGTGCACTTCCAATCTGCCATCCTCGTCTTGGTCGGGCTCCAGCTCGACTCCTGAAAGGAGCGGGTTGAGCCGGTTGAAAAACCCGTGCGTGGCGAGGTGAATCACCGAGTAGCGGTCGGCTTGGCGCTTGAAAGCTCCCTCGGTGGCCCGAGCGCCCAACAGGACCAAGCGCCGGGCCTGGAAATACTCAGAAATGCTCTGCGCCTCGCTCTGTGCGAACCGCAGTCGGGCGCGCGCGGGCGCCAGGGCGAAGAGCGAATTCTCAGGATCTTCGGAACGCGCACCATTGACCAGGGCCGCGGCCGCGGGAAGATAGGAGACGGCGAAGTCTTCCATCAGGAAGTGTCTCCCGCCGGCCGAGGGGTGCGGCAGGATGGCCAGAGGGAGGTAATGCAGCACCCCGTGCGGGACCACGTACAGCTTGCTGAGACCTTCCAACCACCCGGCTTCTTCGAGAGGATCGATAAGAGTCTGGCGCAGGCTTTCGGCCGGCTTGACCCAGGCATCCGAATCAACGTTGAGAATCAAATCCCGCAGCAACGACACTTTGGATTCGAGGTCAACCGCCCGAATGGGCACGGTCGTCGCTCGGAGGGCTTGGCCGGTGACAACGAAGACGGCAACGCCCTGCTCTTCGATCACGTATTCGATGATTCCCGTCCCGGCCGGAAGCGATTCCTGGACGGCTTCGGAGCTCGGAATCTCCAGGGCGTGGGCGGCAGCGTATTGCGGCTGGCTGCGTCGCAAGTCATCAAGCAGGTTCTGGTAAGACCGCTCGGCAGCGACCAGTTCGGTGGAGAACAAATCCAGCGCCTGGCGCCGCTGCTCGGGTGAAGGTTTGGTCGTCTCTTCCTTGATAGCTCGTTCTAGCCGACGGATCCGGGCGCGAAGCTCGTTTTCTTCCTCTTGCCGGGCGGGGTCGAGAACCGGCGCCGAGGCGTGGTTCAGCAGATCGAGATAGCTGCGAGCGCGCAGTTTCTCGGAGAACAGAAATGCCTCGCGCGGACGATCGAGCTTCAGCAGCAACCGGACCAGCGCCACGTAGACCTGGAACTTGTCCTCGATGTACCCGGCCCGGTAGCGCTCTTCCAGAAGCTGGCTGCGAACCGCCTCGATGATGCCCACCGCGCGCTTGTAGGCCGCCACGGCGTCTTCGGGACGATCCGCCTGTTCGAGCGCCAGCCCGTGCGCGTAAGCCAGCCGCCAGCCGAGCTCCGGATCGCCCAAAGACTGCACGATCTCTTCCCCTGTCTCGTAACGCTCGAGCGCGGCATCGAGTCGGCCTCGGCGGCGCTCGGCTTCTCCCAGTGCGTAAAGGGCTTCCGCCTCGGCCAGGCGGGTTTCCTGTTCTCGGGCGATCTGCAATGCATCCTCGCCCTCGCGGATCGCCTCATCGTAACGGTTGAGCTCCGGATAGGTGAGCGCAAGCTGAACCAGACTGGCGGCCATCTGGGCGCGATCATCCGCCTCGCGGGCGCGGGCCAGCGCCTGGGAATAGAGGGCGGCCGCCTCTTCGTATCGCTTCCGCCGCCATTCCAGATTGCCCAGTGCCAGGAGATTCAGCGTGACGCCGCGGGGATTTCCCAGCGCCCGCGCCAGCTCGACGGCGCGGCGAAACTCCTTCTCCGCCGACGTCGCATCACCCAAGAGCATCTGGAGTGCCCCAAGATCGTTAAGAGCCTCAACCAGCTCCCGCTTCAACCCGGCTTGTTCATAAACCCGCAAGGCGCGGTCGTATTCCTCCATCGCCGCGTTGTACTTGCCGACATGAAATAAGGCTTCCCCTTTGCCTTTGCGCCAGTCCGCTTCCTCTTTCTTGAGGCCCGCTTCGTGCGCCAGTGTCAAGGCGCGATCGAAGGTGCTGAGAGCTTCCTTGACCTGCCCTAAGCCAAGATGACAGAGCGCCAGGTTCCCCAGGTCCTGACTCGCGGATGGCTTCAGGTTGAGCCTCTGGCTGATGGCCAGCGCCTGCTGGTAATACCGCATGGCTTCCCGAAAGCGGCCAAGGAACAGGTAAACACCGCCGATATTCCCCAGCGTGGCGCTTTCGCCCTCGGAGAATCCCGTGGCGCGATGCAGGTCGAGAGCGTGCTGATACTGCTCGAGGGAACGCTGGTAGTCGCCCTGCTCGTCGTAAACAAGACTCAGGTTGTTGAGAGCCGCCCCTTCCAACTGCCGGTCACCAAGCTCTCTGGCCAGGGAAATGCTGCGCGTGAGGTGATCGATCGCCCGCTGGTAGTCGCCCATCTCCCAGTAAACGAGGCCGAGATGGCTGAGTGTTTTGCCCTCCTCCAGCTTGTCGCCCAGTTCGCGTTTGATGGTCAGCGCTTTGTTGAGGTAATCGAGGGCGAGCGGAAGGTCTCCGAGGCGTTTGTGGCAGTTTCCGATGTAGCCGAGGACGATGGCTTCGCCGCGGCGGTCGGAAGCCTCGCGGTACAAATCCAGGGCTTGCTCGAAGAGAGGCAGGCCGGACTCCGGGCCTTGTTCGGTGTAGACCTGACGGCCTCGCGCCAGGATTTCCCCGGCGGCTTCCCCCTCCGCGCGCAGCAAGGGTGCGGCGAGCACTATGAGGAGAGTCAGCGTGAGCGCTGTGAGAGACCGCCCGCGGCCCATGCGCAAACCTCAAATGACTTCCCGATCAGCTGTGGTCTCTTACCCTGAAGCTTACAACTCTGGACGTAACGGTCTTGCCTTCCGCGAGCCACGCCCGAACCCGCACGAAGAATGCCTGCCCGGCAGTTAGTTGAACATCGGAGGGAAGACGGGCTTCCGCCTTCTCGGCCCGACCCTCCCAGACGACATCGCCTGCCTCCGTGACCACGCGCACGTCGTAGTAGAGAGCCCCGGGCACATCCTGCCAGCGGAACTCGATGCCGCCGGGTGCGACGGTAGAGCCTTCCCGGGGATAAAGCAATCGCGGCACCGGAGCCCTATTCGGCAAATTGCGGACGGTTCGCCGAGGCTCCGCCTGAGGTGGAGTTGCCAAAGGCGATGAGATCGTTTCCCGCGGTCCCGCCGGTGGTGTTGGTGCCAGCGCGGGCGGCGGAGGCGGCTGGCGGTAGGTCGTCGCAACGACAAGCGCCACGCAGGCCGCCGCCGCAGCGATAGCACCCCAGCGGACTAAGGGGCGGCCGGCGCCCGGTTGGGCAGTCTCGGCAAGTCCGCGCGCCCTGGCAAGCAGGGCAGCAGGAACTTCGACGGGCAGTTCTTCAGTCTGAAGCCGGGAAAGCTCCGCAACCTGGGCGAGGCAGTGGCTGCAATCTGCCAGGTGATGCACCATGCGTCCCTTCGCCTTGCCGGCGAGTTTTCCCTCCAGGAAGGCGGCGAGCCTCGTCTCATCGGGGCAACGCCAGCCGCGCTCTGGGCCTTGGCCATCTCCGAATCGCAACCATCGTTTTAGGATTCCACCCTTCATGCTTCTCCTCAGAGGTTCGGGTCCACCCTCACTCAGCTCTTTCTCTTCTCTATACTTCTATACACGGACATCAATCTCGGTTTTCCGTCCTCCGTCAAATTTTGTCAGCTCATTTCCTTCCTGAGCCGGCCAAGGATGGCCTTGATGCGCCGGTCGGCGGTTTGCGCATCGGGAAGTCCCGCAACTATGGCGACCTGCTGGAGCGTCAAACCTTGTTCGAACCGAAGTCGTATGAGCAGCCGCTCAACGTCCTCCAGCCGGGCAACAGATCTGGCGAGAGATGCGCGTTGCTCTTCGAGGATGAAAAGTCTCTCGGCATCGGGCTGTGGGTCCGGGACTTGCTGGAGGGCGGCTTCATCCGATTCACCGGTGAGGCCATCGGGCGACCCCGCCATCGCCCGGCGGAGACTCAGCAGAAAGCGTTGACGAGGCTTGAGAGAGCGGAAAAGACTTTACAGACAGTCCTCCACCTGCTGGCTGGTGAGCTGGGGATGTTGCGACCGCAATGAGATGACGGCTTCGCTGGCCGACAGTCCCTGCTCGTAGAGGCATCGAAAGACATCCTGGTTCAAGGCCGGGAGTTAGGCGATCGACTCGAAGAGCCGGGCACGGCCGTAGTGCTTGCGGCGCCAGTCCAGACACAGATTGTGCACTACGACCTGCAGCCAGGTGGAGAAGCTGGCCGGCCCGTCCGGCCGGAATCGCAGTAGTCGCCGGAAGTTGTTCCGACACGACTGCTCGCAAACATAAAGGTAACAGTCCGCGATCGAATCGGCATCGTGTTGAAATGATTGAACTACATGCAGAATGAGGGGAGAGCAAGCCTGAAGAAACTCGGCCCAAGCGCCAGTTGCCCGGCCCGACTTTAGCTCGTCAAGAATTCGGGCGATCTGTTCGCTGTCCAATGCCCCAGCCTCTCTGGGGCGGAAGTCGCGGAGGGAGAAAGCCCGCCAGAGTTTAATGAATTGTTATCCGCTCCCGGCATCCTATCCTACGTTGCGGCGACTAGCAATCAAGGTATCTATCCGGAATGGGTCAGATACATCAAGCTCCATGCGGAATCGGAGATTGCGGGTAGGGAGAGAAGGTGAGACCGGAGAGACTAAGAGGGTTTGGCTCCTCGGCCAGGACTCGAACCTGGAATTCGTCAGCCGACGAATTAACAGCCGAACGCAAGCTGTTTCCGGACCCAGTCTCGACCTCGCCCGCTCTTCAGTTCCCTTTCCCGGCGCATCGCTTCACCGCGAGTTCGAAACGCCTCTTGATGCACCAGCCGCCAGGGGCCAGGGTGCCGTTTCGTGTGCAGAGTGCCGCGATACTCCGGGTCGTTGTGCTGGGTCAGACGACGGACGAGATCATTGGTGTGGCCCACGTAAATCTTGCCTTGCGGGTTGAGCAGAACATACACGCAGTAGTCAGCCGACAGATCAGAGGGTTTGGCTCCTCGGCCAGGACTCGAACCTGGAACCCTTCGGTTAACAGCCGAATGCTCTACCATTGAGCTACCGAGGAATGGGCAATCGCAGTGAGTCTCATCTGATGCTATCGTGAAATTTATAACACACGCCCGAGATTTCCGTCAACGCTGGCGTCCGAACAGGGCAGCGAACGTATCGAGCGGCCCCGCGGGCCTGAAGTCTATCAAGCGACCTCGACGTCCGAGTGTCTGGGGCGGGCTACAACACTCCGCGCCGCTCTCCTGCTTTCGTCTGGTTGCTCTGGGGCGCCTTCGGACGAGGTCTGGAAGATCTTTTCGGGAGCAAATCAGGGAGTGTATCAGGCCTATTTCTGTTCCGATTTCTCTTCAGACTTCTTTTGCGGGGGTTCTTCGGCGGCGGCGCCTCTGATGGCGTCCTTGAACTCCCGAATCCCCTTCCCCAGGCCCTTTCCCAGTTCTGGCAGCTTACCCGGCCCGAAAATGAGCAGGACGATAAGCAGAATGAAGAAGATATGGGTCGGCTGAAGCAGCCCCTCTCCAATAAAACCTAGCGGCATATTCCATCCTCCCTGCCCGGCAGCTTGTGACGTTGCGTGGAGCAGTGACAACCAGTATAGCTCAACTTTCAGCGAAACCCAATCAGGATTTGCGTTTGAAAACCATGTCTCCCGGCCTTTCCCCGCGCGTCAGACACCTCTGGCGGTGCAGCGAAGCATAGCTGGCGGTGATGTAATCTCGGGTGCCAAAACCCAATCGACGCGCCACCTCGTCAATCCACCGCCGGGGACCCTCGAGCTCCAGGTAGTTCCCGATGGGTGTTTCATCACAAACCAGCAGCCCTTTGCTGGCTCTTGCCTGCCGACTACCGGGTGAATAAACCGTTCGGAACTTCTCATAACGGAACGCCGGCGACAACCCCAGACTTTCCAGAATCTCCTCGGCCATACGGCCGTCTTCCAGGCGAGTTTCAATCTCTCTTCGCACCTTGTATCGCCGCGATGGGGACGGAGCGCCCTTGAACGTCAGAAGCCAGGTTTTCCCCGCCCGGCGCAGGCGCAGAAGGCATCGCGCCTTCCACAAGCGCAAATCCGGGAAGTCAAACAGCGTGTTGCTCTCAAAGTGCCGCGGCTCAGTGACGCGAAAGCCCAAGCCCAACAGGCGGCGCTTGATTTCACGGAGACTTTGAATTTCCAGCTTGATTTCGATCTCGTGGCGGCGTTTCATGCCAGGCAGGAGCGAGCCGCGATCAGGATTCGCGCTCGACGATGAATTCCGGAAGCGATCTCAACGCGTCCCGGTAAGGAGAGTCAGGGAACCCGTCCAGGGAGTTCTTCGCCTCCTCGGCCAGGTGCAGGGCCTTATCGCGCGCCATCTGCAGCACGCCGTAGCGCTCAATGAGGTCCAGAATCTCGAAGAACTGCACGGAGTGAAAGCCCCGCTCTTCAAGGACACGCGATACAATTCTTGCTTCATCGGGCCGGCATCTTTGAAGAAGGTAGATGAGAGGCAGGGTCACCTTGCCTTCCCGCAGGTCGCTGCCGATGGGCTTGCCCAGTTTCTCCTCGGAAGACGTGAAGTCGAGCATGTCGTCCACCAACTGGAAAGCGAGACCCAAATTGACCCCGTAGGACCCCAGCTTCATCTCTTCCTCTTCAGGCATCTTCCCCAGAATCGGGCCCAGGCGAAGCGCGGCAGAGAAGAGGCACGCCGTCTTGCGATAGGAAAGATCAAAGTATTGGTCTTCGGTCACATCGAGACGATGGAGCTGCGTCAACTGAAGGAGCTCGCCTTCAACCATGACCTGGGTCACGCCGATCAGCAGGTCGAGAATCTTGAAGCTCCGCTCGGTCAGCGCGACGTTGAAAGCCTGCATGTAGAGCCAGTCGCCGGCCAGAACACTGATATGGTTGCCCCAGCGGGAATTGGTGGAGGGGCGTCCGCGCCGCGTATCGGCTTCGTCGATGACGTCGTCGTGGACCAGAGTGGCGGTGTGGATGAGCTCGACAACCGCCCCGAGCCGGACCGCCGCCGGACCCTCGTACCCCGCCAGTTTACTGCCCAGCAAGACAAGGGCCGGCCTCAGGCGCTTGCCGCCGCTCACTTGCAGGTATTGGCCGATTTCGGTGATGGCGGGAACACTGGAAACACTCAGCTGGCAGAAGTCCTCCTCCACCTTCTGCAGATCGGAGCGGACCAGATCAAAGATTTCCTTGCCGGTCAAGTTCTTGATGGAAGCCAAGCCCTGTTTCTCCAGCCGCAGTCTGCGTCTGAGCCCTTTTTGAGATTGAATCTCAGAATCGGAAAACCTTGCCTAGATAGAACATAGTCCCACAAAAGATGACGGAAGGAAAGCGCGAACTTCGCGCGTCACAGCCCTGGACCGGTCCGGGCGCGGCTCGCGGCGGCTGGCTTGCACTCGGATGCCGGTGAATCACCCGAAAAGGGAGCGCGATCCTAGGTCAGAGAAAAAAGGGCGGAAAAGTTGCGCTGAATCTGAAGTCCCAATTCCTCTTCGGTCATGTTCCGCAAGCCGGCCAGAAGGCGCACCGTCTCACGGACGTGGGCAGGCTCGTTGCGTTTGCCGCGGAACGGAACCGGCGCAAGGTACGGGCTGTCCGTCTCGGCGAGGACTCGGTCCGCAGGGACCTCACGCGCCACAGCGCGCAGGTCCTCCGCCTTCTTGAAAGTCACGTTGCCGGCGAAGGAGATCAGAAACCCCCCCTCCAGAAATCGGAAAGCGTCGTCTCGGCTGCCGGAGAAGCAATGGAGAATTCCACCCAGACCTGACGAGCTCCAGTGATCGGAGACGACTTGGCGTAGATCGCCCCAAGCGTCCCGGCAATGGATCACCACCGGAAGCTTCAGTTCGCGGGCCAACTCGAGTTGTCGAATCAGGACCCCCCGCTGAGTCTCGCGCGGGGAATGGTCGTAGAAATAATCCAAACCGATTTCACCGATGGCCAGCACCTTGGGATTTTTGGCCAGGACGCGGATTTCATCGCCATGCGCATCGCTGAAATGACGGGCCTCATGAGGATGGATCCCCACCGTCGCGTAGATCCAGTCGTGTTGCTCGGCAATGGAAAGAGCAGCGCCGAGAGTCCCCGGTGCAGTGCCTCCACCGATGGTCAGAATCCGCGAGATGCCGGCGGCGCGGGCGCGTTCGATGACCGCGTCGCGGTCCGTATCAAACGCTGAGTCATCCAGGTGGGCGTGAGAGTCAAGCAGGAATTGGTCCATTGATTCATTGGGCCATTGAATCATTGGGCCATTGAATCATTGAAGCATTCACCACGCGCGTTCGTCATGTTGCGCGCGTTTCCCATGTGACTGGGTCCGCCGCATGACCTTCGTTCCGTCTTAAGGTTAATGGATCAATGAATCAGTGAGCCAATGAATCAATCACTTGAGCCGAGCTCCATTGGGTACATCTTCCTTGAATGTGACCAGCACGGGCCGGCCTTCTTCGCCCACCGTGGCGGCGACGATCATGCCGTTGGACTCCACGCCGCGCAGCTTTCGCGGCTGCAGGTTGGTCACCAGGACAACTTTCATTCCCACGATCTCGTCCGGTTTGTAGTACTCGGCAATGCCGGCAACCACCTGGCGGACTTCCGAGCCGATGTCCACCATCAGCTTCAAGAGTTTTTGCGCGCCGGGCACCGGCTCAGCGGAGCGAATCTCGCCCGTCCGCATCTCGACCTTGGCGAAGTCCTCGATGGAAATCTTCTGTTCAGCAGGTGCATCCACAGGTTTCGTAGCCTCCTTGTTTTTCGTCACCTCAACACGGGTCCGGTCCGCTTCGGCCAGTGCGTGAATTCTCTTCAGGGTTGCATCGCTTTCGACGCGGGGGAAGATCGGCTCCGGCTTTCCGACGCGGACTTCCGGCGGAAGATCCTCCCAATGCGGCTGATCCAGCCGCACGTCCTCCACTTTCCCCTCCATGCCAAGCTGCTCCCAGAGCTTCTGCATGGAGGCCGGCATCACCGGAAAAGTCAGAGCGGAGATGATGCGTAGAGCCTTGGCAGCCCTGCGGAGAACATTGCCCAGGGAACCCCGCCGGGACGCGTCTTCGGCCATTGCCCACGGCTGAGTATCAGTCAGGTACAGGTTGACTGCCCTAACGAAGCGCCAGAGTTCTTCCAGGGCGCGCGAAAAATCATTGTTTTCATAGTGCAGGGGAATACGTTCCAACGCAGAGTCCTGAGTCGCCAGCAGGTCCCGCTCGCTTTCCCTCAGATCGGTGTCTCCGGAGATTGCCGCCGGGACGACACCATTGAGGTAACGATTCACCATCGTCACGGTTCGGTTTGCGAGGTTCCCGAGGTCATTAGCCAAGTCGGAGTTGTAACGCCGGATCAGGCCGTCGTAGGTGAAACTCGAGTCCTGGCCGAACGGGACATCGCGCATCAGGTAGTAGCGCAGCGGGTCGGCGCCCAGCGCTGCGACGATGGGTTCGCAATAAACC